>JAVEUJ010000004.1:7288-38860 GCA_034005635.1 Kiritimatiellia bacterium | reverse complement strand
CCTGCGGGGATCCCCCGGGATCGAATTTCAGTCCTACCCACTAAAGCAGAAACCCGACCTGTCCCATCATCTACTGCTGGCACCCGATGCCCCCCCCCTCACGCCTGCCGATGCCCACCACCCCCTCCTGCTGCTCGATGCCAATTGGCGGCACGCCGCCAAAATGCGCCGCGCGGTGGAACCCGTCGAAACCCGCTCCATCCCCCCCGGCTGGCAAACCGCCTACCCCCGCCACTCGAAGATCCACACCGACCCCGATGCCGGCCTCGCCACCGTCGAAGCCCTCTACGCCGCCCTCTGCACCCTCGGCCACCGCGACGATACCCTCCTGCGCTTCTACCCCTGGCGCAACGCCTTCCTCAACCTCAACCGCAACCACCTGCCCGATCTGTAGTCGCCCGCATGACCCAAGGTAAAACGATAACAGATTTCCGCGTACGGCAGCCCCAAAATCGGTAGTATACACACCTCGCCGATCACGAGAAGCAGGGTCTCGCTACTAATCTGTGGGGGTGAGATTGAGTCTCAACCACTGTACGATAAACTAATATAATCTCGACCAATATAGGATTATTCGGGATTCTGAACAAAAGATTTAGTCATGAAAAATAGCAGCGTAAATAGTAAGGCCTTTCGATTTTGTCTGGCTACAAGGAATAGAATGCAAATTACTCAATTGGTCTGCAGGCAATCACCGTGGCTATAAAAAGTAAAATTAAAAAACTTGTGCCTCGTCCTATTTTACAACTGTATTGGAAAATTCGTTATCCTGATTTTGGAAATTGGTGGAAGTACCTAACGAGTCCGGCACCCCTCAACAACTTCCACAAGGACTACGATCAATACTGGAGAATCCGGGGAGATATCAAGACTATCTTAAACCGCTGGCGCATTGCAGAAACTCAAATCGAGGATGAAGGTAGTCTACTAGAAATTGGGTGCGGTTCCGGCGAATTTCTGACTTATTTGCAGGGCCAGAAACCCAATCTAAAAATAGAAGCTATCGACATATCTGAGGTCGCCGTTGAACGAACTCATAAGCGGGGGTTTCCTGCCCGGGTTGCTGATCTGACCCGGCAAACGCTACCTCAGGATTATGATTATATGACCTGTTTCGAAGTTCTGGAGCATGTCCCAGAAGCCGAAGCCATGATGTCTGAAATGCTCCGGCATGTACGAAAAAAACTGATCGTTTCCATGCCCAATGTGGGGTGCTTGCGTTGTCGTGCCCGATTGGCTCTTTTTGGCCGGTTCCCCATCACGATGATTGTATTGCATATGAAGGAGTATGTGCGGTTCTGGACCGTGAAGGACTTCCATGAATGGGTACGCCATCTGGGTGGGGAGGTCGTCGGAATTTATGGTCAATATGGTGGCCAGCATTTGCCTTGGAAGAAAATGCCGGGGTTATTTGCCTGGGGTCTAGTGTATGTGATTGAACCAAAACCACAGGGACGCCTGCCAGACGACGTTCCGAAGCATATGTCTCCGGTAGGATAAGCAAGTACAAGCCATGAAAAAAGTCATTACATACGGCACCTTCGATTTGCTCCATGTCGGGCACATCAATCTGCTGCGGCGGGCGCGAGAGTTGGGCAACCATCTGACGGTGGCGGTATCCACGGATGAGTTTAATGCCCTTAAGGGCAAGAAAACCATCCTGCCCTTTGCGGAACGTATGGAGATTGTGAAAAGTCTCCGCTATGTGGACGTTGTGATTCCAGAAACCGCCTGGGAACAAAAAACAGGGGATATTCAAAAACATCAAATCAATACGTTTGTAATGGGCGACGACTGGAACGGAAAATTCGATTTTCTCGCTCCGTATTGCGAAGTGGTGTATCTGGAACGAACGCCCCACATTTCCAGCTCACAGTTGAAAACGGAGTTGAGCCGCTTGCAAACGGCGCAGGCTTTGATCGAGAAACTCGGGCAGGGCGACATAAAAGACCTAATCAGCATTTTGGATAAAATCGTGAATTTGAAGTGATCTTGGCTGTTTGGACAATGGAACTCGTTGCAGCGAAAAAATATGACTAAAGCCAGCCTCATTTTCAGCCGTTTGCGTATCGCCCTGCGCCGGGTATATGTGGAAACCAAGTTCAAGGCGATTGGCCTAAAGCACTTTTTGCGGGCGCTTTTTACTCGCAAACCAGTATTCCTCATCGCCTCCCACACGGGGCAGTACATTGGCAATGCCTATTATTTCTTGCGATATGTCCATAGCCGACCGGAGGTGTGCGGCTTGGGCCTGGCTTCAAGACAAACTCGCTACTCCCTTGTGCACGATCAATTGCCTTGGGTCGTTCAGGGTAGTTGGCCGGCCCGCTGCTTGGCCCGCCGTGCGGCCGCGGTTTTCATCGGCGGGTACCCCTCGTCCGAACCCTTCATCTCAGGCTATGCCCGTGCCCTGCGGGTATTGACCTGGCATGGCATGCCGATCAAGGCGATCGGCGCGCAAAGTACCTTGCAGCCTCCCGGAAATCAAGGAGCAGACTGTTGTATTGCCACTAGTCCCTTCACTCAGGAAATCATGCATAGAGCTTTTCCTGCAGGGGGGGAAGTATTATGTACGGGAGAGCCCAAGACCGATGGTCTGGTTGATCCGGACAGGCCCGACGTACGACAAAAGCTGGGGAATAAATACCAAAAAATGGTACTCTATGCACCCACCTTTCGAGATGCAGCTAACCCTACCTTGTCTGGATATTTTGCCGACCCGAATTTTGACGACTCCATTGTCCAGTCGGAGCAGATCCGAGACAGCCTTGAGCGGCACAAGGCCTGCATGGTAGTGGCCCCTCATCCTGCTGTCCGGATGCACTACAAGGGTCGGCTGCGACCACCATATTTCTTGGCGACGGACCTAGACCTTTCTATCGAGCATCTCATGGCGGCGGCCGATTATCTCATTTCAGACTATTCCAGTGTGATTATTGACTGGCTTCTGCTCCTGCGGCCCATGGGGTTGTATTGTCCGGACATCGATGAGTATGAATCCCGCAGGGGATTCCCCTACTTCGATTATCAGCGACTTTTGGGAAAGTACATTCATACAGAGCTTGATTCGTTGGCGGAGAACATGAACCGGACGCTGGGCGAGTCCGAGCCAGATCACGACATGCAGGCATTGAAAATATTGTTCCATCGGTACGAAGCGGGTGGTGCGGCACAACGCCTTTTCGAGGCGATCTGGTTAGAATGGCAAACTAAACACTCCAAGGGCCAGTTATGAACCGGGATGTTAGGCGCCCGCGAGCGCTTACGAGGATCGTGCAGATGTTGGGGTTCTCGTGACGCCACACTTGGTCCATATGCTGTATTTCCCCTGGGGTCCGGACCAGAGGCTCAAAGCGGACGCCAACGATTTTGATCACGCCCCGTATGACGCGATGCGCGCCTACGCGCCAGAAATGGATGTGCGGCTTTGGACCTATCCGAAGGCCATGGCGCTTTGCGAAGAACATTACCCTGATATCTGGGCAACCTTGCAGACTGTGTCACGCCCCGTGATGATGGTGGATATGTTGCGTTGGGTGGTGGTCCATCATCATGGCGGCATCTACTGGCAAATGAATACGACACCGCTGGTCCGGATGGAGTCGTTTTTGCCGGCTGCGGGGAAAGGCGTTCGCCTGTTCACGGAATTCGATTTATCGGAAGATCAATGCCAAAAAGCCCTGATCGAACCGATCCGGCGCGGGGAACCGGAAGAAGCTAAGCGGATATCGACCCAAGTTTTTTCAGCCGTGAAGGGTGCCGGATTTATCAAGCAAATGATTCAATTTCTGCTGGCGCGCCTACGGCAGCATACCCCGACGCGAGACTATGACATCCTGTTCATTGCCGGCAATGCGGCGGCCAGCACGGGATATGACCAATTTGGCAAGAATGATGCAACCGTAGAAGTCGTGGGGCTGGCGGATAGCCGTCGCATGATGAAACTTCATTATGAGGGATCCTGGCGAACTGATGCTCCGGCCATACATAGTCGACAAGGGAAGGTTCCCATTCCACAAAAGCAGCCGTTCTACCAAAGAAAGTGCAAAGACCTCTATTTTCGGCATATGGTTCGGCATGCTCACGAAGAATTATTTGACAAGCTGGTCGAAGAAAATCCAGAGGCTGGAAATCGGGCCTTGGACCGGCTCGCACCGTTCATCAAAATAAATGGGATCAAAAGAATAGTCGAGGTGCCGGGGAGTGTCCTCAGCGGCGGAGCGCTTCCCGAAGACATCCGTTATGTAGGGGGCTCCCCGTCACGCGCAGTTTTGAAGCAACAGAAAAAAGCTCTGGGATCGGATCGACGCACCCTCCGACAGATCCACTTGCTCTATTCAGACCTTCCTCAAGGAGATTTGTTTCTCTGTCCGGAATATTTAGAGTGGATCCCGTTCCGCGAAGCCCTGCGTATTCTTGAACGCGTCTTTGACAGAGGATACAAGATGATTTCGTTCACGCACCATCCCTTGTTGAACCGAAACTGGGATACGGCGCTGGGAGATCATCGTCCTTTGAATTTGTGCCAAGCACCTTTTCCCTTTGGAGAACCACTAGAGGTGATTTCTTGGCCGGCGGCGTCCGGGCGACCAGATCGAAGCCTCGCCGTGTGGGATTCACAAAATATTATAAGATAAAATAATCATAGGGAGCAAATCGGTCACGCCTACGTAAGCAAGGGGTTGCCGCTTGTTGATTGCAGCCAAAGTTTACAGCAACCGAGTTCAGCCCTGCGCATGTCAGACCATTTCACCATGACGCCCCCCCCCATCAATGGTTACCATCTCTCTTTTTACGTCGCGGTACGTGACCGCTTGGTTCGCCGTACTCAGTTGATTGCTTTCGCCGAGCACCTGCTTGATCTCTGATCCAAGATCGCCTAATTGACGAGCGGGTTCCATCTACACGCTTCAAAGCCCTCGACGCCCCCCCTACACCCTCGATTTCCGCGACAACACCCTCCTGCGCTTCTACTCCTGGCGCGACGCCTTCCTCAACCTCAATTGCGAACGGCTCCCGCCGCGCTGACATTTCTCACGGCCGGGATTGTCCCACCGTGAGACAGTCGACGACGAACACGTCGGCCATGGAGTTGGTGTGAGGCCGGGAAGGATCATAGCGATTATGCCAGATCAGTTGATCCCCTTTGATCCGCGCCCCGTATTCGACATCATGCAGTACTTGAATTCGGGGGTTTTTCGACTTGGTGATCAACTGCACCATGCCCCCGAAGCTAAACCCGCGGGCCAGCGGGGCGTTTCCATAATTGGCCCAGGTGGCTTGATCTTCGTTAACCGGCCGCAACAGCCCCGGCGCTTGCCGCTGCCGTAAACTCTGCGTGTCGAACAGGAGGAATTCCTTACCGCGCCATTCGTCTGCGGTCTGCTGGAGGTGGGAATTTATTGCCCGATTCCAGTGGCCCGCCTGGCGGAAATTTTCGGCCGTTCCCTGGTTGGAAACCAGTGCAAGGATGGTCGGCACCAGAAGAAGCGGAGCCCAGAGACGGAAGGGAACCCGTTCCAGCGCCAGAGCCGCCAAGAGACTGATCCCAATGGCCGGGAGCACGTTCAGTCGCGGCGCCGCATACGAAACCAAACTGACGGCCATGGACGCACCGGTCCAAATCAAGCCGAACAGCGCCACTTGCCTCCCGCTGAACGGATGGTTCTTGTCCTCTTTCTTGTCTGCGGCGCTCAGCCTCCGCAAACCCCATCCGATCAAAACGGCAACGCCACAATTGGCCGCGAAAAGGAAACGCCGGGTCCACAACGAGACCGAAGCAAACGCCTCGAATCCGTTCAGCATGGACCCCACCATGTGATCGCCGATCCACCACTGGAGAAGGTTCCAGGTGTTTATGACAATCCCGTATAGCGAAGGGCCGATCTGCATGTGGGGTGGATAGTAAATCGCTTGGTTCAAGCCAAAGGCATTCGTGCCGCGCCAGGCCAGATACAAAATACCCGCCGCTCCGATCGGCGCGATTCGCAACAGGCTTTTCAGCGGAGCCTTCTTCCAAGGAAGCAGAACCAGATAGGCCGCCGGCAGCAGAATCCCGGCCTCATACGAAAACAAACCCACGCCATAAGTCAGCGTGGAAAGCGCAAGGCGCCAGATTCCGCCTCGGCGCATATAGGCCACCCACAGCCATCCGCTCAAGGCATACGGCACCAATCCGCAGGCCACCTCGTTTAGCACCTGCGTCGACCAGTGATAGGTCTCCGTCAAATTCGGCAGTAACGCAAAAATAACCCCCGTGGCAGCCGTCGCCCAGCGCCGTCCGGTCAATTCGAACACCATTTTCAGGATCGCCAGCAGCAGCAGCGAATTGCCGGCCAGCGACACGAGCGTCCAAATCCAGGCCCTGTCCCCGAACAGCCGATATCCGACCTCCACTGCCAGCATGCTAAGCGGACGGTTCGGATCCTGCAGACCGGTCCACGCGGCCTCGGCCGTCGAGGCATAGAGCGAACTCCGGGCGGCGTTGGCCCAATCGTCGGCCACCCAGACCGCCCCCGGCGAGGGCAGGTAGCGAGAAACAAATTGCAGCATGAGAATAAACAGGATCAGCCCCCAGCCTAGCCGGAGCCGTTCCGGAGAGGAATCCGCGGAAAAATCCGTGGCGCTTCCGGCTTTCATGCCGCCGCCTTCAGGCTGTGCAACGACACCCCTTCGCGCGCCAGGAAGAACGAACCGATTCCTACGTTCGCCAACATGTTCAGCGCGTGGGTGCCGATCGCATACGCCAGCGCCGCGCTTCGGTCACCCGTCCACAAGGAAAGCGCCAGCATGGCCAGATAATGGTAGACGCCGATATAACCGGGCGACGACGGAATGGCTGATCCGAGATTGACCATCACCAGAACGAAAAATCCAGCGTACCACGGTACGTCCAGATGGAACGCCATCACCCAGGCCAATGTGGCCAAGCCGGTGATCAACCAAACGCCAGCCGAAAGGCCGACCACTGACAAAAAGCCCGCCGGGTGATGAAGCACGTCGGCACCCGAAGAGAAATTCCCCAGCAGCGTAAGTACGCGGTCGGCCAAGCGGTGCGGCATGATCTTGGCCAACCAAGCGGTCAGCCGCGGCAAATGCTTCCGGTTCAGAGAAACTGCCATCAGGCCGACCAGACCGACCAGACCGGCCGCCACCATGCCCGTCAGGCCCGCCTGAATCGGGGCCGGAATAACGAGCACGCGCATCAGGACCAGCGTCAGTGCCACTAGCATCAGAATGTCCATCAGCCGTTCGATGGCGATGCTGCCCAGCGCCCGACTAATGCCGATGTTCTTCTTGCGGCCGATCAGGCTGGCGCGGGCCAGATCGCCCAGCCGCAACGGCAACACGGTGTTGGCCAGATAGCCGATGGAGATATAAGCGAACGCATCGCGAATTCGAAGCCCAGGCACTGACGACAGCAAGATGCGCCAACGAATGGCCGCCACACCCCAACTGCAGACCAGAAGTGCCGCGCCAAGCAGCAGCAAATCCAGCCGGGCGGCTCGCCAAGAGGCCCACACCCCCGCCCACTCCACGTTCCGCAGAGCCAAACTCAAAAACAACAAACTCAGCGCCAAGCCAACCCAGGATTTCAGGGAAGAGCGAGCCATGGCTATCTGGAATTTGTTAAAGAAACCTCGTTGGATTTCCACAGGTGCCAGCGAAGTTCGAAGACCTGGCGCAGGTTGGACAGGATAGACCGTAGGTTCATCACCTTGGACTCGCCACTCATGCGTGCTCGAATGCCCGTCGGTTCGCTGACGACCCGGTATCCTTTTTTTAGGAATCGAAGGATCAACTCCATTTGGATCATCCAGCCCCGACCAGTCGATGTCAGGGGCACCGTATCCACCAGCGCGCGGCGAAACATCATGATCCCCTGGAAATCAGGGAAAGAACCAAAAAGGATCTTGTAGAGGCCTCGTTCACCCCAAGAGAACGTCCGCGCCACGAACGACCGGTTCTTGCGGTATTCTGGTATATACCCCAATACCATATCCGCTTCGTCGAAGCGTCGCATGAACTGTCCAATGATGGAGGGTTCGAACTGCCCGTCGGCGGGAAACGCCGTCGCCAGTTCCTTCGTCCCGCAGCGGAACGCTTCGCGATAGACCGCGCCCAACCCCAGATTCACCGGATGATGAACCACTCGCACCCCTGCGACGTCGTGCGCCAAGCGATCCGCAATTTCTCGGCTACCATCCGTGCTGCCGTCGTTGATGATCACGATCTCGTACTCCGCCCCCAGCCGCAACAGCTCGTCGCGGATTTCGCCCACCACTCGCTCAAGGCTGGGGGCCTCGTTATAGGCCATAATGGCCACAGAAATGCCACGCGGGAGCGAGGGTTCAGGCGCGGCCGTCATTCGGTCTCCCTAGCTTGCCGTCCGATAGGATTCCGCCGTACGCCGGATGCCCTCGTCCAGATCCACCTCGGACTCGAAACCGATTAGATCCCGCGCCTTGGACACGTTCGGAATGCGCAGCTCGACGTCGGCGTAATCCTTGTAGACGAATTCGATCTTGGAATTCGAGTTCAGCACCCGAATCACCGTGTTGGCCAATCCGTAGATCGTCGTGATCGCGCGCTGGTTGCCGATGTTGAATGATTCACCAATCGCCTTCGGGTGCTCCATGCACAACAAGGTGCCGCGCACCATGTCGTCGACGTAGCACCACGCGCGGATCTGCGTGCCATCGCCATTGATTTGAATCGGCTCGTTTTTCAGCGCTCGCTGGATGAACGTGCGCAGCGCACCTTCGCCCACCTGGCCCGGCCCATAGACGTTGAAGGGGCGGACGACGGCGACCGGCAGCCCTTGGTGCTGGTAATACGCGATGGCCAGGTGCTCCTCGGCCAGTTTGCTGACGGCGTAGGTCCACCGGGCCTCGCCGACCACGCCGATCGACGTCTTGTCCAGTTCCGACGACCGGAAGGCCGTGGTGCCGAATACTTCGCTGGTGGAGAAGCAAACCACGCGGTCGCAATGGTCCAGTTTGGCAGCCGCTTCCAGCATGTTGGCCGATCCCACCATGTTCACGCGCATGGTCGCCACCGGGTTTTTCACCACTGTGTCGATTCCGGCAATAGCCGCGCAGTGGACCACAACGTCGGCGCCCGCCATGGACTTGGCCAGATGGTCGTAGTCCAGCACGTCCCCCACGACCAGTTGGAGATTCTTATGATCCTTCCACGGCTTGGTCTGCAGGGCATTGCGCGCCAGGTTGTCGTACGCCACGATCTGGTTGTGCTCGACCAGCCGCCCAATCAACGTTGACCCGATGAAACCTGCGCCGCCGGTAATGAATATTTTCTTATTCTGGATCATAAATTAACCATTATCCTATTCTTTTCCCCTCCTCCGTGAGAAGAGAGGGAGCGGTTGAAAATCAAGGTGGGAGTATACGTCGAATACAGTCTGGTCATCAAACCTTTTGTTGGCACGAGGTGCGCCCGATCTCGACGATCTTCGCCATCCGCCAGTCGTCCATTACAAAGCCGTTACCGATGTCGGTGACCAGCGGTCCGGTCTTGGCAAATCCCATGCGTTCGTAGAATGCGATGGAACCCGAGTTGTGTTTGTTGACGGTCAGCCATAGTTCGCGGCAACCTAGTTGGGCGCTGCGCGTTTGGGCCCACTCCACCATGGTCCGCCCCAGCCCCGTACGGCGACGGTCTTCCCGCACATAAATCTTACTGAGCAATACACGGCGCGCGGCCAAATCAGGCACCAAGGCGAGATAGCCCGCCCCCGGCTCGAGATAGTACTCGTAGCCTTCTGTCTCGATTTGCTGTGCAATGGCCTCCGCGCTCTGGAAGCGCTCCAGCATGTAGGCCACTTGCGCAGCACCGATGAGCGGCGTGTAGTGCTGGGTCCAGGTTTCGCGCGCCAGCGCCGCGACGGCCGCGATCTGCTCGCGGCTTTCGACTCGCACCAACACCAAAGACCCTGCTTTCTCGTTTCTCGGAATCAATCGACTTTTCAACATCTAGATTGGTTTCCCATCCGTGAAATCCCCTCCACGGCGGGCAAGCGTGAAATCCGTAGCTTTTTATCTGGCATTTCTGTTCCCTATCCCGGACGGCACGAAGGCTCCGCCACAGTGGACAGGCTGTCCCTCCGGAAATCTCCTGGCATAGAGTTTTCCACGCTATGGAAAACTATTTTGCGATTTTTCCACGCTATGGAAGATCCCGCGCATGCGGGACCACACTGTGGAAAACGAGGCTCTCGTAGCGTGGACCTCCCGGTCCGCGCATCTTCCAGTTCTGTTGCACGGCTTCTTCTGCTCGGCGCGGACCAGAGGTCCACGCTACGGGGAGCCCCTTCCCCTATCCGTGGTGGATATTCGGCTGTTCGCCGCTTTCCCAATCAGGCGCGCCCAGCGGGCGCACCTACAGGAAAGCCGTCTCCTTTTCGTAGTTTATCTTCACCGTTATTCTTTCCTGAGTTCTTGAGTTCAGATTCAGCCCCAGTCTTCGTAGCGTGTAGCTCCGCTGCGCGCCTCTTTTCTCTTTCGGCCCACATGCTCTTTCCGCCCCGGTGCGCGGACCAGAGGTCCACGCTACAAAAAGCCATTTATCCGTACAATGGATATTGTCTTCTCCTCACTTTTTCCCGTGGCGTGCTTGGCGTACCTGGCGAGAAATCAACCGATTGATCTTCATGAGTTCTTGAGTTCAGATTCAGCCCCATCATTCCCTTCTTCCCCCATTCCATCTCCTAAAGGCAAACCGCCCCTTCTTGTAGAAAGGGCGGTTGCCGCAGTCGGTGGGCGTTAGAATCAGCCCAGGCCCATCATACTGAAAACCAGCACGAACAGCGCGACGGTTTCCACCACGCCCAGCGTCATCAGGTAGTTACCGAAGCCCTGGCCGGTCTCGGCCAGTGCATCCGCCCCCGCCGCGCCGGCTTTGCCCTGGTACCAAGCTGAGAAGCAAATGCCCAGACCACCGCAAATGCCCGCCAGCAGGCAGGCCGCCCAGTTGGTTGACGCCCAAGCCGTCGCCATTTCCAGCGTGTTGGTGTCTGTCACGATCAACTTCCCGCCGATCGTGTTCATCAGGATCATGCCGTAAATGGTCTGGGACAAGGGCGCACCAATAAAGGTAATCAGGATAAAAGGCGCGGCTTTGCTTTGGGCGTAGCACTTTTTCCACGCGCCAATCGCCGCCGCTCCTGCCACCCCCGACCCGATCGCCGATCCAATTGCCGCTACGCCCAGGGCCGCTAGTCCGCCGGCCTTGGCCAATGCCATCATCATGTTTGCATCCATTTTCTTCTCCTCGATTTTCGGTGCTTTCGCCCTCTATTTTACATTGTCGGCAACAGCGCTAGGCCGCCGTGTCCTGTTTGGCAAAGGGGCGGTACGGTGCCCCACTCCATGAAATGCCCTTGTGATTCGAAAATTCCAGCGTATTGAGGCGGATGCCGTGCACCAGCACACCCATGACGCATAACAGAATGTTTAGCGTATGTGCGAGAAACGCCAGCACGGCACCAATCAGACCGCTCAGCAGCGTAACCTTGCCGCCAAAAATCATGGTGTTGAAGGCAAATGCCACCGCAAAGCCCGCCGTCCCCACCGCATATAAACGCACATAGGACACCACGTCGGTAAAATTGCTGATCAGATTCAGCGGCAGCAACGCCAAATTGAACCAATTATCCTTGATCTCGCTCGGCTTCATCATAAATAGGATGATCAAAACCACGCCGCCCAGCGCAACATAGTCTGCGATCGACCCCGTGAATGGCTTCAGTGCCGCCGGGCTGCCGAGATAGCGGGCCATGTTACCGGCGATGACCATGTTGTCGGCCAGAAAAAACATGTACCACGTCGTCAGCGTCCAGCCAAACTGTTCGAGGGCCTTGAGGCTGCGCTGTCCGATCAGATCCACCACATTCCACAAATGCCCGATGGAAAGCTGGATGGCGCCGATCAAGAAGCACATGCCCATGATGTTCTGAGCCGTGCGTTCCTTGAGAGGGTCCAGAAAAGGAATCCAGAGTTTCGCAAAGAAGGTCGTCTGCAGGAAGTCCGGAGAAATGCCAAAAACCGACCCGCTGACCAGCCCCCAGGCAATGGTGCAGGCGCTGGTGATGATCAGCAGATTTGCGGCATTTTTGGGTAGTTTTTTGCGAAACAGCAGCGTCAATACCAAAAACAACGCCCCATAACCAGCATCGCCGATGATCATGGCAAAGAACACCGAGAAAAACAGCATGAACACCACACTGATATCGGCCTCGAGATAACCCGGCAGGATATTGATGCCGTCGAACACGGCCTGGACAGGCTTGGCCCACGCTGGCTGGCGCAGTTTGACGGGTACGTCATCCTGCGGCCCGGGATCTTCTACCACCAGCCCCCAGCCTTGATCAGCGGCGGCGGCACGGATCGGGTCCACATCCCCTGCAGGAACAAACCCCTGCACATAGGCAATGGCCTCAGCGGATCCCATGCCTGCGCGGACTTCTTGCAACTTCAATTCGGCCTCGGCCTCGGCCAGCCGCGCCTCCACCAATGGCCGGTCGGCAGCCAGTTTTTCCAGTTGGACCTCAACGCCAGCCAAACCAGCGCGCAGGGAGGCGGCTTCCGATTCCATATCCGCCAGCGAATCATCCGGCAAACGCTGTTCTTCGGCTCCTGCCCATTCGAAGGGGGCGTTGGCGGACAACACCCAATAGGCATCGGCCTTGACCACGGCCAGCTTTTGCGCTGTCACCCCATCGGGCAGCGGCAACATGGATTTGGCCGGGGCGCGATACAGCTTGAGCACCACGCCCTTCTTCGCCAGATCCTCCACCGCCGTAGGGTCGAAGGAGCCAAAAGGTGCCACGCGGGCTATCTCGGCTTTCAGCGAATCCAGTCGATCCTGCCATTCCTTGCGGTCATTGAGCAATTCGCTGATCTCCGCAATCACCACCCGGACATGGCGGTCACTGGGCGGAGCATCTGAGCTCGTCGGCAGCGCGTTGAGTAGCTGTCGCAGTCCCATCGTTTTTTCGCGGGCTTGCTCGAGACCCGTCCCCGCCGGGGGCACCACCGGCTTAACATGCAATACCCCCAGGTCGCGCAATGCTTCAAGGGTCGCTGCCCGGTCGTGGGCCAGTCCCAGCACCGTCACCTTTTTCATTTGGACAATCATGCCGCTGTCCCCTTCGCCGCCGCTTCGGCTGCCGCCGCTTTCTTCACGGCCTTGCCCTTGGCGATCTTGGAGCGCACCACGGCACCAGTATTCTCGTCGCCCAAGAAGATGCGAATACGCCGGATGTTATCGGCACACTCGGGAATCTTGATCTTTTCAAATAAATTCACGCGCTGACTGGTGGTGCGCAGCTCCTCCGCCAGCAGTCGCAGTTGCTCTTCGAGCAGTCGCCGCTCGATGCGCAACCGGAACAGTGTTTCCAACGTGGAGAGTCCTTCATCCAACCACGCCGGTGTCGCCCACAAATCGGGGGCCGTGCGCTGGAAACGGATTTCGCGCAGGGTGCGCACCGCCACGCCGGCAATATTACCGGCTTCGACCTCGATGGATTCCACCCTCAGCCACGAGAGGTAGTCCAGCGGTTCGGAATACAATTTGACCCAGTCGGCCAGCGCGCCGCGCGCGGCTTCTTCCTCGGCCTTCTTCTCTGCCACGCGCTGCTCTACCAACCGAATCTCCATCTGCAGTTGCTGCTTCTTGAGCTGCAACGTGGGCAGATAACGCTGATAGCGCTTCAGCGCGTCGCGCTGCGCTTTCAGCTCGGTCTTGGTATTCTTGATCTTGGCCATGGCCCGCTCCGCCTACTCCGCCGGCACCGTTGCCGGGGCGGCTTGGGCCTTCTTCTCGGCCTTCTCAGCCGTTGTCGGCCAGAACTGTTCAATCAGCTTGGAGGACACGCCGGTCTCTTCCGGCTCGAAGCAGTCGGCCATGATCTGCCAACCAAGATCCAACGCGGCTTCCAGCGGAATGTTGACGGTCAAGTCCATCATTTCTTTTTCAAAACGGTCGCCATAGATCAGCAGCTTGTTATCCCACGCGCTCATGCGAAAGCCCATCGACTGCTTTTCCAGCGTCTCCTTGTAGGACGCGTAGAGTTGAATCATGGTCGTCATCACCGCGCGATGATCGTCCCGGGTTCTGCCGTTGACCTGCTGCTTCAGGCGCGAGAGCGAGCCGAATGGCTCGATACGCCCATTGCGCAAATAAAACTGGCCCTCCGTGATGTACCCCGTGTTGTCTGGCACCGGATGAGTCACGTCATCGCCGGGCATTGTCGTTACCGCCAGGATAGTGATCGACCCCGCCCCTTCGAAGTCCACCGCTTTCTCGTAACGTGAGGCCAACTGCGAATACAGGTCGCCGGGATATCCGCGGTTCGACGGAATTTGCTCCATCGTGATCGCGATTTCCTTCAGCGCGTCAGCAAAGCTCGTCATGTCCGTCAGCAGCACCAGCACGCGCTTGTTCTGCAACGCAAACTGCTCCGCCACCGCCAGCGCGATATCCGGCACCATCTGGCACTCCACCGTCGGATCTGCCGCCGTATGAACGAAAAGGATCGAGCGCGACAGCGCCCCGTTCTCTTCGAGCGTGTCACGGAACTGCAAATAGTCGTCGTGTTTCAACCCCATGCCGCCCAGAATGATAATGTCCACCTCGGCTTGCAGCGCAATGCGTGCGAGCAACTCGTTGTAGGGTTCGCCCGCCGCCGAAAAAATCGGCAGCTTCTGCGACTCCACCAATGAATTAAAAATATCGATCATGGGGATACCGGTACGCACCATTTTGCGCGGAATGATGCGCTTGGCAGGATTGACCGACGGCCCGCCGATGGCAATGCGGTTTTCATCCAGCACCGGTCCATTATCGCGCGGCTGGCCCGACCCGTTGAATACCCGCCCCAGCAGGGCCTCCGTGAACGAAATATCCATTTTGTGCCCGAGAAACCGAACTTGGCCATCGGTTGCAATGCCCCGGCTGCCCGCGAACACCTGCAAGAATACCTTGTCGCGCTCCAGGCGAATCACCTGCGCCAGCGAAACCCCGAGGGTGCCGACCACCTGAGCCAACTCGCCATTCGTGATGCCTTCGGCGCTCACCGTAATGACGTTGCCGGCAATTTGCTCGATGCGATGATAAACCTTATGCATGTTCCGACACCTCCGCGAGCATGCCGTCCAGACGCTGCTCCAGTTGCTTGAATTCTTCCGTGTCCATCTCCACCCGGTTCCAATCCTTCGTCACCGACGTCAGTTGGAGGAACCATTTGCGCGCCGCGTCTTTATCGGGGAAGAACACCTTGGCTCCCAGAATGCCGTTGATCTTGGCGAACACGTACTGCTGACGCTCGGCGCTGGTCGCGCCGTCAATGTCATGGAAGCTGTCTTGCTGCAAGTAGGACGAGTCCAGATACTCACTCTTGAGGTAGACCACAAAGTCCTCAATGCTTGTGCCTTCTTCACCGACCACCTTCATCATTTGGCCAACCTCGTTGCCGCGGTGCAGAACGGCGCGCGCCGCTGCCACTTGCTTCGCGTCTACCACCCCCGGGTACTTGCTCCAACTGTCCAGCGGATGCAACGCCGGGTAGCGCCGAGCATCTGATCGCTCACGGTTCAGACCGTGGAACGCACCAACCACCTTCAGTGTCGCTTGCGTCACGGGTTCATCAAAGTTGCCGCCGGCCGGCGATACCGTCCCGCCGATCGTCACCGACCCAAGGGAGCCGTCGCGCAGTTTGACCACGCCACCGCGCTCGTAAAACGCCGCGATCACGGATTCGAGGTACGCGGGGAACGCTTCTTCGCCGGGAATTTCCTCGAGGCGTCCGCTCATTTCGCGCAGAGCTTGCGCCCAGCGACTGGTCGAATCCGCCAGCAGCAGGACGTTAAGGCCCATCTGGCGGTAATATTCGCAAATGGTCACCCCGGTGTAGACTGACGCCTCGCGCGCGGCCACCGGCATGGACGACGTGTTGCAGATAATAAGCGTGCGTTCCATCAGGCTCTTGCCGGTGCGCGGATCGATCAGTTCAGGAAATTCCCGCAGGGTCTCAACCACTTCACCGGCGCGCTCGCCGCAGGCAGTAATCACGACAATATCCACGTCGGCATGTTTGCTCGTAATCTGCTGCAACACTGTCTTGCCAGCGCCGAAGGGGCCCGGAATGCAATAGACGCCGCCGCGCGCCACCGGGAAGAACGTATCGATGATGCGCACCTTCGTCACCAGCGGCTCTGTCGGCCGCAACCGCTCGGCATAGGCCTGGATGGGCACCTTCACCGGCCACGGCTGCACCATGGTCACGTCTAGGATATTGCCCTGTTCATCGCGCAACTTCGCCACCACCTGCTCCACGGTGTACGTGCCAGCGGCCGTTGTCTCCGTCACGGTGTAGGTGCCCGTCATGCTAAAGGGCACCATTACGCGGTGAGCAAAAATACCTTCGGGGACCGTGCCCAGCGTATCGCCCGCTGTCACCTCGTCTCCCTGACGCGCCACGGGGGTGTAGTCCCACTCTTTCTTGCGGTCAATCGCCTTGAGGTAGGTCCCGCGCTGCAGGAAGAAACCGGTCTGCTCTGCCAACTCCTGCAGCGGATTCTGCAAGCCGTCATAGACCTGTGCCAGCAGTCCCGGCCCCAGTTCCACCGTCAGCAGGTTGCCGGAAAAGTCCACCGGATCGCCGACCTTCAGCCCGGTCGTGTCCTCAAACACCTGCATCTCGGCGTTGTCGCCGCGAATGCGAATCACTTCCGACTTCAGCGCAATGTCGCCGGTGCGGGCAAAGCCCACCTCGCCCTGCGTCACTGGTTGCGTAAAGTGTACGGTGATCAGGTTGCCGTTGACTCCCACGATTGTTCCGACGTTTTCGCTCATCTTCGTCCGCCTTAGTTAGTTGAAATCTGCTGCGCCTTTCGACGCCGCATGTTCCTCCAATTGAGAAACCAGTTCTTCCAGCCGCTCACGCCCCGCCGCTTCCTCCAGAGTCACCCAGCGCGCCACCAGCCGCAGCTTCACCGCAAACGCCAGCACCGCTGTTAGCCCAAAGGCATCCGCCAGCGCCAGCTCATCGACAAATTTCCAGCGCGCGGCATCCAGCCCCATCTCGCGTGCCAGCGGATTAGCCTTGGCCATGGCTTCGTTCACATCCTTGTCCAGCCACACGCTATAGCCCGTATGGCTGTGGAGAAATCCCTTGGCTTCCACCCCCAACTTGGCCGCGCGTACCTTAGCCGCTGTATTGCGGATTTGTGCATCTGCCGCCGCCCACGCCTGCGAGAACGCCGTATGACCGTCTGCCGCCTGGCCCGCCAGTATCCCATCCATCTCGGTCAGATCGCTCTCGCTCAATACCCCTTGGCAGCGGAAGCGGAACTCCTCCGGCGAAAATGGCGGCGGTGCCTCCAGCGACAGCGTCGGCAGGGAGGCAACCAGATAGGTGTAGTCGCCCATCGCCCCGCCCTATTCCGCCGCTTTCTTTACGATCTCCGCTAATTCCGGGCGCAAAAAGCTCCCCAGCGATTCCGCAATCGCTTCCTTGGTAAAGTCGTGGAACACCTGCGCGCCCTTGACCCCTACGCGGAAGCCCTTAAAAATGTCCTTGGCGCTTTCGATCTGGATGCCCGCCGCCAGCTTGTCCTGATAGTCTTTGGCCATGTAAGCCTTAAGCGCTGCGGCATCCTTTTCGCCCAGCATCGCCACAATGCCGCCTTGGTCCCCACCCTTGGCATAGGACTCCGCCAGCTTCACCAGCATCTGGCCCATGATTTCCGGCGTCAGCGCCTGGTCCAGTTTCTGATCGACGATGCCGCCAACCACGTCGCCCACCGAACCGTTGATGCTGATCAACAAGTCCCGCGCCGCCTGTTGCAGCGTCTGCCTGCCACGCGCCGCAAAGGCCTCGGCATCTTTCTCGGCCTTCGCCACCATGTCTTTGGCCTGCTTCTGGGCATCGGCCACCAGCGCCGTCGCCTTCTTTTTTGCCTCCGCCACCAGCGAATCCGCCGCCTTCTCCCCTGACTCAACTCCTTCTTTGCGGATACGTTCGATCAAATGCTGCAGTTCTTCGGCCATGGCTTTTCCTTTGCTCCAAATGGAAAGTAGGTACGGCCACAACGATACACCCAGCCCCACCCGTCCATCAACCCTAAAAACCCGCCCCGCGAATTGGCCGTGAATTGCAAAGAGGAGGCAGCCCGTGAAATGCTGCAGTTCTTTCCAAGGCAATCGCCAATCAGCATCGGCTACCAAATACACTACGAAATCTGCAAAAAACACGAAAACAAGGGCTCTCCGCTGAATTTCATGGAACCTTCTCTATGCTCGAGAAGCTTTCAGATCAAAGAATGATCGCGGAATGATGTCACCCGCGCAGATTTGCATTCAATGATGACTTTCAATGACCACAAGCAAATACAGCGTTTTCCTGAAGAGATTTTCTCGCAAAGAGCGCGAAGATCGCAAAGTGGTTTGAGCCCTGTTGGAAGCTTCTTTGCGATCTTGGCGCTCTTGGCGAGAGGAATTCTTTCTTTTCAGGAAGGTACTCACACCATAAAATTCTACGAAGAGCCAAAATAAGCCCAAAACAGCCAAGAAAAGATGAAAAACAGCGCAAAACACCGAGAAATCGACTCAAAACCACCTAAATCGGCCTAAACCGCCCATTATTCTGACTCGCCCCGCGGCTGTTTAGCTCCTGTCTTCTTTGACAGGATTTGCAGGATTTGCCGGATTTTAAGGTAGGGCGAATCCTCCGGATGAGCCGGGGTCCAAACTCATTCTCGCAACCCTTTACATGCGCGTCAGCGCTCGCGGTACAGCACCTGCATCTGAATGTTGGTGTAGGCGGCAAGGAATTGCCCCATGACATGGCGGCAGCTCGCGCAGGGATAGAGATCGGTATACAGCCGCACCCGGCCGCGCACGGCGGTGTCGGGCAGATGCCGAGCCATATCTTCGATGATCTTGTATTCGGTGTCCACGTTCCGGGGCCAGCAGTTGTCGCCTTCGATCTCGTCGTCATGGTTCACACACAGGATCTCAAAGCGCCCATGCTTGGGCCTCAGCGAGATGGCGGCGATCGGTGCCGCGGCCTCGTCCGAAATTTTGCCCAGACTCTGAATGCCGCTGTGGGCGAAATATTCTGTCTTTTCCAGGCCGTCGATCCGGGCGACCGCCCAGGCAAAATTATTGCGGTGCTGATATTTCTCGGGGAGTCGTTCGCGCCACTCCTCGATACGCTGCAGCGCTGGCGCATCACGGTCGGGATTGATCAGCCGGATCTCCGGCTGGCGATCAAGAGTCGCTGGGGTCTGGGGCGGCTGAGTCCCCCGCGCCGGAACGTTCACAACTCCCGTCAGCAGCAGCGGCACCAGCAGCAATAGCGCCGCGCGGGTCAGACGCCGCCGCCCTCTCGATGCCCGCGCCCCGGGCATCATAACTTGAGCACCACGGCGGTCATGTCATCCTGCAGAGGTTTGGGTTGAGCAAAGCGGCGGGCTTCATCCATCAGAATTTTGATGATCTCCGCGGAACTCTTATCCCGTTCGCGCTGGACGATCTCAAGCACGCGTTCTTCCATAAACTCCTCCCCCGCACTATTGCGCGCCTCGGGAATGCCATCGGAGATGAGCAACAGTAAGTCGCCTTTTTCCAGTGTCAGCTGCATGGCTTCCAGCGGAGTTTCCTCGCGGTCGATGCCTAGCGCGGCGGTCCCAGGCATCATCTCGGTCTTGACCGTTCCGTCCGGGGCGAGGATGTACCCTGGGGGATGCCCAGCATTAATGTAAGTCCACAGTCCCGTGGCAGGATCAAGCTTGGCGAAAAAGAGGGTGATGAAATGGTCCAAGCCAAGGTCTTCAATCATCAGGCTGCGCACGCGCGTCAAAATATCTTCGAAGCGTTGATCTGACACCGCCAGCGCGCGCAGATACGCGCGGGCATCGGCCATCAGCAGGGCCGGCCCCACACCGTGGCCGGTCACGTCGCCGACCACGACAAACAGCTCGCCGGAACGGGTAGAAATGAAATCGAAGTAATCGCCGCCCGTAGCCGTTGCGGGTAGCGACGCACCGGCAATGTCGAACTCCGGCAGCATGGGTGGGCCGGCCGGAAATAGCCGCTGCTGGATTTCACGCGCCAAGCGAAATTCCTCCTCCTGCGCCAGCAGAGCGCGCTCGGCCACTCGTCGGGCGCGACGCTCCTGGGCATCGTGCAGCTCGCGGGCCGTCGCCGCGACCAGGCGCGCCATATTTCCCTTCATCAGATAGTCCTGCGCGCCGGCTTTCATCGCCGCCACCGCGGCATCCTCCCCAATGGCACCGGACACAATGATGAAGGGGATGTCGTGGGCCGATGAGCGCACAATCTCCAGCGCCTCCATCGAGTTGAACTGCGGCATGTTGTGGTCGGAAAAGATGATGTCCCAGGTCTTGGTTTCCAAGGCATCAATCAACCCCTCAGCGGTGTCCACGCGGCGGGTCTGCGGCTCGTAGCCTCCGGCGCGCAACTGCTCGGTCAGCAGCAGCGCATCGATCTCGGAGTCTTCGACGATCAAGGCTTTGAGGAGTTTTTTCGGGGGGGAATCGGGACTCATGGCAATCTCCTTCAAGAGGGTTCGGGGTTGGGCAGGGGTGCGGCGGGCACGGGCGAGGGTTCATTGACCAAGCCCCAGAAAAGTCCTATTTCGCGGACCGCCTGCATAAATTCATCAAATTCGACCGGTTTGACCACATAAGCGTTGGCGCCACTGGCATAGCTGCGGGTCAAGTCAGCTTCCTCACGCGACGAGGTCAGCATCACCACGGGAATCATGCACAGAACCGGGTCCTGCTTCACCGCGCGCAGCACTTCCACCCCATCCACTTTTGGCATTTTCAAATCCAGCAGGATCACGGCCGGGGGGCCGCCCTTGCGGCCTTCATAAGCCCCGCGGCAAAAGAGGAAATCCAGCGCCTCGGCGCCGTCGGCCACCACGTGAATGGGACTCACCAGATTGCTGGCATGCAGCGCGGCAATGGTCAGCTCGGCATCGTTGGGATTGTCCTCAGCCAGCAGAATATAGCGGTCGATCATGGTGTTTTCTCCTGGGCGGAACCGGCCGGGGCATCCGGCAGGCTGAAATAGAATGTGGCGCCCTTGTCCACCTCGCCTTCGGCCCAGGTGCGACCACCGTGGCGGACAATGATTCGCCGAATATTCGCCAGCCCGATCCCTGTGCCTTCGAAATCGCTTTCGCTGTGGAGCCGCTGGAATACCCCAAACAGCTTGTCCACGTATTTCATGTCGAAGCCCGCGCCGTTGTCGCGCACACTGACGATGATCTCGCCGTTCTCCCGGCGCGAGGACACCTCGATGTGAGCCTGCTCGCGCTTGCCGGTATACTTCACGGCATTCCCCAGCAGATTGGCGAGGACCTGGCGCAACAGCGAACGGTCCGCAGCGACCTCCGGCAGTTCGCCAATCACCCATTCGATCTGCCGTCCCTTGGCCTCCGGTTCCAATTCCCGGCGGCATTCATCCACCAACGGCCCGAGCGCCACCGGCTCGATGCGCATCTGTGCCCGGCCCGTGCGCGAAAAAGACAGCAAGTCATCAATCAGGTGGCCCATTTTCTGCGCCGCATTGGCAATCACCTCGATATAGCGCACGCCGGTTTCATCGAGCTTGCCCTGCGCATTGGTCTGCAACAACTGCACAAAGCCAGCCACGTGGCGCAGCGGGGCGCGCAGATCGTGCGAGACCGAGTAGGAGAAAGCCTCCAGCTCTTTGTTTGCGCCCACCAACGCCTCTTCGCTCTTCAACAGAGAGGCTTCCACGGCCTTGCGGCGACGAATCTCCACTGCCATGCGCCGATTCCAATATATAAACAGCCCCAGCAGCACCAGAAAGCCGGCGACATACTTATAGAGTTTGCGATAATCAATCCGCTTCTCGTAGGTCACCGCCATCCATTTGCGAGCAATGGCCGCCTGCTCCTGGTCGTCGATTCCGGCCAGTGCTTTCGACATGATCTGCGTCAAAATTTTACTGTCCCGGCGCACGGCAAAGGCGGGCTGATAGATAAAATCCAACTCGCCGCCAACCTTGATTTGCGCGTGCCCGCCCTTTTGAATGTAGTGCCCCGTGACCAGCAGGCTGCCGACAAAGGCATCGAGCTCTCCCGATTCGAGCTGGGCCAGCGCCGTGGGCACATCATATACCGTCGCCACTTTCAGGCCGTGCACCTTGGCCTCGAGATATTGTTCCAGGCCATAGCCGACCACCGCGGCCACCCGCATGCCCTTCAAATCCTCGGCCCGACCCACGTATGGGGTCTTCTCGTGCGTAAAAATGGCCGTTGGCAACGCTTGGTAGGGCGTCGTGAACTCCACCTCTACTCGCCGGGCGCTGGCCTTGTTCAGCGAACTGAGCATGTCGATTTCGCCATCGCGCAGCTTGGCCTGGGCCTGCCGCCACGAGGGGATCGACACGTGGCGGAACGTCACCCCCAGAGCTTTGCCAAACCGCTCGAGATAGTCGCAGGCCACCCCCTGGAACTGCCCGTGCTTGTCCGTAAATTCCAATGGCGCCCAGCGCGGATTGCTCCCGACCAAAATCACCGGGTGCTCCTCCAGCCACTGCCGCTCCTCAGGCGAAAGCTGCACCCAGGCCAATTCGGTCATGGCGTGCCAATCTTTGCCACCCCAGCGCTCATAGAGCCCCTGGACCGCTTCTGTCGGCAGCGAGGCCAGTGCCGCATTCAGCAACTCTGCCAGGTCCGGCAGGTCCGGCCGCACCCCAATGGACGAGACGGAGTCGATCTCCCAGGCCGTGCCCTGTATCTGCAAATCCGTCAGCATGTCACGCGCTAGGACCCAGGCGGCCACCGCGCGGCTGCCCACGAACGCCTCTGCCTGGCCTGCGGATACCGCGGTTAGCGCCTCGCGCACGTTGTCAAATTCGGCCAGCCGGATTTCTTTGCGATGCTGCCGCAGGTGCGCGGCCGGCGACCGCCCGGCCGCCACCGCCACCGTTCGGTTCTTCAGGCTCTCCAGCGTCACATGCTGCTCCGCCCCCTTGCGCCCCACGATCACGCTGGGGATATTGGCATAGGGCTTAGTGTGCAGCAGTCGGTCATCACCCGGCGCAGGCGACATTTCCATCAGTACGTCCAGCCCTCCCGCACGCAGAGACGCCTCCAGCTCCACACTTGTCCCCGGCACCACTTCGATCCGCCCTTCCAACCGCTCATTCAGCAGATCGATCAAATCCATGCTGAGTCCCCGCGGTTCGCCAGCCTCGTCCACGAACGCCATCGGTGGGGCATTGTTGGGCAGACCGATGCGAATAGCGGGATGCGTCTCCAACCACGCCCGCGCCGTGGGTGATAGCTCGAAGCGCCCCCCCACATGGCTGGAGAGCACAAACCATTTGGCCCGTAACGTCCGCCCTTTCCGACGCAACACGTCGGCTAACAGCCGGTCGAGCAGCGCGCTCCACTCCGGACGGTCCCGCCGTACCCCAAAGCACAGCGCCGATGGCGCGTCCTCCAGCAGGCCTTGCAGGTGCAGAGAGGAGAGCATTTCACGTTCAAGCAAATACAGAACCACGGCCCGGTTGCCAGCAAAGGCGACGACCTGCCCCCGCGCTACCGCGTCGAGGGCCTCTGCCGCCGTATCATAGGGCTTGAGACGGACTTTGGAATGGTTCTCGCGGAACCACGTTTCCAAAGCAGATCCTTTCTCAATCGCCAGCGCACTGCCGCGCAGCATGGCGGGTGTCCGGTAGTAGGTTGCATCACGCTTGCCCACGATCACGGCCGGCACTTCCAGATAAGGACGAGTGTAGTCCAAGCGCAAGTCCAACCCCCCACGCGGTGAAACGCCAGCCAGTCCGTCGAGTTCCCCGCGCTCGAGTTGCGCCGCCAGGTCCGCGAATGTTCCTGACTGCAACTGGATCGCCCCACCCAAGCGCTGGTTCATCTCGTCGAGCAAATCCATCCCCAAGCCGACCGGCGCCCCATCCAACCCCGTGAAATGCACCGGGGGTGAGTCGCTCGGGACTCCAATGTAAATTTTCGGATTGGCTGCCAGCCAGGCTTGCTCCCCCTCCGTCAGCTTGAACGATCGATTTTCGCCAAGCGCCGATGTCCCCAACAGGGCGATAACCACCAACCCGCTCTGCCACAGTCTTTTCATCCGTGTGCCACTCTCACGATCGCATCATAGTCACCCCTCCCAAATATGCCAATGGTTTTCCTCATGCGAGCGGCTCAGGGGGCGCATCCCCGTTTCATTGACTTCCATCGTCACCTCGTTGAAACAACGGACAGCCGCACGCTGAAGCGTGGACTACAAACGGGGTGGTGTTTGTAGTACAGCCTTCAGGCTGAACAGATAAACCCGTGAGCTCCATTCGGTCAACGAAACGGGGATGCGCCCCGGCTCAGGCGACAGTGCATCTGCGTATGGCAAAATAGTCACTGTTTGATGTTGAATAGATTCGGCGAAACGTCCCCCCCCTCAGAGCACCTGCCGATCATGATCATCCATCAACCTACGGCTTTAAAATAATCCCAATAACGGCCCCCGTCAGCAGCGTCGCGATGGTCCCCGCCACCAGCGCCTTCAGGCCCAGCGAGGCAATCGTCTTCTTGTGCGCCGGGCACAGCACCGAAAGTGTGCCCACAATGATGCCCACGCTGCTGAAATTGGCAAAACCGCACAGCGAATAAATGGTGATCAGGCGACTATGAGCCGACATGGTTTCCAACGGTTGCCGTGCCAACGCGGCATAGGCCACGAATTCGTTGAACACCGTTTTCAGGCTCATCAGCTCCCCCGCCGCCTGCGCCTCGCTCCACGGCACCCCCACCAGCCACATCACCGGTGCCATCACCCACCCCAGCATCCGCTCGAGTGAGAGCGGCTCCGCCAGCGGCAGCAGCCCCAGCGCCGAATTCACCAGCGACACCAACGCAATGATGGCCACCAGCATGATCGCCACATTCACCATCACCTTCGCGCCGTCGTTAGCCCCCACCAGCAGCGCATCCATCACCCCGTGCGTTTCCGCCGCCAGCTTGGGCGTCTCGTGATCCACTTCCCCGGGCGCGGCCGGTACCATCAGGCGCGCCACCATCACCGCTGCCGGCGCGCTAATCAGCGATGCCACCACCAAGTGTCCCAGCACAATCCCCGGCATCAGCGGTTCCAGCATGGTGGCATACACCACCATCAGCGATCCCGAAATCGTGGTCATCCCGGCCACCATCACGGTGAACAGCCCCGCCCGGCCCAGTTTTTCCACGTAGGGCTTGATCAATAGCGGCGCGTCGCTCTGCCCCATGAACACATTGGCAGCCACCGCCACCCCTTCCGCACCGCCCAATCCCATCGTGCGCCGCAACAGCCAGGCGAAAGCACCTACGATCTTCTGCAAGATTCCGAAATGGAACAGTACCGCGCTCAACGCCCCCACCACGATCAACATCAACACCGGCCCGAAGAAGAAAATCGGCAAGGGCGCCGCCACCCCCTCCTTCAACATAAATGGTGCCTCCCCCCCTGCCAAATACCCAAACACAAACGATCCCCCCTCACGGCTGGCGTGCTCTACCACCCGCACCACCCGATTCAACTCCAGCAGCACCCGCTGGAACAGCGGCACATGGACCAACAGCAGCGCAATCGTAAACTGCAGGCCCAGCCCCCACGCCACCACCCGCCATTCCACCCGCCGCCGATTCTCACTCAGCGCCCACGCCAGCGCCATCAGCACCCCAATTCCCAACAATCCGCGCAAGATCCACATACGTCATCTCCTTGGCCATAAATAGAGGAGGGAATAGTAGCCCCTGAATCACCCATATCCAAAGAAGATTTATTCGGGCAACGCGTCCACCCACGGTAGCCCTGGGGTCAGCCCTTGAATCTTGAATTTGCTCCCTCCCACGCTGACGCACATATGCTGCGCCGATCATGAGCTGCACAATCGTCGTGCGCTCTACGCCCCGTCGAAAAATCAATTTATGAAACGGCCCCCTTTATCGAGCATGCCTTCACATTCGCGCCCCAACATTAAATCATAGGACTGCCCCCTTTTCGGTCGGGGTGGAAAATCCAGGCCTATGTTCCTTTCTTTTTCTGGGAGAAATCAAAACCATTAGAATATAGACATGACGCCTTTCCCGCAAATCCGAGAAGAACCTGAAAATGATCCAAATGATCCCCGTAAGCATTTTCAGAAGAATGGGACACACAAAACATCAATTAATGACCCTTTTTGTGTCCAATAAACATCAATAATGGACCCTGCAGCTAATTCCAGCGGAATGGAATGGGTATAATATTAAATTATAGGACCGATCCCTTTCCTTATAGGACCGACCCCTTTCCCCCTTTCCTCCATCCGATTTAGGCAATAAATGATTTACATGTCCTAAAAATACAGATATTTTACCCTTGCTTTCGAGCTTCATAAAACAGAGGCGGTTGCTATGAGATTATTCCATACGTGTGCTGTCGTGGGGGTTTTGTTCAGTGGAATATATTTATTTCCGCAAACCAGCCAAGCTCAGGAGTTGTTTACCACTAATCAGAACTATTGGGGCACCCAAAATGTTCAATATTCATATACCTACTACTTGTCCGGAATAAACAAAATCCAGCATGGCCAGTTTACGGAGTTTTATCGAAACGCAAGAATAATGAATCAGGGAAGCTACGCGCATGGGAAACGGACGGGAACCTGGCTTTATAATCACTTCGATAGCACAAATAAACCCGCATACACCCTTTACAAGTACATCAACGACCGCAAATACGATGGAACGTCATACAATGTTAACGGTGATCCCACGGCGATCATGCGATTTGACCCGTCTCGACCGGTACCAGGCTGTGATGTGCCCGCTTGGCAGGAGACACGAGAGTACCGTGAGCGACAGGTGGGGGGCGTAATGGTTCCGACGAGCACCTTATATCTACGGAATACCTACATTTCAGAACCGAGTGCCGAAGGGAGTACAAACTACAATTTCACCCGCAGGTGGCAACAGCAGTACACCACAAATAATGAGTTGTATCAGGCTCAATCCTGGGTGAATTACATCGAACCGTCCCCAGTTATGAAAAAAACTGGATGGTTGAAGGAAGGCGAATGGATAAATTATTTTAATGGGAGACCAACGTCTCAAAAGGAATATGCGGAGGATGTACAGCATGGCGTCTATCGTCAATGGGAGATCTACGACGGTAGCGCGTATTTTTTGTTTGTTGATATGAATTTTGGATGGGATCGCCCATGTGGCTCCTACCGCCAGTTAACAGCAGATGGACGGCCTGATATTATCGGCCAATATGACGGTATCGGCCGTCAGTGTGGAATTTGGACGCGCTATTTTTACAAAGGTGGCGAGCATGGAGACGAAGATGTCATAGAGGTCACTGATTACGGTCCCGGCAAGCCAGCGGAAAATATCGGAGGCCCGCCGCCTCCGCCTAAAGATCCTGGGCCGCCCTCCGCCCCTGACAAAAGTATTTTCGGTTTGGTCAGCAATTCAAAAACTGGGGCGCGGCTCAGCGGCGTGAGTATCAGCGCAGGTGGCAAGACGGCGACTACCGACGCCAACGGATATTATTCGGTTTCCGTCGGCAATGTGGAATCTGTCACCGCACAGTTTTCGAAAAACGGGTATAAGACATCATCGGGAGGTGTTTCGCTGGAACGGGTCCAAAGCCGTGTGCACAATGTAAAAATGGTTTCTACGGCATCGGACAGTGCCATTACGGGGGTGGAGTCGCAATACGGGCAGATTTTTCTCGGCGACCTCTCGGTGAACAACCGATTCGATGCTGCCGCCGACTGGGGGGTGAGCGCTCCGGGAGAAGTGGTTTTTGTGATGAATGGTGCGACGCGGAATGTGGCCGCAACTGCGGTTGGAGCGAGTGCCACGTATGACATGGGATATGATTTAAAATCTGCCTTCGACTTGCGCGCTAATACACTCGAAGTCTACTCCAAAAACGAAGCCGGGGAGCGTTGTGCAACACCTTTTATTGTGAACCCGATTGTGGTGCCGATTCCAAAGTGGTCGCTGAAGTTGGGTCCGTTTTCAGCTAAGCATAACAAAGGCCTGATGACCTATAAACTGACGGCGGAATATCCGGAAGAGCCGATGGCGATTGAGATCAGTCCCGAGGCGTTGGGGTCGGTATTATGGGCGGCCTGGGGTCTGGTTCCGGTGGTGGGCGGTCAGGAGTTCGGCATTCCTCCGTCTCAGGCTGGAGTGGAAGTGGAGCTCGACTCCTCAGGTGCAGGCAGTGTCGGCGGATCGGGAAAGATGGTCTTCAAGGCGGCTGGGGGTGAAATCGAGGTCAACCTCGGCGGCAAAGGATTAGTCGCCTATGACCTGGTTGGCAATGCCGGTTTTGAGTGGAAGGGTGCAGAAATTGGCGGCGGTGTGAAGGGTACGATCAAACGTAAGTTTGGCCCAGTCACAGTAATTCCCGCACTGGCTGGCGCAATTAATCTACCTCTCATCGGACGGCCGATTTCCTGGTTTAATGATCGAGCCAAGATTGATGCCTCGGTTTTCCTGGGGGGCGATCTTCAGTTCAATCTGGTCAACACGAACGATACGATCGCTTTTAGCAGTACGGAAGGCAAGCTCTCCAGCGGTGTGGAATTAGGCCTTGGCGGCGACCTCGGCAAAAAGGTCAAGGCACGCATATCGGGTGGCGGCAACGTGGAAATGACCTATCAGCTTCCAGCCAATCCGAGCTATCTCAAGCAAGCAAAAGCCGAGGTGATCGCAAAATTAAAGCTTTCGTTATGGTCGTATGAGGCGAACTTCGAGAACAGTAAGTCGCTCACGTATCCCTCCACGGCCGGCGCGAGAATGCCGATGGCAATGGCGGCTATTGCCCCTGTTGGACTCTGCCTGCTGGACACTTCTTTTACGGAGGCTGAACCCTACGCAGTATTCCAGAGCCGTCCTGTTTCGCGGGCTGCCCGATCCTCCTCTAAGACGTTGAGTGCCGAGGTATCGTTCATCAGCAACATCTTTCCTTATGCTGAGCCGGTCTTCGCCACGAGCGGAACCAACCATGCCGTGATGTTTGTCGGATATGATCCGGCCAAATCAGTGACACAGGGCAACGAACTGTGGGTCAGCCTTTGCAACGCGGGTTCGTGGAGCACCCCCACCCCTCTGACCAGCGACACACACAATGACTACGCACCGACTATTGCTTATACAGCGGACGGAAAATTAGTCGCCGCATGGGAGCGCGTGCGAGCCAGTGATTTCACCAGTGGGGATATTGAAGATTTGCCGCCTCAACTAGAAATCGCATGGGCGGTTTACAATCCTTTAACCGGAATTTGGAGCACCCCGACCTTCTTGACCGTTAACAGTGTGATGGATTTTTCGCCGGTGTTAGCAGCATCCCCAGACGGCGCTTTGGCATTATGCTGGCTGAAAAGTCCAGATGGACAACTCATCGGAAGCACCGCACAACCGCTCTCTGTGCAGACCGCTGTTTGGCAGGGAACCGGTTTTGGAGCAGTTACGACTCACCCTTATGCCTTTAGTAATGCGTTTGACTTTGCCTTTGCCTACGATGGCGAAGACATCCGCATGGCGTTCGTCCAAGACTCGGATGGCGATCTTTCAACCGACGCAGACCAGCTCCTTTATCTGTCAACCTGCAACGGCGGAAGTTGGAGTGCTCCCACCGCGCCTTTCCCAGCGGAAGGTTCCACCGCAGGTCCATCTCTGCTTGCGATGGGTCCCAATCGGTGGGAATTATTCTGGCAGCAGGCGGACAACCTGCTTCGTATGTCAAATTGGGTAACTCCAGAATATGAAATCATCCGCACGAACAGCGCTGGATTCGGGTTTGCCAATCTACATTTCAGTCGAGACCATGCAGATCGTATCATGATGACATGGGTCGACTTGCAGGACGGAAGCCCTGATTTGTACACTCGCATCTTTGATGCTGGAGTCTGGAGCGAAGATCTGCGCCTGACTTCAAGTGAAGGGCGGGAGACGGCAATAACAGGTGGGCTTTGTGCGGATGAAACCATTCGAGTGTTCTATACACGGGAACGCACGAATGAGGTCACTGACCTCTTTTATACCGAACAGATCTTGCATCGCAATGTTAGCGGTAACGCTCTCGGCTCTACTTTTGCGCCAGCGATGCCGTCCTTAGGTGAGATGGTGACGGTCACCGCGTCAGTTCTGAATACCGGCAACTTGTCCGCGACCAACCTCTCCGCAGCGTTCTATCTCGGTTCACCCGACGAAGGCGGAGTATTGATTGGCGAAACAACGGTGCAACCGTCGATTCTCGCTGCCGGAGCACAGGGAACAGCTACGTTGGCTGACTGGACTGTGCCAGAGGACATCGGACTAGAAAAAGTGTACGTCCTGTTTGATTCCGCCGATCAGATGGTCGAAAGCGATGAAGAGGATAATCTGGCCATTTTGTCCCCGGTTTGGATTGATCTTGCGGTGGCCAATGTGACTGTTGGCGAAGCGGATCCTTCCGGTAGTCTTATTATCACCAGCACGATTGAAAATCGCGGCAATGCCATTGCAAACAACATTCGAATTCAGTCGAGCATTGATGCCCAGCTACTGGGCACCAATACACTGCCGACTCTGCTGCCGGGCCTTAGCGCCGAGTGCATGTGGATTGCTTATAGCACGCAATTCCAATCCACACAAAACACAGTCCGCGTAGAAGTCGATCCCACTGCGCTTCTGCCTGATATTGACCGCACAAATAACCTGTATGCCATTACCGTCAACCGTACGCAAGTTGACGGCAGCAACGATGGCGTTCCCGACGATTGGAAACGACAGCATTTTGGCCATATAAACGTATCGGCAGAGGCGGATGACGATGGCGATGGACAATCCAATTGGGAGGAATATATCGCTGGCACCGATCCGCGCGATGAAACATCTGTGTTCACCGTGGCGGCCCAGACGGAGAGTGGGTCTGGGCGGTGGACAATCAGCTGGCCCGCCACCCTTGAACGCCGGTACCAAGTGTACCGCACCGAAAACCTCCTCGACGAATGGGTGCCCTTACAGGAAGAGTTTACATCTTGGACTACCGGCAGGATGTTTCTTTTCGATAATGCAGAAGAGGGTTGCAATAAGGCCTATTACCGCGTGCGATTGATCAAATAGATGCCTCCAAATCGGTTTTTCGTGCAATTGAATAGGATGTCTGCACAAACTTTTCCAGAGTTTAGGAAAGGGGTCAGAGTACCAGCTTGGATGCAACAAATATTTTCGAAAAGGGGTTAGTTTCAAAAAAGGGGTCAGTTTCATGAATTCATGATTTCGCTATTTTCATCCTATGGAGGGGGTTGCGAAGGCTGTTTTTGACGTCCAAGCCTTCGGCCATGCCTGTGGCTTGGCAGGCTTGGCAAGTTTGGGGGCAAAAATGACTAAAAGGAAAAGGGGTCGGTCCTAGAAAAGGGGTCGGTCCTATAATTTAATATTTTGGCTATTTTCCTCCTCTGGAATGGGTTAAGAAGGCCGTTTTTGACGGAAATTGCCTAAAAATCGCG
>JAVEUJ010000004.1:0-7278 GCA_034005635.1 Kiritimatiellia bacterium | reverse complement strand
GGTGCCGTTTTGGCCTGTTTTGGCCGTTTTTGGCCTGAAAATGCTGTTTTTTCACAATTTTTGACACTATGCCTTCGGCGTAGCAAGGTTTAGAGCGAGAAAGGATTGGAGGGCCGCTTCCACTTTCGCCAAGGCTACGGCGGACAAGCGCGGTGATATAGGCGCCCCCAAGGACCGCGCCAACGCGAAGCCGCGTTGTCACGTTCCTTGCGAAAAGGGGGCCCGTGAATTGTAGCTTTTTGTCATTGGGGGTGGTTTTCGTGATTTTGCCACCTGCGCCGCCGCGCTCAGCGAGCGCAGCTACAGGGGGGCCGGACAAGTCGGGGGATTTTCCACGCTATGGAAGAAATATCGAGAAGTTTTCCACGCTATGGAAGATTTCCTTCCACAGTGTGGAAAACCCCGCCCCCATTCGTGCAATTCGAGTGATTCGTAGTTGAGTTTTCCCTCCCCCGCTCCCCTTTCCTGTCTTCCTGAGTTTCCGGCTTTCCTGGTAAATTCCCAGACAGCTCCCCCCAAATTTCTCATCTTCAATCCTGAACAATCCTGTTAATCCTGTCTAAAATGGCTGTCCCGGCTGTTCCGCCCCCCCTCCGCGCCCTTTGCGTCTTGGCGTGGGAACTCTCCGTTTCAGAAAATGGGGTCAGTTTCATGAATTAATGTTTTGGCTATTTTCCTCCTCTGGAATGGCTTACAAAGGCAATTTTCGGGTGATTTCAACCCGTTTTTGTGTGATTTTGGCCGTTTGAGGCAATATTTTCGCAATTTTCACGCTTCCCGCAGTTCGGCTGCCTATCCACGGGCTTGTCTCGGTGTGCTTAAGGCTGCGCGCAACCATTCAAGCTGCGAAGCCAACCTAACCATCCCCAGAACAAGCCCGGGGGATTTCCAGCCAGCCCCTCTCGGATCCCGCCCTCGAGACGGGGTTTTCGGTTACTCGTCGATCCCGAACGGCACGGAGGCCGTCCCTCCAGAAATCTTATTTGTCCACTGTTGTATTTTCCTGTTTCCCTGCTGTTTCCTGTTTTCCTGCTAAATTCCCGGTTCCCCTTCCCTTCCCCCATCAGTGTCCATCAGTGTTCATCCGTGGTTGGCTGTTCCGCCCCCCCCTCCGGTCATGGTGAGCGCAGTCGAATCCTCTCGGCCCAATCCCAACGGCCAACCTGCGGAACGGCGCAGAGATCCCTCGACCGGCCCCAACCTTCGCCAAGGCTTCCGCCTACGTCAAGACTACGGCGGACAAGCCGGTGGGCAAGTCGGGATGACAGACGCAACCGGGCATCTCCATTCTTATCTGTGCCATCAGTGTAAAAATGGCGGTTCACCACTCCCCCCCCGTTCTTCCATGAGTTCCTGAGTTCCAAATTCAATCCCCGCTTCTATCTTTTTTCCTCTTTGCGCCTTGGCGTCTTGGCGTGAGTCTAGCTCTCGTTGGCAGTTAGTTCTTGAGTTCAAATTCAATCTTTAGCTATTCGGTTGCTGCTACACCCCTGCCTTTCGCACGTCATATTCTAGTCTCTTGTGTATCGGATTACGCCGCTCAGGTGCGCGACTGGCACGACAAGAAAAGCCCCGGACGTCATGTCCGGGGCAGCGGGGCTGCAGGTGCGTATCGTCAATCCTGATTCGTCGCACGGCTCATCATTTCACCTCGCGTTCGATGTGAATGCTCTAACCTGGATGATTCAGGTTAGCCCGTCACTTGGATCTTGCGGGCTTTGACTTCCTCGCGCTTGGGCAAGGTCACGGATAGCACACCGTGCTTCACGCGCGCCTGGATACGTTCGGAATCGACCGTATCGGGCAAGGTGAAATCGCGACGGTAGCGGCCGCACCCAAATTCCTGCCCCAGGGTTTCATGCCCCTCTGGCTTCTCCGGTCGACTCCACCCTTCGATGGTGAGAACCCGATTGTGCACCGTGGCTTCAACCGACTTCCCGTCCACGCCCGGCATATCGGCCTTGACCGTGAAGTGGTCCGCCGTCTCGCAGATGTCCACACGAGGAATGTAGACTCGTTCGGTCTCAGCGCTTGGAAGCGATCGTTGTGTTTGAATGGCTTTAGTTTCGCTCATGGTTAATATTCCTTTCTCCGCCCTAGACGGTCTCGATGGCAATCTTCCGCGGTTTATCTTCCTCGGATTGAGGGATCTGAATTCGCAGGATGCCATTTTTAAATGTCGCCTTGACCGCGCTGCTATCAGCCCGGAAGGGTAATTGCAGCGTCCGCTGGAATTCTCCGGCGGAGCGTTCGCGGCGCAGCAGTGTTTCCCCTTCAGCGAGTGCCTGGGTATTTACTTTGCCGCAAATCACCAATTCGTCGCCCACCACGGAGATATCGACGTCCTGCGGGTCTACTCCCGGCAGTTCCGCATCCAGCACCAGACCGGCAGATGAGGCCCACACATTCAGCGGCGGATAGGCAACGCGTTCGTGGTGAACCGGTCGGGTCGTCTCCTGAGACGACAACAAACGGTTCATGTCGTCTTGCAGCGACTCCAACTCGTCGAAAATGGTCCACAGACTTCGAGGACCGACTGTCAATAGTTCTAACATGGCTTTTGCTCTCCTTTCTCAGGCTTCTGCCTGCGTATCTTGGCTTATCCAGCTATATTGTAGCAAAATTCATGCCAATAATGAAGGTTTTGAAGTTTTAACATCAATTATACTTTATATCACCTTCTATACCAATATGTAACGACTTTATACTAATCGGCTAATTTTCACTAAAATCCCAATATTTTAGTAAATTGTGGGTCATTATGTCAGGAATCCCCTTACAAAAAGAGACATTATGTCTCTTTTTGGGGAGATTATTCTTGCTCCACCCCCCTCAACTGCCCCTCGTTGCGCGTCTTTACGGCTTGGCGTGGTAAATTTGCGTCAGAATTCCCCGCGGACCTCGACGCGCTCGACGTAGGCCCGCAACACATCCGCCAGCGAATGCAAAACCGCGGCGGGGGTTTCCCTCATGCAACGAAAAGCGGGATCAGGCAGGTCATCGCGCGGCACGAAGGCCTGCAGCACATGCCGTTTGGCTCCGCGCACCCATTCCCCAATAGCGCGCATCGTCTCCACGTCATGCCAGGCCTCGATCACCGTCGTCCGGAATTCATAATGCCGCGCCCGCTCCTGGATCATCGCAATGGATTGGTTCAAAGCCTCTACGTCAGCACATCCAACGCGCGCGGCATACTCCCCGGGGGCACATTTAACATCCATGGCAACATAATCCACCAGCGGCAGCAGCTTCTCTAGCACCTCTGGACGCGATCCGTTGGTATCCAGCTTGATGGCAAACCCCCACGCGCGCAGTTGCTCCACCATGCGGAAAATTCCCGGATGCAGCGTGGGCTCGCCGCCCGTCACCACCACGCTCTCGACCCAGTTTTCGCGGAAGGTGCGGCAGGCTTTCTCCACTTCCGTCCAGCTCATCGTCGGCGCATCCGCGCGCCCCATCAGCGGGGAGTTATGGCAGAAGCCGCAGCGAAAATTACATCCCGGCAGAAAGAATACCGCCGCCATCCGGCCCGGATAGTCCACCATCGAAGCATCTTTCAGAATGCCGCAAACTGGCGATTGTTCCGTACTCGCGATCATCTCACTGCTAGGCCGTCCCGGGTGAGGAGTGACTCTCCCCCGCGCGCGTCACAACCCCTTGGCCTGCTGCAGCACCGCCTCGATCATCCGCGGCGTGATGACCCCCCGACCTACGGGAGTGTAATCTGTCTGCAACCCCACCCACGTATACAGAGCGCTGGATCCGCCCGGGGCATCCGGCGCACCGGGCGCGGGGTTGGCAATCGGCTGGTGTTCGCCGGTAACCGGGTCCACCCGCGAGACATAAAACCCCGGCACCCGTTGCGGATTTAAGCACTCGGCCTCGCAGAATTCCACCAAGCCGCTTTCCGTCTCCAGATCGTGATAGACCTTTTCAAACTCGGCCCACGGATCCTCTTGCAGCAGGTCGTCCAGCCGCCCATTGAGGGTATGGCACTTGTCGCAGGCCGGTTTCCCAAAGACATGAATCTGATAGGTCTTGGGCATGGCTCAGACCTCCACCGGCTGGGGTTCTGCCGCGGCGGCGGGCACGCACTCCGCTGCTGCCGCGGCCATCACCGGCGCCGGCCCGGCGACCGCCCCACCCTCCACCGCATATCGTCCACGCTGACGCGCCGGCAGTTCCCCGTCGCGCTTGCTCTTATTCCAATTCTTGATTTTGCTGAAGTACCCTACCACCCGCGTCTCGCCCTCCACGTGCGCCGATCCGCATTGAGTGCATCGCTCCTTCAGCCCGCGCATATTGTGGCCACAATCCAGGCAATAGCTGAACTCTGGCGACAGCGTCACCTGCGCCGACTGCGTTCGGAAGAACGTCTCGCGCATCAGCGTCTCGATCGCCCCGGGCGACGGCCGCTCCTCGCCGATAAACGCATGGGTAATGGCCCCGCTCTCGATCAGGCTGTGGAACTTCGCCTGCTGGCGAATACGCTCGACCAGCGACACCGGCGCATCGGCCGACAGGTGGATGCTGTTGGTGTAGTAGGCCACATCCTCGTTGCCGCCCTTGACCACTTGCAATGCTTCGTCGCGGTAGTAGATCAGGTCGGCCTTCGCCAGCCGCCGCGCCGCACTTTCTGCAGGCGACTCCTCCAGCGTCAGCTTCATCTTGTGCTTCACCGACAGCTTTTTGCAGCGCAAGAACATGTGCGCGATCAGCTTCTCGCCCAGGCGCAGGGCCTCGGCGCTTTCGTGGAATTCCTGCCCCGTCAAAAATTTCACTGCATCGTTCACCCCAATCAGTCCAATGATGTAGGTCGCCTTGTCGAGCTCGACATACGGCTTGCCGTCGCAGGCCGTCTTGCCGATCTGCCACAGCGGAAAGCCCGGCGCGCTGATCATCTCCGCGATGCGCGTGCGCTTCTGCTCGTGAGCCTTCACCGCCATATCCATCATCTTGTCCAACTCGGCCACCAACCCCTCATAGGTGCGCTGGCCCGCTCGCGCGGCCCGATACATGCACTGGGGAATGTTGATCGTCACGTTTTGAAACCCGCAAAACCGCAGGCTCTCGGGATGCCGCAGCATGTAGTTGTCCTCAATCGTTGTGCGCAAGCGGCAGCAGGCCGACAGGGTCACCTCGTCGCGGTCGAAAATGAAATAGACCGACCCATTGCGGCTGGCCACCTCGCAGGCGCGCTGGTAAATGGCCGTCTGCTTCGGATCACTGAACGTTTCCGCGCTGACATGGAAATCGCACTTGGGAAACTCGAACACATGCCCGTTGGCATCGCCGGCTTCCCAGACGTCCAGCAGGGCGAGGGTCAACGCGCGGGCTTCTTCCTCGAAGTCGCCATAGGTCAGGATGGTTTCGCCGCGCTCCTCGAGGTCCTGCTGGATGTCCTTGTCATAGACCTGCCCATGCTTGGCATCGGCCACTTCACGCAATACGCAACGTCGCACGTCGTCCGCCCCCGTCAGCCACAGTTCCATCATGCGGTTGCCATTGGCATCCTTTTCAGGGCGGATAACCTCGTCGAGCCGGACCACCTCGCCATCTGCGCGCCGCAGCATGTAGCGACCGCAGGGGCCCACCGCCGGCACCGTCTTGAGATAGCTCGGCACACCGGTGTGAATGTTAAAATCCAGGAAAATCGTCTGCCCGCCGCGCGAAAACGCATTCTGCGCCGCACCAAAAATAAGCCCCTGGGCAATCTGATAGATTTCCTTGGCGGCCTTGCCGCGCAGGTACGGGGCGAACATGATGTTGATGTAGGCCAGCCCCAGCGCCCCGGCGTAATTCGCCTGCATCGAGGATACAAACGTGTTGAGATGCCCCGTCAGCACATGCGCGCTGCTGGCCGGCGCGCTCTCGTTGTTGAGGTTGTTCAGCTCCTTCAACCCGTACTTTTTCACATATTCAACCGAATGCGATGAGCAGTAGACGCGGTGCGGATAGCCCAAGTCGTGCAGGTGAATCGCCCCGGTGTTATGCGCCTGCTTCAAGTCCGCCGAGAAAATAGTATCCAGCGCCCATTGCTTCAGCACCAGCTCAGCGATGCCCAATTGCACCGCCTCGGGGTTGTTATTGACGATATTGCTGTTCTCGAGGCTCTTGGCATACATCAGCCGGTCCACAAACTGACGCGACACGCCATAGACCGACAAGTCGCGCAACTGGTGGCGATAGCCACGCAGCGACAGTTCATTGTTCAGCATTTCGCGGATCAGCGTGCTGTCCACACTGTTCATACCGCTGGCGATGACCTGGTTCTCGACCGTCTTGGCGATGTTCAGCGCCACCTCCCCATTCAGATCGGTGTGCTGCACCAACGTGTCGATCAGTTCCTTGCGATCCCACGGCAGCGTACTGCCCCGGACCACATCGTCAACCATCAGCATGCTCGCATCCGTCAGATCCACCGGCTTGGCCCCGGCCGCATGGCGCGCGGTGGTGCGCACCCGAATGCGCTCGCGGGCCAATTGGCGGTGCTTGCGGAAGCGCTTGTAGGCCGCCACAATCGGCGCATAGCCCTGCTCCGCCAGCACAATCTCGATCAAGTCCTGCATGTCCTCGATGTGCGGAATCCGCCGCCCCTGCTCATCCGCCGATACATGATATTCGCTGCGCGGATCATTCAACTGCTGAATCACCAGATCCGCCATCTGCTCGGGCATCGTCTCCCCCACCTCCACATGGTCGCGACGCCGCACCTCATCCGCCGCTCGATAAATCGCTTGCATGATTTTGTCCCGGCTGAAAGGAACAATCATCCCATCCCGCTTGCGGAAACCGTCAAATCCCACTGCTGTAATCTTGCTCATCGCCTACCTTCTTTCCTACCGGCCGGTTTCACTCGCAAACAGCATCAGACCATAGCAGTCCCGCACTGTCTGTTCTCATTCAAGCCCATTAAAGTGCCTCCGACAACCCCCCACCCCCAAAAACGGCCAAATTGCCCATGTGCCACTACATATTGTGGCTGTTAATTGTCAATAGCACCATAATATGTGGTTTTTTATCCCGCAATCCCCATTTCCTGAACGACTTAGCCCCGATTAAACAAAAGCAACGCAACAACTGGCCGGAGCCGGATTCTACACGGTAAAGCCGTACTCGAAGGCCCCCAGTGCATTCGCGTCAATGATCTGGTGATTCATGTCCAGCAAATCATTCTGACTACCGGCGCTCGTCCACTAATCCCCGGACCTTGGCGCGCATTCGGTGATCGCATCCTGACCAGCGACACCATCTTCGAACAAAATGACTTTCCGGCCC
>JAVEUJ010000099.1:0-9357 GCA_034005635.1 Kiritimatiellia bacterium | reverse complement strand
ATGGAAGCTACATCAGAAAGCGAAGAACGAACTCAAGTTTCGCTGTCGATATCGGCAAGAACTGGGATTTCTAAGCCTATGACGAATGGCCTGCAGGAGGGCCGGATGCGGGAAATCTGCACGTCCAGTTCGATGAGGGGGAGTGACGGGAGAGGCATTGCTTGCAATGGCCGCCCGTCACTCTCTACTCTACCGTCTTCGCGTGATTTCAGCTGATTGATCTGTTCATGAGTTCTTGAGTTCAGATTCATCCCCGGCTTCCCCCATCTTTCCCCATTTCCATTCGTATAATTCGTATTATTCGTAGTTGAACTGTTTTGCCTCCCGTTACGAACTCGCGCGCAATCGGAAACCTTTCCTTTTGCCGCTACTCCCGCTATTCTGCCGCCATGAAGACGAACGGATTCCTTCCACTGTTGGCATCCTTGAGCTTAGCCGTGGCCGCACGCGGCGCCTTTCAGATGCCCGACACCCTGCTGCACTAGGGCCAAACCTGGGAGATCGCTGTTTTTCCTCTCGACGACTGGGAACCGCTCCGCACCGGTGCTCTTTCGTTGTGGTGGACGCCCAACACTGTTTTCGCCGCCAACCTGCGTGGCTACGTCGCGACATGGGAAATCGCCGACGGTCGGCTCTGGCTGACTGGCATCAAGGGCTGCCAAGGGGCTTTCATGGGCGATTACCAGCCCGCCACGTTGGCCAGTCTGTTCCCTGAGCAGACCGACCGGACCAGAATCCCTGCCGATTGGTTTTCGGGCCGCATTTTCTATCCCTCTTTTCGCTACGGCATGCATCTCCTGCCGCTCGACGAAGCCCGACGCGAGGCCCAGTCGCAATGGACCATCGCCGTCGAGCGTGGGCGCGTTACCGCAATTATCACCAACGCCCCTCAGTCGCTCCTTCCCACCGGCGCACGGCATCCGGAAAGTATCGACTACTACTACTCTCATGAAACCTATGACCTGTTGGCCCGCCCCGAAGTACGCACCGAACTGGACCTCACCGCCGAACAGCTTACCAAGTTGGACGAGGCCGACGCCTTCGCCAGGGCCCAGCCGATCCGCCATGGCAATGACCGCGGCTTCCCGGCACCCGAGGTCACCGCCTTTCTGACGCCGCACCAGAACGAACGTCTACAAGAGCTGATGCTGCAAGTGCACGGCCCCGCGATATTCTTCGCCTATTCTCAGCACCCGTCGCTAGCCGACATCAAGAAAGCCGCCCCGGAAGCCGTCAAGCAAAGTGCGTCTGCCCGGGGCCGTGTCCGCAATCGCTATCTGGATCTCTGTAATGCTTACCGGCACCTGCTCCATCTCTCCCCCGACGAGCTCGAACTCCTCGCTGATGCTGTCGAAGACGTCGTGACGGAGTGCGATGCCGCTGCCCTCGACGCCCTCCCGCCGGAGTGGCGGCAGGAAATTCGCCGCCGCATGGGCAAGCCCTTGTTTATCCACTGGCCCCGCCACACCCAGCGCCAGCCCTTCTTTCACGAAACTCATGCGCGCGCCAAGGCCGAAGCCCACCAGAACGCGGACTGCGATACACCGGAAATACCGGCCGGCTTCGAAACTATCGGTCCCGACGCCTTCCGTCTCGCCAGCGAAGACGTCATCTTCCGGCGCATCTCCCCCCGGCGCTGCGGCGATCCCGCGCGCGACTTCTTCATGATGGAAACAGAAGTGCCCAACCGCGTCTATGCCCTCTACCTGGCCGACACCCGGCAACAGAAAGGCGATGCTGACCTCCGTGATATGCTGCACCAACGCGAGCAGGAAGCTGATCGCTCCTGGAGCTCCCTCGACACCTCCTACATCCTTCAGAACACCAATCTGCTCTGGAACGGTAACGAACCACCGGACGGGCGCGAGAATTTCCCCGTTGCCTTGATCTCGCATACCAACGCCATGGACTTCTGCCGCTGGCTCAACCGCCGCTATTCCGGCCCCGGCTTTTTCTGGCTGCCCACTCGCGAACAGTGGTGCCTCGCCGCCTATGGCGGCAACCAGCGTGCTTTTCCCTGGGGCGACGTTTGGGACCCCGACATCCCTCACCTCTCCGCATCCCGTGATGCCCCGGAACGCGAACCCGTCCCCGTCGACTCCGAAACCCGCGACATCACTCCCGACGGTATCCGCCATCTGGGCGGCAACGTGCAGGAATACCTTGCCGCCATGAACCCCGGCGAAGACTACACCGCCATGGACACCTCCTGGGCTGGCAGTTCTTTCCGGTCGTCACCGTCTGACGGCTGCCCGCCCACCACGCCCCGGCGCACTTACTGGGGCTACCACCACGGCGCTGCCTCGCGGCAGGAAGATATGGGTTTTCGCGTTGTCTGGATCCCCACCGGCTGCCACGCCCTCCCCCTGGACTGACCCGCCCGGAAAGAATGGGGAGAGGAAAGCGGCTGGCTGTGGGGAATCCCCCGGGCTTGTCCCGGGGATGGTTAGGCTGGCGACGCAGCTGTTATGGTAGCGCAACCTTAAGCACACCGGGGCAAGCCCGGTGGATGGCAGCCAAGCGGAGACAATGAGAAACTCTGTGCTCCTTGCCTCCGTCTTGGCAAGCTCTGTGGTAAAACTTATTCTGAATCCTGAAAATCCTGTTAATCCTGTCTAAATGGCTGCTCGTCGCGCTTATTCCGCGCTCACACCACTATTATGGCCAAAACAGCCAATTTTAAGATGTTTCGACCATATTTACTCGCTTTTCAGCGATTGTTCTAGCGTTTCACTCATTTTCTGCCATAGTTTAACTTGTCCGCGTGGCGTTGTTGCCACAGGGATATGAAAAATAAAACCGCTAGTCGGCAGGCAGCATACAACGCAGTCTAGTCGAAATCATAAAACGGGGCGGTGCAACGAAGCCCAGTCAGGCTGGCGCCCCCGGTTTTCAAAATAAGTAATGAGCCAGTTTGCAGATTGTGGTGTTGCAACTCGATCCGGGACCTGCTCATTGGCACAGGAGGAATGAATGATGCACTCTTTAAATACTGATTACACTGCCGGGCTTTTCGATGCTCAAGAGCCCCCATGCCTCTCGTTGTATCAGCCGACCCAGCGCGGGCACCCAGAAAAACAACAAAATCCAATTCGATTCCGCAACCTGGTAAAAAAATTGGAGCAATCCCTGCGGCAGAGCTTCTCCACCCCGGATATTCGTCCACTGCTGGACCCGTTCTGGAAGTTGGCAGACGATTTTAATTTCTGGAACCGCACGAGCGACGGTCTCGCTGTGCTGGGTAGTCCGGGCCTGTTCAGGGTCTATCACCTCCAGCGGCCGGTGGCGGAATTGGCCGTCGCGGCTGAGAGCTTCCATATCAAGCCGCTGTTACGCATTCTTCAGTCCGCAGACCGTTATCACGTCTTAGGCCTCAGCCAACAGGAGGCCAAGCTGTTCGTGGGCAACCGCGACGCGCTGGATCCGGTCGAGCTGCTGCCAGAAGTCACGCAGGCGCTGGCCGCGGCGCTGGAAACCGATTCGGATAAGCCGCGTGCCGAAGCGTGGTCGTTTGGCGCAGCGGGAGCGCGCCACAGCCACACCGAGGGGGCGGGCATGGAGAAACATCGCAAAGAGCGGTTTTTTCGTGCGGTTGACCGCGCCATTCTGAAATACTATTCGCGACCGTCGGGCTTGCCATTGCTGCTGGCGACCCTTCCAGAGCACCACGGGAATTTTTACCGGATCAGCCGCAACCCGCTGCTCTTGACTGACGGGATTGAGGTCCATCCGGATGCGCTGTCGCTCACGGAACTCCGCCAGCGTGCTTGGCAGGCCATTGAGCCCCACTATCTCGCCCGGCTGGCCGGACTGGTCGAGATGTTTGGCGTGGCGCAATCTAAGGAGCTGGGCACCGACGACCTCGCGCAAGCGATGCAGGCCGCTGTGGCGGGGCGGGTGGTGACGCTGCTCATCGAAGCCGATCGCCATGTACCCGGGCGAGTGGATGTCGCGACCGGAGAAATTGAATGTAACGACTTAGCCAATCCGGTGGCGGATGATTTGCTCGATGATCTCGGGACATTAGTTCTGAAAACGGGTGGCCAAGTCGTGGTGGTTCCGTCCGAGCAGATGCCGACCCAGACAGGGCTCGCCGCAACCTATCGCTATTGAGCACTGGAGCCTCAAACGGGTCTTCGCAAGGATCCGTTTGAGCAAGAAATAGTATGTGTCATTTTTCCAGAAGAAGCTGACGTAACGCCCGAACATCGCAGACGGGGAGTTGACACATGGAGTTTTCGCACACGTAGGCCGTGGCCTGGCCACCTAGCGGCTTGATCCCGCGAATGAATTCCAGGTGAGTGGCCAGCATCTCCTGCCCAGCGCCGCCATCGGCCAGCAGTAATGTCTTGTCCGGCAGGAAGTGAGCGTGAACTTCCCGCAGCAAGGCCTGAGTGTCTGCCGCGTCGGCCTTCCCTGCCAGAATGATTTGCATCGGTGTGGCGAAATGAAACCCCAACGCAACCAGCATCTGCGGCATCGATGAGGGATGGTCCCGCATCTGCGCCCCGAAGGCCGAAAACAGTTTCTCGGCCTGTTCCCGCAAAGCCGTTTCTCCGGTCATCTGCGCCAGACGCAACAGGTTGAGAGCCGCGACGGAATTAGCCGAGGGCTCCGCGCCATCGTGATCATCCTTCAGCCGGAAGAGCAGGTGGGGGTCTTGGTCGGCGGTGCTGAAATATCCGCCCGCCGTCGGGTCCCAGAACAAGACATCTTGCTCAGTCTGCAAGGCCCGCGCCCGGATCAGCCACTGGATATCCGGAGAGGCCTCGTAGATATCCAGGAACCCCTGAATCGTATAGGCATAGTCATCCGCAAAACCATCCACCTCGGTTTCACCTGCGCGATAACGACGCCACAGACGACCGGTTTTGGGATTCGTCAAATACGTCTCAATAAAGGTGGCGGCCTGGTGCGCGGCCCTGAGATAGCGCGGCTCATCCAGGACCTGGGCAGCACGGGCAAAGGCCGAAATCATCAGCCCGTTCCAGGCCGTCAGCGTTTTGTCATCTCGGCGGGGGCGCGGACGCCGATCCCGCACCGCTCGCAATGTGAGCCGGGCATCGGCCAGTTGCTTCCGGGTCTCCTCGACGGATTTTCCAAAGGCTGCCGCAGTTTCCTCAAGCGTGTGGCGAACGATCAGAATGTTGTGTCCCGAAAATTCGCCGTACGGGTCGCTGGGAGCATTCCCCTCGGGCTGGATCCCATAGTAATGGAAAAATAGAGCGGCCGACTCGCCGCCCAGAACGGAGTCAATTTCCGACTGTCGCCACACATAAAATGCGCCTTCCACTAACTCGGCGGGTTGCTCAGTCCGGGCACTATCGGCATCTTCAGCGCTGTAGAATTCACCATCTGGCCCCGTCAGATCACGCAGCACATACTCCAGAATATCCCGCGCCACCTCCGCATAGAATGGATCGTGTGTCAGTTGGAACGCATCCAGATAGGCGCTTGCAAGCTGCGCCTGATCGTAGAGCATCTTCTCGAAATGGGGCACATGCCAAAAAGCATCCACGCTGTACCGGTGGAAGCCGCCGCCAACCTGATCATGAATCCCGCCCTGCGCCATTTTTTTCAGCGTGAACAAGCTGATGTCCCGCGGCTCTGCGGCGCCGGTTCGCGCGTGCGCTCGCAATAGGAAATTGAGGGTGACCGGCCGCGGGAATTTCGGCGCGCCGCCAAAGCCACCAAACTGCGGATCATGGGAGGACTGGATCTGCTGCACCGCCTGGGCCAGGAGCGACCGCTCCACGTCCACGCTCGCATCGGCGACCGGCGCGGTGATGTGTCTCAATTGAGTCGTGACCTGATCGGCAGAGGCCACAATGGCCGCCCGATCTTCCCGCCAGGCGGTCGCGATCTGCGCCGACACCGTCGGCAGACTGGGTCGCCCTCCGCGATCCGTGGGCGGGAAGTAAGTCCCGCCAAAAAAGGGTTTCAACTCCGGAGTCAGCCATACATTCATGGGCCAGCCCCCTGCTCCCGTCGTGGCTTGCACAAAGGCCATGTAGATGCGGTCGATGTCCGGCCGTTCCTCCCGGTCCACCTTGATGCACACAAAAGACTGATTCAGTATTTGCGCAATCGCCTCGTTTTCGAACGACTCCCGCTCCATCACATGGCACCAATGGCAGGTCGAATAGCCCACGGACAGGAAGATGGGCTTGTCTTCTTTGCGCGCCTTCTCGAACGCTTCTGCCCCCCATGGATACCAATTCACCGGATTGTGCGCATGCTGCAACAGATAGGGATTTTTCTCGGCGACGAGACGATTCGTGTGGGTGGGTTCGCTGGCTGTCATGGCTTCTCCGTTCAGCACTGCGGTTGCCCTTGCAGAGCAAATTGAACCACAGCACCAATGGGGTCACACTATGCCCGAAAGGCACTCCGGTCAAAATTTCCGCCCTGCGAATGCTCCCCCTGCATGAATCCCTGCGCACAAATTTCACCCCCAAACCGTCCCTCGCCCCCCTCCCCCCGGCAATCCATTCTCTCCAATCCTGAAAATCCTGTTAATCCTGTCTAAAATGGCTGCTCCGGCTGTTCCTGAACTCAGGGACGTCAAAGCACACCGCGGCGCGTTCCCGCTTGCCAAGGGGGCTCCAATTCCCGATACTGTCTTTAAGAGGTGGGAGCAATGAATAAACTGCAAATGATCTTTACGGTTTGTGCGCTGATCGGGGGCTCTCTGTTTCTCATTCGACTCGTGCTGCAAATGGTGGGGTTCGGTACTGAGACGGCGGCGGATCATCCGGGAGATATAGATTCCTCCGATACAGACGCGAGTTTCAAGATGCTCAGCCTATTGGGTATCACTGCGTTCCTGATGATGTTTGGCTTGGGTGGACGGGCCATGCTGGAAAGTCGTCCTGGATCGCCGCTGGGGGCGCTGGTTGTCGCCTTGCTGGCGGGTGGGCTGAGTATGTGGTTGATGGCCGGGCTGTTCAAACTAATGAAAAAAATGCAGTCCGACGGAACCTCGCGCATCGAGAATGCCATAGGCCAGGAGGGCTCGGTCTACCTCACAATCCCGGCGCAGGATATAGGAAAAGTTCAGATTTCCGTGAATGGGCGGTTGAGCGTAATGGATGCACGCTCCGCAAACAGTCAGACCCTTGCCACCGGATCGCAAGTAAAAGTGACGCGGATACTGAACGGCAACATTCTAGAGGTTGAGTCGGTTTAACAGAGCGAAGGAGCTTCCTATGACACCTGGTTGGATCATCTTTATCATCGCGCTCGTCGCGCTGTTTCTCTCGACACTGATTTTCTTCGCCTCGCGCTACAAGCGCTGTCCGTCGGACGCCATCCTGGTCATCTACGGCAAGGTGGGCGACATGACGGCCAAGTGCATCCACGGCGGCGGCGCCCTGATCTGGCCGCTGATCCAGGACTGCTCGTTCCTGAGTCTGACGCCCATGACGATCAACATCCCGCTGCAAGGGGCCCTCTCCCTCCAGAACATCCGCGTGCATGTGCCCAGCACATTCACCGTGGGCATCAGCACCGATCCCGCGGTCATCAGTAATGCGGCGGAACGCCTGCTGGGGCTGCGCCCGCCAGAGATCGAACAGATGGCCCGCGAAATCATTTTCGGCCAGTTGCGCTTGACGGTGGCCTCGCTGACAATCGAGCAGATCAACCAGGACCGCGAGAGCTTTCTGGCGTCCGTCCGCCGTAACGTGGAGCCAGAACTCAACAAAATCGGCCTCTACCTGATCAACGTGAATATCACAGATATTACGGACGTGTCGGGCTACATCGACGCGCTGGGCAAGAAGGCCGCGGCCGAGGCGGTCAACCAGGCGATGATCGACGTGGCCGAGCAAGAGAAGCTGGGCGCGATCGGCGGGACGCAGGCACGCAAGGAGCGCGACATCCGCGTGGCGGAGAACGAAGCGGCTGGCCAGAAGGGCATGAAACATGCCGAGGCCGACCAGCGCATCTATGTGCAGCAGCAAGAATCGCTGGCCATCGGCGGGGAAAACACGGCCAAGGGAGAAATCGCCGACTTCAACGCCTCGCTGGCCGTCAAGCAAGCGGAAGCCATGCAGCGTAGCGAAGTGGCCAAGCGCATCGCCGAGGCAGAGATCCAAAAGGCGCAGTACAAGGCAGAGCTGGAACGCCTGAATGCCGCAGAGGTGGCGCAGCAGGAAGTCGAGAAGCGCAAGATCGAAATCGCGGCGGAAGCCGAGGCCGAGCGCATCCGGCGCGTCGCCAAAGGCGAGGCCGATGGCGTGCTGCTCAAGTATCAGGCCGAAGCCCAAGGCTTGCAGAAGCTGCTCGAAGGCAAAGCCGTGGGCTATTCCAAGCTGGTCGAGAGCTGCGGCGGCGACGCCCATGCGGCTGCCACCCTGCTCATGGTCGAGAAAATCGAGAACATCGTGTCCCACCAAGTGGAAGCCATCAAGAACCTGAAGATCGACAAGATCACTGTTTGGGATTCCGGTGCCAGCAACGGCACCTCCAGCACCGCGAACTTTGCGCAGAACCTGATCAAGAGCATTCCGCCACTGCACGAAATCGCCCATATGGCCGGTGTGCAACTGCCGGACTACCTGGGCAAGATCGCCGATTCCGAGAGCCCCAAGCCGGAGACCATCCCGCCGCCCCCGGCCGACGCCTGATCCCCTCCTCACGTCTTGGCGTCTTGGCGTGAGATCCGTCCTCTTGAACATTGGATATTGAACCGCCCTCCCTCATCCCCTGTTTTCCTGGGTTTTCCGACTGCTCCCCACTCTGGGGTTCATTCTCTTCAATCCTGAAAATCCAGTTGATCCTGTCTAAAATGGCTGCTCCGGCTATTCCCCCTCTTCCCTTTCGCGCCTTAGCGCCTCAGCGCGAGAACCTCCTTTAATCCTGCCCCCCTCCTCATCTGTACTACAATCCTTCAAAACCGTGTTTTTCTAACTCGTTTCTCATGTTACCATCTTCATAACTCACTTTTAAACAGGATGTTACAGGATTAGAAATGATGAAGGACAGCGGGGGAAAACAGGCGATGAGTTTTCCACGCTATGGAAAACTATTTCGCGATTTTTCCACGCTATGGAAGAATTGTTTCCACGCTATGGAAAACTGTTCCGCGGATAGTGTCACGTCGTTGCCTGTGCAGAGGACTTTTTCGCCGCTCCCTCCCTCTGTAAAACTTCGTGATAAACCAACAGGTTTCCAGCCGGTTAAAGCCCTTTTTTAATCCCTTTTTACCCCCAAAAAACCTAACGATGTTTTAACAATTTTTAGCTTTGTATCCGCCGGCCAAAAGCGCAGACTTTTATACAGTTGGAAACGGAATTAACTAAACCAACATGTCAAATACAGGAGGATTGCTCATGAAATGGATGCAATGGGTTA
>JAVEUJ010000098.1:0-9384 GCA_034005635.1 Kiritimatiellia bacterium | reverse complement strand
GAGACGATCGAGGCCATTCCGCTGTGGGTGGATGAGCGTGAAATGCCCTACAGCCAGATGTGGGCGGATGACCGGTTGTGGTATCCGCTAGTGCTGCAAGGCCGCCAGTTTTCAGGGCGATTCCTGTTCGATGAGAGCATCATGCTGGGCTGTGAGATAGATGTGGACCTTTCTTCCGGGGCCGAGACCGCCTGACCAGATTGTAACGGAAAGGAGACGCGAATGGACTGGGCAACATTGAATTGGGTGGACTGGCTGTTTGTGGCGGTCCTGCTCTATGGCGCGGCGATGGGGGCGGTGCGGGGGCTGTCGCATGAACTCGCCATGCTGATCGGGATGGTGGTGGCCGTGGTGGTCACCTGGCTGTTTTATGAACCGGTATCGGATTGGATCTGCGCCCGCTGGGTCTGGAACCCGGAAATCACGCGGTTGGTCGCGATTGTGGTGCTGGTGACGATATCGCTCTATGGCATGCGGGCGCTACGGATTGGCCTGAGTTCCCTGATGACATTTTCATTCAAGGGACCGGTCGAGCGGGTGGGGGGGCTGCTGGCGGGCCTGTTTCGCCGAGGGGCGATTTACCTGCTGCTGATGCTGGCCGTGTATTTTGTGCCGTCGGCGTGGATACAGCGCCAGATTCAACAGTCGCAGACGGGGCCCGTGGTGCTGCCGCATCTGGTGGAGAGCTATAATGTGGTGGCGCAGAAAGTGGAGATGATTCAGGCTGAGATTCCGGTCGGCGTCGAGCTGCCCCATGCGGTGATGCCGCCGCCGGTAGCGCCGGCGGGGGATGACGCAGGATTTGCGCCGGTCTGGCCGGGAGAGTAGGGCGCCCATGGCGGGGATGGTCTCCAAGGATGTCATTGATCGGATTCGCGGTGCGCTAGATATTGCCGACGTCATTGGCTCATATATCCAGGTGAAGCGCGCCGGATCGTCGGCAAAGGCACTCTGCCCTTTCCATAAGGAGAAGACGCCGTCGTTCACCATCAATCCGGCCCGTCAGGCATTCCATTGTTTTGGTTGTGGGGTGGGCGGTGACGTTTTTAAGTTTGTGATGCTCTACGAAAATGTGGATTTTCCCACGGCACTGCGTTTGATGGCCTCGCGGGCGGGGGTAGTGCTGGAATTCGATGAGGGCGGCTCCCGATCCAAATCGGATGGACCAGCAAAAGATGAGATATTCAAGGCCAACGAAGACGCCGCCGTCCGCTTCCAGAAAGAGCTGCAGCAAAGTCCCGAGGCCGAGTTGGCGCGCGCTTATTTGCAGGGGCGCGCGCTGGACCTTGACGCCTGGAAGGAATGGGGCATTGGTTATGCGCCGGATGGCTGGGGGTTTCTCTCAGACAAGGCGGGGGGGCGTGGCAGCGCCCGCATGAAGGCGCTGGAGGCTGCCGGGCTAGTGTTGACCAACGAAAAAGGCAACCTCTACGATCGCTTCCGCGGACGGGTCATGTTTACCATCCGCGACGAGTTGGGGCGTGCCGTCGGATTCAGCGGGCGCATCTTGAAGCCTGATGAGAAGTCTGGCGGCAAGTATGTCAACACGCCCGAGACATCGGTGTTTCGTAAAAGCAAAATTTTGTTCGGGCTCGACAAGGGCAAGCGGGAAATTCTTGACCAGCGCAAGGTCCTGCTGGTGGAGGGGCAGATCGATTGCATCCGCTGTCATTTGGGCGGATTCTCCACGGCGGTGGCCTCGCAAGGGACGGCCTTTACGGAAGAGCATGCCCGCCTGCTCAAGCGCTACGCCGACCATGTGGTGGTGGTGCTCGACGCTGATTCCGCTGGACGCAAGGCGGCGCTGCGCACGGCGGAACTGCTCATCGAGGAGGGCTTGGCGGTGTCTTTGGCTACTTTGCCCTCCGGTGAAGACCCCGACTCATTGATTCTAAAGACAGGGCCGGAAGCGTTTGCGGCTGTGCTGGAGGGCGCCTGCAGCCCCATGGGATTCCTGCTGGGGATGTTCAAAGAACGCGGAGAATTAGAGACTCAGGAGGGCATGCTGCGCGCGACCCGTGCAGTGCTGGAGTTGGCGACCCATGCCCAAGGGGCGGTGCAGGCTGAACAGATGTTACGCGAAGCGGCGGCGGGACTCCAGGTGGGCTATACTGCTCTGCGCGAGGATTTACGCCGCGCCCAGCGCATGAAAAGCCGCCCGGTTTCGTCGACAGGGGCAGGTGAAATTGTCCCGCCCGTGTCAGGACCGGAGCGCCCCGTCGACGAGGTGGAATTGGCAAGCCTGCTTTGTTCCAGTGAAAATCCTGCAGGAGCGGCGTTTGTCCGGCGCTGGCTGCCCTATCCGTTGATTTCGGATCCCGCCTGCCGGACCATTATCCAAATTCTGGCCGAAGAAGAAGAAGAGCTGATGTCGGCTTTGGACGATGCCAGCGACGACTGCAAGACGCTGGCAGCCAAAATTGCCAATGCACCATGTAAAATTGCGGGCTGGGAAGAAGACGAATATTTGCTAAAGGCTGCTCAGGATTTGGTGTTGCGCATTTGGCGGCGACATCTTGAAGCGCAGCGCGCCGGCATCAGTCGCCGCATGCAAACCCTCGAGGGGCCAGAACGCCAGCGCCTGCTGCACGAAATGGCCGAACTTCTGCTGGACTTGGGTAAATTCAAGCGTGGGTGGGCGACCGCCAGCGCCATCATTGATCAGTATCTGCAACGCATGGTGGAAGCATAAGCTCCCTGCTGCCTGTCGGCGGTCTCCCCCCCGTCGGGCGTTTTCAATCCGGGATCACTGGATGGCTGCGCACACAATGAATTCTTCTATTGTTGGCAGAACTCTTTAGTTTATTTCTTTGCCAATTTCGTGCAGTTCCTTGATTTTCGGAAGCTCAGCTTGCACGCCGAGGCAGAGCCCTTGCTCGAGAATCTGGCGCGTGACGTCGCTCCACAGTATCTGGACGGCGGCCAGATCCGGCTGGGGGTTCATGCGCTGGCCCTGAGTAAGGTTGTCGGTGATGGTTCCCTTGCGGCGGATAGTGGGCCGCGCGAATCCCCGGGATTCTGTGTTCGAAAACGGTCGGCAGGGAAAGAAGCTGAACATGCCCTCAATCGGCTGATCGGGCGTGGCACCGATGTACAACCGGAACGTCTGCGAGGGCGAATGGTTGCGGAGCTGCATCTCGTAGACGACCGGCTCCAGCGTTGCGTGGAAATATTCCGACGGCACCCGGTCTTTTAATGTCTCGCGATAGTCGGTTAGATTAAAATCAATATAATCCGCCACGACGAAGACCGTATCCACGATAAATTGCGACCGATGTTTTCCCGATCCGAACAGGATCACCGAGCCGCGTGCGAGCCGTTGCAGTCCCGTCGGTCCGCGCCGGTTGTTCTGCTTGCAGATGCTGTAGAAAAAATGGTTTCCAAACACGAAGGGGTCGGTATTCATCAGCGGTGGATCGTGGGGATAAAATGCCATGGGTGCGGGGGCGAACAGAAATTTTGGACCGTCCGGGAGGGGATCTGTGAATGTTTTCACTAGTGCGGCAGGCGCTTCGTACTCGCACCAGAACATCAGGTTGGCCGCGATGGGTGCGGTGTTCAGATCCGTGAGATACCGCCCGGCCTGTTGAATGAACGTACGCTTGTGCTGGCCGGTGTTCCACGACCGTCCGGCGGCCGAGTCTGGCTCATGCTCCCCGCCGGGATGGATGAATTGGACAAAGCACAGTTGGTCCGTCTGCGCTCGCGCGGTGAAGGGCGAAAGGAGCAGGACAAGAATGAGCAGCCAACGGAACATGAAGTAAGGCTACGGGGGGCGGGCAGCAGAGGCAACCTCGAAATGAGATGCGGTGGGGAACCGGTACGTTCAAATCTGGCGAGAGCGGACAAAATCAAACGTAGGGGTCGAGCTTGCTCGATCCCGGTTCGGCGGCGGATGATGATGACGGCAGCCGTTGCAAAACAATCTGGTCTCAGCAGGCTGAGCCCCTACAAAACAGAGGGGGACGGGGGCGGAGACAACTCTGAAATGAGGTGCAAAAATAATTATATACCTGCAAAACGAGCTGAAATGAGGCATACTATAGGCGTTAGCATATATTGACCTGAAGACAAACGGGAGATTCGCCATGAGCACGGCCGAAGAGTTGTATGAAAAATTAAAGAACGTGGAGACCGGAACGTCGGGGCCGTACTCGTTGGAACGCTGTCGGCAAATGGCGCCACTGGTCGACGAGATCAACCGGTTGAAGAAAGAAAAGAACGCAGTGATTCTGGTGCACTCTTATGTGCATCCGGAAATCATCTATGGGGTGGGCGATTTCGCGGGGGATTCGTACCAGTTGAGCAAAGACGCGAAGGCGACGACCGCGGATGTGATCGTCTTCGTGGCGGTGCGGTTCATGGCGGAGACGGCAAAGGCGCTGAATCCGGACAAAGAGGTTCGGATTCCCAGCCGTTTGAGCGGATGTTCGCTGGCCGACAGTATTACGGGGGCGGACGTGCGGCGGTTGAAGGCAGAGCATCCTGGCTTCACCTTCGTGTGCTACATCAACACCTCGGCCGAGGTGAAGGCGGAGTGCGATGTGTGCGTCACGAGCTCGAATGTCTATGACATCGTGCAGCGGATTCCGTCGGATAAAATATATTTTCTGCCGGACAAACTGATGGGCGAGAATGTGCAGGACGAAATGAAGCGGCGCGGGGTGGCGAAGGATATTCGCCTGTACGAAGGCACCTGCTATGTCCACGAGGAATACGACGCAGAACGGGTCCGGCGTTTGCAGGCGCAACATCCCGGACTCAAGATCCTGAGTCACCCGGAGTGCAGCCGGGACATCATCGAGCAGTCGGATTTCGTAGCGAGCACAAGCGGGCTGATGAACTACATGCGGACAGACCAAAGTGGGAGCGCGTACCTGCTGTTGACGGAATGCGGACTGACGGGGCGGGCGCAGGCTGAAATGCCGGGGAAGACCTTCATCGGACCGTGCTTCGAGTGCAAATACATGAAGTCAAATACGCTGGAAGAAGTGCGCCGGGTGCTGGTGCATCCAGAGCCGGAGGACATCATCGAGATTCCCCCCGGTGTTCGCGCCGGGGCCCTGCGCTGCATTGACAACATGTTCAAGTACGCGGAGAAGGTCCGGGATTGAGCGGGAAAAGTGTTCCTTTATCCTTTTTGAACGAGTATCAACTCTGGCCAGGGCTGAAGAAAGCGCGCCACGCGTTTACGCGGTGTGCCGCTTCGGCGGTCATGGGCTCGGATCGCAAAGAGACTGGCTTCAGACAGCGCTCGCGGAATCCGATGATGCCATCGGTGAGTAGATAGACGTTGTTGTACCCGCGGCGTTGCAGGGAGTCTCGAGCTTGGGCGGGATGGGTCATGCCATTGGAATAGAGGACGATCGACCCTTTACCTTTGTAGGGGGCAAGTTCTTCGGCGAGCTGTGCCAGTGGGATGTTGATGGCGCCTCTGATATGGAAAGCGGCGAATTCCACGGCCGGCCTCACGTCCACAACCACCCAGCCCGGCTCTCCGGCCATAAGCCGGTCGGCGAGTTCCTCGGGCTCAATGTGGTCTTCTGCCGAGTTCACGCTGGCCATCAAGAGGTTTTCGTAATCGGGCGTCGCGTCTGCGCCGGTCGCGCTTGATAGCGAAGATGCGGTGGGCGGCAGCAAAAATAGGCTCCCCGCGATGACGACGAGCGCCAAGCTGAAGGCTTTCAGGAAGGGCGATCCCCAATAGGGCGACTGGCCATTGCGTTTCTTCTCGATCCATTCGCAGAGCCAGAAAAACACGACGGCCATGAGCGTGAAGAGAAAGACGAACCCATTCCGCGGAATGCCGAGGTTCTCGTAGATCATCTGTACACCGCGGTCCCCCATTGTGGTAAGGGGCTTGATAAAGCGGAAAAGCTCGTTGAACAGGATACTGCCGCCGACCGCGCCGATTAGAAACACGACACCATCGATCTTGCCGGAAGCGGCGCCCGCTGCCGCCGTACCGGGACACCAGCCACCCATGACAAACCCAACGCCGAACAAAAGGCCGCCGGCGATTTGCGCACCGTAGATGGTTGGCATCAAGAAGACTTGGTCGAACGAGAGCCAGCCGATGCCTGCCAGAAACGACAGGCCGAGCAGCGCGGTGATTAGTGCGGTGAACATGACTTTGACCACCGCCATGTCCGTGAAGTAGAAGACGCCCGCCAATCGGCGCGAGCTGCTGAACCCGGCCCGTTCCAATGCGAATCCGAAACCGATACCAATGACCAGCGCCAGCAGGAAGGCCTGCGGCGTACCCAGATTGCCCACATCGTAGAGGGTGTTAATCATGCCATTGCCTCCGGAAGAACCAGGCGCTTGCGAAGCCGCTGGCAAAGACGCATCCCAGAAAAACGAGACTGCCGGTGAGCAGCAGCGCGCCGCCGCTCAGCGCCTGACCGGAGGTGCATCCCTGGGCCAACCGGCTGGCGAAGCCGGCGAGGATGCCGCCTATCAGCGCGTAACTCAGCCTCTTTCCGGCGGACGCGGCGTGGCCGCGTTCAACTTGGAGCTTCACGCGGTTGGCGAGCAATGCGGAGAACAGGCCGCCGATGAACGTGCCGGCAAACATGAACACCAGGTAATAGTTAAGTGGTTTGCCGCCCCATTTGGCAAAATATTCGCCGCCCAAGGTGTGCGCTGGTGCGATGCACGTGGAGACATAGGCCCCGATGCGCGCAATGCCGCCCGAGGCACCGAGTCCGGCGCCTAGCACCACAAAGGATGCCAGCAGGACGATCCCCAGCAAGACGCCGGCCAAATAGGGATTGGCAAACGGCTGTGGTGTATTTTTTAAAAGCGTATCATCGGGTTTCATTTAGCACCCCGCACTTTTTCTCTTAGGTGCTGCCGGCGCAGTCGGTTGTGGCACTGGCTCCATGCTGCGGACCGGCGCAGGGACTGCGGGCGTGACGCTCGGTGCAGTGGCCGGCATCGAGGCTGGCAGGGGCGAAACAGATTCGCGCCAATACTTCTCCAACCCGCCATACAGCACCTTGATTTGGCGCGGAGTTTTCTGCGAAAGGATGCCGCCAACCGCCATGGCCAGTGAACCGTCGCGGTCGACGAGGATCAGCGGGACTGCGCCCACGAGATAGGCCGGGTTTGAAATCACGTCGGCAATGTCGGCGTGCATGGCGCCGGGCAAACTGAAGTCCGCGAATTGCGACCCCGGCCTAATATCGACGATTTCGAATGTCCCCGGGAGGTCCATCAGCATCCGCTTGAGTTCAGTGGATGAAATACGTTCCGGGAGCTTGATGGCGCGCGTAACCGGAGCGGAGACGCTGCCGGTGGAGGGTGTCGCACTCAGTGTGGGCAATCCGGCCGTGATCCAGGCTTCGCTGCCGCCCTCCATATTGAAGACATTCTTGAACCCCAGTTTCTGGAGCACAGCGGCACCCATGCTGGAACGATAGGCCGAGTTGCACACCGTAAGGACGGGCATGTCCTTGGACAGGCGCTTGGCATCTGTGAATAACTTGTTCAGGGGGATGTTCAGCACATCGCCGATCCTGAGCCCCATCCATTCGCTTGGAAGCCGCACGTCTACGATCACCGGCGCGGTCCCCGCCTGCATCTGCTGGTACAGATCGGCAGGTTCGATCAGTTGGATGGCGCTCGTGGGAAGACCGGCCCACTTCCAGGCATTTGCTCCGCCCTTCAAGAAACCGGCCGGTGCGTCGTAACCGATCCGCTTCAGGCGAAAAGCGGCCTCTGCGACTTCGTTCTCGGAGCCGATGAGCACAAACGGCTCGCCCCAGGGGATCATGGTTCCGGTCCAAGTTTCGAAGCGCCCCCGGATGCCAATATTGATGGCGCCAGCGGGATAACTGCTTGAAAACTCCGCTGCGTCACGCACGTCGAGCAACCAGGCTCCGTCGTTAGCCAACCACTCAACGGCCCGAGGCTCCTGTGCCTTCGGCATGGTATTCTCCCAGTCGACGAGGGGCGGGCCGGCATGGTTCATCTGGGCATTGTGTGTGAAATACTGCGGTGCCTCTGGGAGTCCGTCGATAACAGCCATGACGTATGAGTGGAGGTCTTTGTGCTGCAAATAGGGATTGGCAATTCGCTGTTCGCCGATGGTGGATACGGGTTCGTCGCTGAGGTGGGCGCCGCACAGGGAGCCCGCTCCGTGAGCCGGAAAGATTTTTGTGGCGTCGGGCAGTTTGGAGAGCTTTTCAGTCCAGGAGTTGTAACCCATGGTGGCGAGTTCGGCGGCGCTGATGCCTTCACCCATGAGGTCGGGGCGTCCGACGCTGCCGATGAACAGCGTGTCACCCGTCAACACGAAATCAGGATTTGCAGCAGATGCCGGCTGGTAGACCACAAGGCAGGTCCCGTCGGGCGTATGGCCCGGCGTCGTCATGACGACGGCTCGCACGGTTCCAAACGTGATGGTATCGCCGTCCGTGACGGGTTTGTGCGGGTATCCCGCCTGCGTGGCTTCGTTGGCGATGATTTCCGCTCCGCAGGCTTTGGCGAGTTCCATGTGCCCGGCCACGAAATCCGCGTGGGAATGGGTTAGATAGACCCGGGTGATTTTTAACCCCAGTTTTTCGGCATCCTCGATGTAGCGGCCAATGTCGCGGGCCGGATCGATGATCATTGCCTCACCGCCGCTACCGAGGAGGTACGAATAATGCGACAGCACTGACAAGTTATACTGACGGAAGACAAAATCGGCTGAGGTTTGTTCGGTCTCGGTGACGACTTGCAAACTCGCGGCTTGGTCCCCGTGCGTGGCGGCCTCGGCGTCTCCCGGCACTCCTTTGGCGAAAGTGGTGCAGGCGACGAACAGTATGCCAACCAATAGATAATGCAATATTTTATTATTTTTCATCACACACATTCTCCTGGCACTCCGTAGTTATGACCGACAATATGCCGATTTCACTTGGAGTGACATTCATTATAAGATGGGGGAGGGGGGAGGACAACTACAAAAATCACCGCTTAATCCACTTTAGCGATATAAAAACAGCCGGAATAGCCACCACGGATTTCACAAATGGCGCAGCGCGGCATAGCCGCAACCCAAAGATAAGATAACCACGGATTACACCGATGGCACAGATTGGGAAGGTGGGGGAAAACCAGGAATGAATCTGAACTCAAGAACTCATGAACAGATCAATCAGCCGGATTAACGCCAAGACGCGAAGGCGCGAAGGGGGAAGGGAGGGGGGGCCGAGGTCGGAGGTCCGAAGTCCGAGGTCCGGTTGAACGGAAGTTCACAGAGGGGAACTCGGAGTAACCCAACCATGGATGGACACTAATGGACACGGCGCGGCTTAGCCGCAACCAAAGAAGAGAAGACCACCACGGATTACACCGATTTCACAGATTGAGAAAAGGAGGACAAAGAGGAAAATG
>JAVEUJ010000097.1:0-9469 GCA_034005635.1 Kiritimatiellia bacterium | reverse complement strand
TGGGCGCCGATCAGGATGGTGTTGGGCATGGAGTTCCTCCAGATGGGTTCAGGGTTCGGGGTTCAGGAAAAAGAGAGGGGGACAATGTCCAATGTCCAATATTCAATATCCACTGTTCAAGTACTGAAAGACAATCTGTCGGATCCGACCGATCCGGATCTTCCCAACCAACAACCAACGACCAACGACCAACAGCCCCGCCCGGCGGCGACGGCGCGGCCAAGATTTTCCATAGCGTGGAAAGAAGTTTTCCACACTGTGGAAAACTGGCCAAGTTTCCAGTGTCCAGCTTCAAACCCGGGCCCCGTAGTAGTCCTTGTACCACTCGATGAAGCGGTCAATGCCGATTTTGAGGGGGGTGGATGGGGCGAACCCGACAGCGCGGCGCAGGTCCTCGACATCGGCGCTGGTGGCGGGGACGTCGCCGGGCTGCATCGGCAGCAGATTGCGGACGGCTTTCTGACCGAGGGCATCTTCGATGAGGGTGATGAAGGTATCGAGTTCGACGGGGGTGTGGTTGCCGATGTTGTAGACGCGATAAGGCGCGGGGCTGGTGCCGGCATCGGGCTGCGTGGCATCCCAAGTGGGATCGGGCGCGGCGATTTTGTCGGCGGTGCGCACCACGCCTTGGACGATATCGTCAATGTAGGTGAAGTCCCGGCGCATGCGGCCATGGTTGTAGACGTCGATGGGCTCGCCGGCGAGGATGGCCTTAGTGAACTTGAACAGGGCCATGTCGGGGCGTCCCCACGGGCCATAGACGGTGAAGAAGCGCAGGCCGGTGGTGGGCAGGTTGTAGAGGTGCGAATAGGTGTGGGCCATCAGCTCGTTGGCCTTTTTGGTGGCGGCGTAAAGCGAGACGGGATGGTCGACGTTGTCATGCACCGAAAACGGGAAATGGGCGTTGAGGCCGTAGACGGAACTGCTGGAGGCGTAGGCCAGGTGCGGCGTTTGAGCATGGCGGCAGGCTTCCAGGATGTGCAGAAAGCCGACCAAATTGCTCTGCACGTAGGAGCCGGGATTCGTCAGCGAATAGCGCACGCCGGCTTGAGCCGCGAGATGAATCACCCGGTCAAAGGGGCGGACGGCAAACAGGGCATTCACTGCCGCTTCATCGGCCAGATCACCCTTGACGAAGGTAAAGGCGGGGTTGGCGCTAAGCCGCTTGAGGCGCGCATGCTTGAGGGTCACATCGTAATAGTCGTTGAGGTTGTCAAAGCCGGTGACCGAGTCGCCGCGCTCAAGCAGGGCGGTGGCCACGTGGTAGCCGATAAAGCCGGCGGCGCCGGTGACGAGTACGTTCATGTCAGGGCGACTCCGGTTTTTCGCCGCGGGCCGGCAGGCCCAGCAGGTGGAAGGCGGCGGGGGTGGCGGTGCGGCCTTGTGACGTACGCGCCAACAGGCCTTGCTGGATCAAAAAAGGTTCGTAGACTTCTTCGAGGGTGCCGGGCTCCTCGCCAACCGACACAGCAATGGTGTTGAGGCCGACCGGGCCACCGGCGTACTTCTCTACAATGGTGCGCAAAATGCGCTTGTCCATCTCGTCGAGGCCGTGGCCGTCCACATCCAGCATCGTCAGTGCCTGGTCGGCAACTTCGCGGTCGATGCGGTTGTTCGCCCGGATCTGAGCATAATCGCGCACCCAGCGCAGCAAATTGTTAGCAATGCGCGGGGTGCCGCGCGAGCGGGCCGCGATTTCCTCCGCCCCCCCGGGCGCGATATCCACGTTGAGGATGCGCGCGGAGCGCGTGACCACCTCGGTCAACTCTGCCGCGGAATAGTAGTCGAGGCGATGGGCGGCACCGAAGCGCGAGCGCATCGGCGCGCTCAAGAGACCGCTGCGGGTCGTGGCGCCCACCAGGGTGAACCGCGGCAGGTTCAGCCGCACGCTGCGGGCATTGACGCCCTGATCCAGAATGATATCGATGACGTAGTCCTCCATGGCCGAATAGAGGTATTCTTCAACGCTCTTTTGGATGCGGTGGATTTCGTCAATAAAGAGGATGTCGCCCTTTTCGAGATTGGTCAGCATGCCGGCGAGATCGGCGGGTTTGGCCAGCACGGGACCCGAGGTGGCCTTGACGGTGGCGTTCATGGCCGACCCAAGAATATAGGCTAGGGTAGTCTTGCCAAGGCCGGGCGGGCCGCACAGCAATACGTGATCGAGCGACTCCCCCCGCCCCGCCGCCGCCGCCACACTCAGCTCCAGCCGTTCGCGAATTTTGGCCTGCCCCACAAAATCGACAAAGCGACTGGGGCGCAGTGAGAGTTCAAATTCCTCGTCTGCGCAATTCAGCGTCTCGGCTGGAGAGCGTTCGGCCATAGATGCGCTATTCAAACAAAAAGGCCCGCGCAACACAAGCACGGGCAAAAGGTGGTGCACCCGGAGGGACTCGAACCCACACGCTTTTAAGGGCATAAGAACCTGAATCTTACGTGTCTGCCAATTTCACCACGGGTGCACCGAAAAGGGAATCGCAAGGGACCATATCAGCCACCCTCCCCCGCGTCAATGGGGGGACGGCGGTTTTTTCGCCGCCTCATCCCCCCCGTTGCAATGTGGCGGTCGGCTGTTTATAGTGATGGGCTGAACAAAGGAGTATTGGTGCCATGAACAAAATCCTGACGGTAGCCCTACTGGCGATGCTGACCGCGAGTGCTGGAATCGCCCAAACAGTCGAACCCACCCTGGCCACCCTTAATCGCGACCTGCGCGAGCTGAGCGAACGGGTTCGCAAGGACCGCGACCAAATGACCGATCTGCTCGAACGGGTCACACGACTGGAACAGCGCATGGGCGACAGCTACCGGGCCCCCTCGCCCTTCACCACGGTGGAACGACGACTCGACGACTTGGAAAAAGATGTGAACCGCTTGAAACGCTAAGAGTGCCCCCGCGTCCATGAAATATCTCGACTACTATGCTGTGCTCGGCATCCCGCGCGACGCCAGCGCTGACGTCATCAAGAAGGCTTTCCGTAAACTGGCCCGGCAGTATCACCCCGACATCAATAAGACCAGCGCCGCTGAAGCCCGCTTTAAAGAAATCAACGAAGCGCATGAAGTGCTCTCCGATCCGGAGAAACGCAAGCGCTATGACGCTCTGGGACACAACTGGAAATCCGGCCAAGATTTCACCCCGCCGCCGGACTGGGGCGGGTTCAAGGGCGCCAGCAGTGGCCCCGGTGGCATCCGGTTCGAATTTGGCGGCGAAGGCGGCGATTTCAGTGATTTCTTTTCCACGCTGTTTGGCGACTTGGGCCAATCAGGCGGGGGACGGCGCGGGGGCAGTCCCTTTGCCGGGTTCGGTGGCGGCGGCGGGATGCCGGGAGGCGCGTTTCGTCCGCGTGGACAGGATTTCGAAGCCAATCTGACGATCTCCATCGAGGAGTTGGTCAGCCGCGAACCGAAGAATCTCACGCTGCAGGTGCCCGTTGCGCAACCAAACGGCACCACTACCCGCCAGAGCAAAACGTTCGAGGTGCGCATACCGCCGGGGGCCACCGAGGGCACGCGCATCCGCCTCTCCGGGCAGGGCCATGCCGGCGGCAATCTGTACTTGAATTTGCATGTGGCACCCCACCCCCTTTATCGGCTCAATGGACACGATCTGGACATGGTCCTGCCTATCGCCCCGTGGGAAGCCGTGCTGGGTGCCAAAATCCGCATCCCGACTCTCGAAGGGGATGCTTCCCTGGCCATTCGCCCAGGCACTCAGGGCGCAACCCGTTTGCGTCTGGCCGGCAAGGGCCTGCCCAACCGTCAAGGCCGCCGGGGCGACCTGTACGTGACGGTGCGAATTGCTATCCCCGACCATCCCACCGATCGTGAAAAAGAACTGTTCGAACAATTGGCGCAAGAATCCCCGTTTCATCCCCGACCCGGCTGATTAATCTGTTCATGAGTTCTTGAGTTCAGATTCATTTTCTTCTTCCTCCCCCTTCTCCCATCTGTGCAATCCGTGTAATCCGTGGTTGGCTGTTCTTCTTTGGTTGCAGCTATGCCGCGCTGTGGCCCTCTGTGGTTTAATAGGTTTAATATGGATTCGTTTCGACCAACGACATTGACCTGCCCAATCGCCCGGTGGCAGAATGCCCGCAACAGGGAGTGGTGAATATGGATATCGAAAAAGGTGCAGCTTGGATCCCGTTTAACCTCATGGAGCGCTTCATGCGCGACGTCTTCAGCGGACTGGGCGTCACCAAAACCGATGCCGCCATCTGCGCCACCGTCCTGCTCAAGGCCGACCAGCTCGGATTTGACTCCCACGGCATCTCCCGGCTCAAACCCATCTATTACGACCGCATCCGGGCGGGCCTCCAATTGCCTGTCGCCCCCATCCGCACGCTGCGCAGCCGTGGCGCCACTGCCGTCCTCGATGGCGGCAACGGAATGGGCCACGTCGCCGCCCACAAGGCCATGACCCTCGCCATTCAGAAAGCCAAAAAACACGGTCTCGGCATGGTGGCGGTGCGCAACTCCACGCACTTCGGCATCGCCGGTTATTATCCGCTCATGGCGGTTCAGGCCGGCATGATCGGCATCTGTGGCACCAATGCCCGGCCCTCCATCGCCCCCACCTTCGGCGTCGAGAACATGCTCGGCACCAATCCGCTGACCTTCGCCATGCCCACCGATGAGAAGTTTCCGTTCCTGCTCGACTGCGCCACGTCGATCGTCCAGCGCGGCAAGGTCGAACTCTATGCCAAACTGAACAAGACCCTACCCAAGGGGTGGGTCGTGGCTCACGACGGAACCTCCAAGACCGATCCGCACGCGGTGTTGGCCGATCTCATCGCGGGGTCAGCCGCCCTGCTGCCGCTGGGCGGCGCCGGTGAAGACTTTGCCGGCTATAAGGGCTACGGCTATGCCACGGCCGTCGAAATCCTTTCCGCCGCCCTCCAGCAGGGCGCCTTCCTGCACCTGCTCAGCGGCATCGATAATAAGGGGAAGAAAATTCCCTATCCGCTTGGACATTTCTTCATCGCCATCGATATCGAGCATTTCACGCCCCTGGCCCTATTCCAGAAGATTGCCGGGACCATCCTGCGCCAACTCCGCGCCTCGAAAAAGGCTCCCGGCCAAAAGCGGATCTACACCGCGGGCGAAAAAGAATATCTCACCTGGCGCGAACGTGAAAAAAAGGGAGTCCCTGTCAATCGCCAAACTCAGCAGGAAATGCTCGCTATGCGCGACGAGCTGGGACTGAAAAAATATACATTTCCCTTCGAGAAGGCCGCCAAACGCGCTCTGCGAAAGGCGTGAGTAATCTCCCGGTCTCTGCCCTTTACCCCAGTCCATCTCAGCGTGACAATCACGCGGTTATTATAATAACCGCGTATTCAGCAGTAACGTGACTGAAGGACGATGGCGGTATAACGCATTGATGCTGAAATGATAAGCAATATGGTTGTGGCTCATCCCGGCCGGCCATCAGCTGCGCGGTTATTACAATAACCGCGTACTCAGCGGTGACCAGAGGGGGCTTTATAGGGCTGAATAGCTAGGCTAACTGTCGGAAGCGGCTTTGTCGGACTTGCGTCCCGCGATGGGTGGGTCTTCCTGAGGCGGAAAATCAAAGTGTGTCTCGAACAGCTCAACGAGCCGATCCGCCACCTTTGCTTCGTCATCCCCTTCGACCGCGATTTTGATTTTGCAGCCCTGATGCAGCTCCAGTGACAGCAGTTGCATCACGGAGCTCACATCGCACGACCCGTTGCCGTTGGTAATCCGTATATTACCGGTATACCCTAGGAATTCCTTGACGATCAAGGACGAGGGGCGACAGTGGATGCCCTGAGAATTGGCTATGATGGCTTCGCGTGTTTGCATGCTTTATGTCACAAAGAGGGCGAATACAGCCATATCATCCCATACCCTGTCGAGTTAAAATCTGATTAAGGTGCATACAGAAACAGCTCAAAACAGCTCCACCACATAGGCGATAGCTTCGCCAATCATGCTCCGCACACCTTCCGAGCAACTCCACCAATCGCTTCGATTAAAGTCCGTCGGCGTCAGGGCCACGCTCCCCACTGCGACTCCATCGCCAAATTCTTTTTGGAAGGTCCGCCAGCTTCGGCGCGTGTGGGGCCCCTCACTCGCCAGATTGAATGCGCCCCGCTCCAGGTTGAGTTCCACCTTCAGCGCCTGCGCCGCGGCTTGGGTACGGCCGCGGCGCACTTTTCCGGCCGGCACCGCCTGCAAGCTAAATTGCTGCCCCAACCCCAAAGCCTCCATCCGCGCCTTGGTCATATCCGGCAATGTCTTCCACTCGACCAGATAGCCGCCGGTTTCAATGGGGCCACCCGTCAAATATATTCGCTTCACCCCATTAGAGGCCGCCCAGCTTGCCGCCTGCTCCAGCAAAGCATCGTCCAACCAGCCCTCAATCACCAAGGTATCTGATACCACGGGAGCCTGCCGCGCCAGAAATGGATATCCCTCGAAAAACAGCCCGCCCGCCAACCCCAATAAGCCCAGCAGCAGAAGTCCGCAGCCCTTGCCGCGTTTCTGGGGCCCTTTCATGACAACTTAGGCGGTTGGGGAGGCAAGCGTCGCAGAGGCATATCACCGGGCGCATTCTTCAAGTCCGGCACCTGCAAAAATTTACCGCAAATGGGGCACTCCACCATCTCGCCGAACAGGTCCCGTGGGGCATCAATATGCTGTCCGCAATCCGGACAAGCAAACTTCATCCCCAGCACATCCTTTCGCAAAACTCTCCACGGTTTCATGTCTCTATTATGCTCTTATCCCCGCTCCCGGTTCAATCCTAATCGACTGTGACGGTGGGCGCACGACAAAATTAGGGCAGGATGCGGGTTTGAAATGGTGGAGTCGAGCTTGCTCGATCCCGGTTCGTAAACTCCGGGGCAAGGGAACTGTCTTTTTTGAAACAGCTCGGTCGCAGCAAGCTGCGCCCCTACAAAATAGGCACCGGACGGAACCGTGAAGATTTTTGTAATGCACCTTCGATGGTGGATAAGAATTCCCAAAAACACATTGCCTTCTCTTGGCGGTTGCTCTCCCCCTCTCCCCATGATACGTTAATCAACGCTCGACATTCTACAACCCGACGGAGTCCGCTCATGGCCAAATTCAAGTACATCGGTCAACCCCTCACCCGTCCCGACGCCATTTCCAAGGCCGTCGGCAAAGCCCAATACCTTGACGACATTCGCCTGCCCGGCCTGCTGCATGCCGCGATCCTCCACCCGCAGTATGCCCACGCCGACATCATCTCGATCGACACGTCTGCCGCCGAGGCCATGCCCGGCGTCGTCAAGGTCGTCACCGGCAAGGACTGCCAGACCCTCTACGGCGACAACATCAGTGACATCTCCCCCATGGCCGTTAGCCGCGTGCGCCACATTGGCGACCATGTCGCCGCCGTCATCGCCCAGACCAAGCGCCAAGCTACTGCCGCTCTCGACCAGATCAAGGTCGAGTACAAGCCCCTGCCCGTCTATACCGATGCCCGCCAGGCCCTCGCCCCCGACGCCGTCCTGATCCACCCCGATGCCGAAAAGTACTGGCATCTGCCCGGTCTGGGCTGCACCCCCGGCACCAACATAGCCAACTCCTACCGCCTCAAAAAGGGCGACGTTGAAAAAGGGTTTGCCGAGGCCGACGTGATTGTCGAAGGCGAATTTGTTTATCCCCACGGCTCCTGCGCTGCGATCGAGCCCCACGGAGCCATCGTACGCTTCAATGAAGACGGCACCATCGACGCCTGGTCGTCCTCCATCTGCCCCTTCATCATCCGCGACGACCTCGCCCACGCCTACCACAAGCCCTCTTCGATGGTCCGGGTGCGCATCCCCGAAATCGGCGGCTGCTTCGGCTATAAATCGGACATCACCGTCGAGCAGACCGTCGCCTGGATCGCCAGCCACGTCCCTGGCCGTCCCGTCAAGTGGGTGGCCTCGCGCCGCGAAGATTTCACCAGCACCCTCATTGGCCACGGCTTCCGCCACACCATGAAGATCGGTGCCAAGAAGGACGGCACCCTGATCGCGCTCCAGGCCGACATCCTCCATTCCACCGGAGCATTCTCCGACACCGGCGTGCATGTCTGCAACGCCGCCACCCACAACTGCACCGGCCCCTATGAATTCCAGCATACCCTGATGGAATCCAAGTGCGTCTATACCAACACCCCGCCCGTCGGCGCCTTCCGCGGCTATGGTCACCAAGAAGGCCACCTCCCCGTCGAGCGCCTCATGGACATGCTCGCCCGCAAACTCGGTATGGATCCCTTCGCCCTGCGCGAGATCAATTATCTCGGCCCCGGCAAGGAAAACGCCGCCGGCGAGCGCTATTACAAATCCAGCGGCTCCGTCGTCGAATGCCAGGAAAAGGTCCGTGCCGCCATCTTCACCGGCGACAAGCCCGCCGAAGATGAGGAATATTTTTACGGCCGTGGCTTCGCCGCCCTGATGAAGTCCCCCAAGGGCGCCCCCTTCTCCTCCAAGTCCTGCTATCTTAAGATGAATCCCGACGGCTCCGTGGTCATCAATATGGGCGGTGCTGAAGTCGGCCAAGGCCTGCGCATGGCCGTCCAGCAGATCGCCGGTGAAGCCCTCCAGATTGACCCCGCCAAGATCAGTGTCTACCGCGAAATCGACACCCAATACTGCCCCTGGGAATGGCAGACCATCGGCTCCATGTTCACGACTCAGGGCGGACGCGCCATCATTCGCGCCGCCAACAAGGCGATCGCCGTCATGAAGGAAACCGCTGCCAAGGCCCTCCTCGTTGATGTCGATCACCTCGATTACGACGGCAAGCGCGTCTTCCTCAAGCACGACCCCGACCTCGGCATCCCCATCCAGCAACTGATCCACGGCTACATCACCGAAACCGGCATCACCATCGGCGACGTTGTCCACACCACCTCCGATGCCCGCCTGCCCCGCTACTCCAACCCCGACGCCGATGGACGCGGCGGACTCGGCGTCGAATATACCTTTGGCGCTCAGGGTTGCGCCATCCGCATCGAAAAGAAAACCGGCAAGATCCTTATCGACCACTTCGCCTCCTCCTTCGATGTCGGCACCGTCATCAATCCCCAGATGATCCGCGGACAAATCACCGGCGGCGTCATGATCGGCCTCGGCGCTACCCTCCAAGAAGAACTCAAGTTCGACGCCGACGGCAAAATACTGAACCCTTCGTTTGGAAAATATCGCCTTCCCGGCTTCAAGGACGCCCCCGGCAAGCAAACCGTTGACTGCGTGGAAAACCCCGGCGAAATCGGCCCCTTCGGCGCCCGCGGGATTGGCGAACATCCCGTCGTCGGCGTCGCTCCCGCAGTACTGAACGCCGTCCAAGACGCCATCGGCATCGAGTTCACCGAAATCCCGGTCACACCGGAGAAGATTCTGGCAGCGCTTGCTGCCAGAAAATAATCAGGAGTCAGGACTCAGTCAGAATGTGGTCGGATTCATTCTGGATCCTGAATTCT
>JAVEUJ010000096.1:0-9498 GCA_034005635.1 Kiritimatiellia bacterium | reverse complement strand
TTAGCGAAGGCTAGAGGGCGGGGGGCGGGGGGGATTGGCGGCGGGAGCCAAAGCGCAGCCAGGCGCGCAGAGCATAGGAGATAAAGAAGAAGAGGAAGCCGGCGCCGACCATACCGAAGCCGACCCAGGAATCGGAGGCCTCCGGACGCTGCAAGCGGGCGAGGTGGTAAAACACGCCACCGAGGCAGGCAATATAGCCCAAGATACGAGTGATCCAGTAGAATTTCGTGATCATGTTTTAAAGTGTACGGCGTCGGACGGGAGAGAGCAACCCCGTTCCTGCGGTCATTTTAATCTAAAAGGGGTTGGCTTTGGGGAGGCGGAATGGCAGACTGCGCAGGTAGTGCCGTGTGCAGCATGCCATCAGGAGGCCCGACCATGAGTGACCAAGAATTTTCTCCGCCGCCCATTCCGACCCAACATGGGAACCAACGGCACATGCGTCCGCCCTTGCGCGGGCCGCGGCTGAGTTTTCTGGCCGTGCCGCTGGCGGTACTGGCGGCGATGCTGTTCCTGCCCATGTGGTTTTGGTTCTTTTGGCGGATCGAGCCGGGGCCAGGACAGATTGCCATCCTGATTCACAAGACGGGTACTGATCTGCCATCGGGGCAGATTTTGGCGACAGAGCCGGGGCAGAAGGGGATTCAAGCAGACGTACTGGCGGAAGGTCGTTTTTTCCGCAACCCCTATACGTGGGGGTGGCGATATTCCACCATCACAGATATTCCGGCGGGCAAGCTGGGGGTGCAGACGCGGCTCTATGGCCAAGAGCTTCAGGGGGGACAGATCCTGGCGCCGGAGGGCTTCAAGGGGATCATGCCGGAGGTGCTGCGGCCGGGCAAATATCGGATCAATCCCTATGCCTATAGCGTGCAGCAATTTGATGCCGTGGCCATCCGCCCGGGATTCGGCGGGGTGATGACGTCGCTGACCGGACACGATGTGCTGGATGGCGAGGTGCCGCCTGCGGATCGCAATACCTTCTTGGTGAAAAAAGATATGAAGGGCGTGAAGCCAGATATCCTCGATGCGGGCACGTACTATTTGAATCCGTACATGGTGGTGGTGACCGAAGTGAATTTGCAAAGTCAACGCTTCGAGTTGAGCGGGGAGGACGCGATCAGCTTCTTGACGCTGGACGGGTTTACCGTGAATGTCGAGGGGACGATTGAATATGCGTTGATGCGAGACCATGCGGCCCGGCTGACGCATCAGGTGGGGGATATGGAGGACATCCTCAAGAAGATCGTCCTGCCCAAGGCGCGCGGATTCAGCCGGATCGAGGGTAGCAAAAATCCGGCCAAAAACTATATCGCCGGGACCACGCGGCAGAAATTTCAGGACAACCTGGAAACACACTTGATGGCGCAGTGCAAGCCGTGGGGGGTGGAGATCAAGTCGGTGCTGATCCGCAACATCACACCGCCGGATGCCATCGCCAGCATTATCCGCGACCGCGAGGTGGCGGTGCAGGATGCAGTGAAATACGGGCAGCAGATCGAGCAGGCCAAGTCGGAGGCCGAGCTGGTCAAGCAGGAGATGCTGGCCGTGCAGAACAAGGAAAAGGTGGAGGCCGAAACTCAGCGGATCCGGGCGGTGATTGCCGCCGAGCAGGAGCGCGAGGTCAAGCTGACGCGTGCCACCCGCGACCGCGAGGTGGCCAAGCTGGAAAATGCGGCGGCCCAGGCCCAGGCTGAGGCGAAAATTTTGCAGGCAACCGCGGAAGGTAATGTGATCCGGATGCGCTATGAAGCGGAGGCGGGAGTTATCGCTGACCGGGTAAAGGCGTTTGGAACGGGATTAAATTTGGCGCGGAATACATTTTATGAACAGATTGGGCCAAAGATAAAAACGATTCTTAGCGGTGACCAGGCCGACGGCCTGGGAGGGCTGCTGAAGGCCTATGTGCCGGCGGCGGCGAAAGGGGGTGCACAGTGAAAACAGTTTTGAAGATGGCGTGGGTGGCGGTGCTGGTGGTGCTCGGCGTATGGGTGCTGTGGCAGTGGGGCTTTTGCCGGTTCTATGTGGGGCCGGACCAGATGGCGGTGATTACCGCCAAGACGGGCGACGCGTTGCCGACGGGGCAGATTCTGGCACAGAAGGGCCAGCGGGGCATCCGTGAGGATGTTCTGGGGGAAGGCCGCCACTTCTTGAATCCCTGGCTCTATGAGCGTGACATCCGTCCCGTGACCGTGATCCCGCCCGGCAAGGTGGGCATCGTGACTTCCAAGGTCGGCGTGGAATTGCCGGAGGGCGAGTTCCTGGCGGAGCGCGGCCAAAAGGGTATTTGGCGCAATGTCCTCGGGCCGGGAAAATACCGCATGAATCCGGTGGGCTACCAGATCGACATCGTGGATGCCATCAGCATCCCGATCGGCTACGACGGGGTGGTGACATCGCTGTCGGGCACCCAGACGCCGCCCCATGCCTTTGCGCAGACGGGCGAAAAGGGTGTGCGCAGTGATGTGCTGCAGCCGGGGTTGTATTTTGTGAACCCGCGTGAATACAAAGTGGATGTACTGGAAATTGGCGTGAACCAAGTTTCGTTGATGGGCAAGGGCGGCGGTGCCGTGATTACCAAGGCGCTGATCGCTTCTGAAAACGTGGCGATGAACCGCTTGCAGCAAAATGTGTTGCAGGAGCAGCAGGAGAAGCGTGCGGACTATATGCGCAGCGAATCCAGCTCTGGCATGCGATTGGGACGGATGGCGCCGCCGCCGGCGTCAAAGTCTGTCAGCCGCAAGGTGCCTGGGGGCGAGTTGACCATGGATGAATATGCGCCATCGCCGGCGGAGGTGCCGGCTTCGCTGTCGTTCGTGTTGAACCAGTTTGTGGAGTTTCCGTCGCGGGACGGATTCGAGATCAGCCTGGACATGACGGTGGAGTTCGAGCTGCTGCCCAAGGATATTGCGTGGCTGTTCCGGACCTACGGGGATTTGCCGGCGGCGGTGGATAAAGTGATCATGCCGCAAATTTTATCCGTGTCGCGCCTGAAGGGGTCGGCCTACGGGGCACGGGATTTTATCGTGGGCGAGGGCCGCGAGAAGTTCCAAAACGAGCTGACGGAATCGTTGGCCGACACGCTGGAGGAGAAGCGGATTGCGATTCATGCGGCGCTGATCCGCAATGTGAATGTACCAGGGCAGATTCTCGACCCGATCCAGCAGGCTAGCCTGGCACAGGAGCAGGATCTGACCAATCAAGAGAAGCAGAATACGGCCAAGAAGCTGGCGCAACTGAATACGGAGCTGAGCCTGATCGGGCAGCGCCGCGACCAGGTGGCGCAGGAGACAGAGAAGATCAAGGCGCTAATCCAGGCCGACGAAGAAAAACAGGTGGCAGAAATCCGTGGGGATACGATGCGCCAAGCGGCCGAGATCGAGAAGCAGACCGCGGGCGTGCGCGCGGAACGCATCACGACTCTGGGCACAGCCGATGCGGCTGTTGTGAAGCTGGTCGAGGGCGAACAAGCCAAGGGCCAGCAGCTCAAGGTGAAGGCCTTCGGCGATGCGGAGGCCTACAACCTGTGGACGCTGGCATCGGTCTTGAGCAAGGATTTGACCATCAATATTCTCCATGCCGGCCCCGGTACGCTGTGGACCGATCTGGAAAAGGCGGGGCTAGCCGAGATGGGCGCCGGGACGACGTTGCAGAAGCCAAAGAAGTGAGGTTTTGCTGGGGTCAGCCCTTAAAATATAACTAACCGTTAGTTATATTTTAAGGGCTGACCCCAAATGATATGAAGGCGGAATTGATCCATTTGTTGAAGATCGTTGCAGCGGAGGCGCAGGCCACGGCGACCTATACGGGGCGGGCGGCGTTTTCGCCGCGGGTGATGCAGGCGATGGCCGATGTGGCGCGGCATGAATTCGTTCCGGAAAATGATCAGGTGTCGGCCTATCTGAATATGCCGTTGCCGATCGGGTGTGGTCAGACGATTTCGCAGCCGTATATCGTGGCGCTGATGACGGACTTACTGGAGGTGAGGCCGGACGCAAAGGTGCTGGAGGTGGGGGCAGGGTCGGGGTATCAGGCGGCGGTGCTGGCGAAGTTGGTACGGGAGGTGCACACCGTGGAGATTGTGCCGGAACTGGCGCAGGCGTGCCGGGAGCGTTTGGCGCGACTGGGGGTGGCGAATGTGAAGGTGTACGAGGGGGATGGAGCGGCGGGGTTGCCAGAGGAGGCGCCGTTTGACGGGGTGCTGGTGGCGGCGGCGGCGCGGGAGGTGCCGTCGGCATTGGTGGAGCAGTTGCGGCCGGGGGGGCGGATGGTGATTCCGCTGGGTGCGCCGGGGGCGACGCAGGAACTGGTGGTGGTGGAGAAGGATGGGCGGGGAGAGGTTTCTAGGCGGGGGGTGTTGGCGGTGCGGTTTGTGCCGTTGACGGGCGGGCGGTGAGGAGGCGTTAGAAGGTGAAGCTTAAGCCGGCGTTAATGGACACGCCGCTGAAATCGATGTTGCGGTCGGAGGCCATGGTGCCCATATAGTCGGAAGGCGGTATGAGGGTGTCGAGCTTGCTTTTCACCCAGGTGTATTTGGCTTCGGCGTAGAGGGCCATGTTGCTCGCCAGTTTGGCGCGGACACCGAGCAGGAGGTAGACTCCGCCTTTGTCGTCTAGATCGATATCGTAGGTGGCTTTCCAGGGGCCCTGTTCCTCCGTGTATTCGCCGTCGAAGAGGTAGAAGCCCACGCCGGGACCACCATACAGTTCGAATGTATCGGTGAGGGGTAGAAAGGCGACTAAGCCGGCTTCCATGGGCATAGCCACGACGGTCAAGTCGGTTTCGTACCAGCCCTTGCCTTCGATGAAATAGTCTTGGGAGTCGCTGGCGCCAAAACCAGAGAGGCGCAGTTCTAGAGCGACGTGAGGGTTGAAGCGAAACTGCCCCACCACGCCGCCGCCCAACATTCCGTTGAGAGTGAAGTCGTTGAGATCGCGGGCGTTCCAATAGGACAGGTGGGCTCCCAGGCTGAAAGGGGAAAGTCCCGCCGCAGGCGGGGCATCAACTGGAGTGGTTTGGGCAATGGCAAAAGGCACGATGGCCACGAGCAGAGCGATGGACAGAACAGCGGTGAATTTCATGCGAGGCTCCTTCCTGTGTCGATGAATCGGCAAACTCTGGTACACAGAACTATAGCCCAAGCGCGCACGGGAACAAAAGAAAAAACAGCCAGTTAAAACCAGTGTTAGCCCTTGGAGCCGGTGAGGGTGATGCCTTGGATGAAATACTTTTGGGCGAAGAAGAAGAGAGCGATGACGGGGAGGGTCATCAGGAGCGAGCCGGCCATCATCATGCCGAAATCGCCGCCTTGCTGCACATTGAGGGCGTAGAGGCCGAGGGAGAGGGGATAGAGTTGTTGGTCGGCGAGGAAAATCAGCGGCCCCATGAAGTCATTCCAAACGGCCATGAAGGTAAAGATGGCGATGCAGGCGAGGGTGGGTTTGATGAGCGGGAGAATGACGTACCAATAGATTTGGAGGAAGTTGCAGCCGTCGATGCGCGCGGCATCCTCCATGTCGCGGGGGATGCCTTTCATGAATTGGCGGAGGAGGAAGATGTTGAAGGCGTTGCCAAAGAAGCTGATGACCCACAGGGGGCTGAGGGTGTTGTACCAGCCCAACCAGCGGATGATGAGAAAGTAAGGGATCATGGTGACTTGGGGCGGGATCATCATGGTGGCGAGCATGAGGCCGAAGGCAAAATTGCGTCCGGGCCAGTGGAGGCGGGCGAAGGCGTAGGCGACGAGGGAGCAGGCGAAGATGTTGCCCACGATGTTCAAGATGACTAGGAAGGCGCTGGTGGCGGCATAGCGCCAGAAGGGGATGTAGCGCAGGGCGGTGCGATAGTTGCGGGTGCATTTGAAGGCCCAGGCGCGCTGGGGACTGCTTTGGCGCAGCGTGGCGATCAGGCGGACCCGGCCGGGACGGGATTCAACTTGCGGGCCAGCGCTGACTGCGCGGTAGGGAATCCAGAGCCGGATGCGGTTGGAGTCGGGGGCATCCAGGGGCCCGAATTCCTGAAGGGTGACGACCTTGGGGTTGAACTGGGCGAGGATTTCCGACTGAAGAGTGCGGTAGCGCTTGCCACCGTATTCGAGTTCGAAATCGACGGCGTGCCAGGAGTCGTCGGGGGTGAGGAAGAGCTGAATGCGAAAGAGACGGTCGGCGGAAAAGGGTAGATCGAGGGTCGCAGACAGAACGATGGTGTTAGTGGGGCGGCCAGAAAATTCGTAGGCGAGGACGGCATGGGTTGCGGAGTGTTCGTCGGACCACAGCCAGTGGGCGGGACCGGATTCAATGGTCCAAAATTCGGGAATGGGAATTTGTGCGGTGAGGTCGGCTTCCTGGAGATCGATACTGCGAACACGGACTGGGCCGAAGGTGAGACGCCGGAGCAATCGGCGGGTGGTTTCTGCGGCTAGTTCGGGGGTGGTCTCGGTCCGCAGGCGCGCGCCAAATTCGGGATCGGGCAGGTCCCATACGGCGCGCGGGAGGGTATCACGGAGCCGGGCGAAAATGGCCGGGGCGAGGATGGAGATCGTGTGCTCGCGGTTGGTGATGGTGACGGGCAGGGGCAGATCGCTGCCACGCAACGTGGCGGCAATCTCGGGGATGGCGCGCAGGGAGAGGTCGCGGTCGGGGGCGGGATGGGCGGTGGGGTCGAGCCAGGGGGAGGCTGCTGCGGGGACGGGCCGTTGCGGCCAGAGCGTGAGCTTGTGGCCGAACATCTCGCGGTCAACTTTGAAGCTGCTACCGATCATCCACAGAAAGGGCAGGGTGAACACGGCTGTGCCGCCGAGGAGCAGCAGGTAGAGCAGGATAGTGCGAAGCGGGCGCATTATAAAACCGGGGACATGATGAACCACGGATGAACACGAATAGACACGAATGAAGCGAGCACGGAAGGGGAAAGATATTCAACGCAAAAGACGCAAAAGTCGCAAGAGAATGTAACCGGAGAAGCCGCCCCTTCAACCCCCTTTTGGGCTACCAACCAGAGTAGAGTCTCTCGGTGAACCTCTGTGGTCCTCTGTGGTGAAAAATGAGATAGGAAGAGCATCAGTTTTCCTCTTCGTAGTGGACCCAGCGCGTGGAGAGCTTGAGTTGGATGGCGGTGAGGAAGAGGACGATGAGGAAGAGGAACCAGGCCATGGCGCAGGCCTGGCCCATGTTGAGGTAGCGGAAGGCGTTGTTGAACAGATGATAGACATAGAAGAGGGTGGAGTTGACTGGACCACCGCTGGTCATGATGAACGCCTGGGTGAAGACCTGGAAGGTGCCGATCAGGCCCATGACGAGATTGAAAAAGATATAGGGTGTCAGCATGGGCAGGGTGATGTGGACAAACTGCTGCCAGGGACTGGCACCGTCGATGGCGGCAGCTTCGTAGTACGAGGCGCTGATGCCTTTGATGCCGGCGATCCAGATGATCATCCCGCCTCCGGCGGTCCATAGACCCATCAGGATGAGGGCCCACTTGCTGGTGGCTTCGTCCTGGAGCCAGAGCGGGCCGGCGAGCCCGATCGAGGCCAGGAGTTGGTTGATCAGGCCGCTCTGGGGATTGAATATCCAGATCCAGAGTATGCTGGAGGCGACAACTGGCACAATGCTGGGCAGGTAGAAGAAGGTGCGCCAGAGAGCGACGCCGCGAACCTTGCGAGTTAGCAGGATGGCCATGCCCAAGCCGACGGCCATTCCGAGGGGTACGCCCATGACCATGAAGAGCGTATTGCTCAGCGATTTCCAGAACAGTTCATCTTGGGTGAGCAGGAAACGGTAGTTGTCCAGGCCGATGAAGACGGCGTCGGCAAGGATGTCGTAGCGTGACAAGCTGATCACGATGGAAAATAACAGCGGGCCACCGGTGAAGATGATGAACCCCAGAAGCCACGGCAGGGCGCAGATGACACCATCGCGCCACTGGGAGCGGAAGTAGGACCCCTTGCGGCCTTCGATGATGGCGGGCGCGGCAGGTTCTCCGGACAGAAGGCGTAGGAGGCGGCTACGGCGTCCGCTGGCGCCGCGGATGTCCCGGTGGACTACGAACGCGACGGTGCCGGTTAACAAGGCGGCATAGAGCGCAAAGAACCAGCCCCAATTGCGGATGGGTGTTCCGGGGGGCGGTGCCAGCGCAGCATCCAGATCGCGCTGGACGATCGCGTTGTAATAGGCGAGTGCGTCCGATGCCGTTTTTTTGCCAAAGATGGCATCCTCCATCGCCCAAATCTGGGCATTCCACAGTTTTTGACCGACGGGCGTGACCGGACGGTAGCGCGAGGTTTCGAGCAGGTCGTTGAAGACGCGCATGGCGTCCTTGAATTTACGGGGCAGGTCGGGATTGTCCTCAATGCGGGTCTGGTGTAGCCACTCGTTGTGCTCGCGGTTGGGGTTTTGTCGTGGAATGTAGAGCTGCCCCTGAGCGGCCGCAGAATGTTCCGAAGAGGCGGCGATGATCTGAATCGCGCGGCGGCTGACCAGAAAGCGCATCAACTCCCAGGCACCGTCTTTCTGCTGGGAGGAGGAGGGAATGGCGTAGGCCCAGCCGCCGACCCAACTGATGGGGGTGCGCCCTTTAGCCAGCTCGGAGGCCGGCATGGGTGGCGGAGCAAGGGCGAAGTCGAGGTCGAGGCCAAAGCGGGCGAGGGTTTCCATGATCCAGACGCCATCGATTTTCATGGCCACTTTGCCTTGGATGAACGGGTCGAGGGCATCGCCTTGGAAGGTGCTTTGGAAGGCGTAGACTTCTTTGACGCCGCCGAGACGATTGTAAATGCGGGTCATGAACTCGAGGGCGCGGATCACGCCGGGATCGTCGAGGGTGCAGGTGCGGCCGTCGGGTGCCATGAATTCACCGCCAGCCTGCCAGCCGTAGAGGTAGAGCCACGAATTACCGAAGTTGGGGATGAAGCCAATGGTCTGGATGGTCCCGCGCGCGTCGCGTTCGGTCATGGCGACGGCCATATCCTCAAGTTCCTCCCAAGTGCGTGGGGGCTGGGCCTCGCCGAGTTCGTTGGTGTAGCCGTGGCGGACGAGAATATCCTTGTTGTAGAAAAGCGCGCGGTCGTCGGCGTTGAAGGGGATGCCATAGAGCGTGCGGGACCCGGTGAGCGGATCGCTGAAGACGGCCTCGTCCCAGCAGGCCGGATAGAAGTCAGCCTGACGGATGGGATGGACAGCGGCGAGGGGCGCAGCGCCGACTGCGCGCGGGGGTTCTTCCCGCGCGCCCGGCCAGGGTGGCCGGGCTGTTGCGGTGTCGGGAGAGGCTACCCACTGGTTCCAGGCGTCAAGGTCCTGAGCAACTCGCGCATCAAGAGGAGTGAAGGCTCCCTTGGCGGCCCACTCGCTGATAGCGAAGCGGTCGAAAAGGATAACATCCGGCGGCTCGCCACCGACGAGGCTGAGCAGGAAGCGGGTGGGATCTTCGACCTGATTGCGAGAGGCATGTTGGCCCGCCACGACGCGATAGATGGGATAGGCACCGCCGGTGGCCTCATGGCGC
>JAVEUJ010000095.1:0-9600 GCA_034005635.1 Kiritimatiellia bacterium | reverse complement strand
TCGCTTTGCTCTCTCACTCGAAGCGCAGTGCGCTTCGCTCTAGACCTCGCGTTCACCCTTCGTCCCGCAGATGCGAGACTCGGGTTCGGCACTCGGCTATTCCACGCTATGGAAGATCCCGCAGGCGCGGGACCACACTGTGGAAAACGGTCGCGGCGGGATGGCTGGCGATAGTGATCGGGGTGGGGGGGGCGGAAGCGGAAACGGCGCCCAGCGGCGAGCAGACCTCCTTTGGGTTGGGGATATGGTGCGAGTTCATGCCGTATGCGCAGGTGGTCGAGCATCTGCCGCTGTTGGCGGCTTACGACTGTGAGTTGATTTTGCATGTGCGTTCGGAGAGTCTAGAGGATCCGGATTTCATGCGACTGCTGCGGGCGGCGGAGCAGGCCGAGGTCGCGGTGGTGGCGTGGCTGCTGCTGCCGGTCGAAGAGCATTTGTATGTGGGGCAGGCCAGTGTGGAGGCGACCCGCAAGTTGGCGCGGCGGGCGGCGGATTATTTTGACAAGCATCACCTGCGGGTGCAGGGATTTGTCTTCGATTGTGAGCCGTCGCCATTGCTGGGCCGGGAGATGTTTACTGCAGTGCGAGCGCTGAGTGTGCGCCAATTGGCGCGGATCCTGAGGCGTCAATTGGATGCGGAGGAATTCCACCGCGACACGGCGGCGCTCAATGCGCTGACGCAGGAGCTGCGCGAGCGGGGCTATCAAGTGAATGGGGCGGTCAACCGGGCATTTCTGGATGCGCAGGCACGGGGGAATCTGGCGCTGGAAGACGGCTTGAATGCTCCGGTCAGTGGGGTGACCTGGGACACTTTATCATTTATTACCTATCGTTACGGGGCCAGCCAATTGTCGTATGTGGCGATGCTGAATCGCTACTCGTTGCTGGCGCAGCGATTGTACGGCGAGCGCGCGGCCATGGACGTGGGACTGCTGGGCGATTACGATCACATTCCGGAAAATGCGGAACGCGCCGAGTTGTTTGGTGGCGGGGCCTTTTTTTATAGTTTCTTACGGGGGATGTCGAGCACCCACGATTTGGAGGAAGCGGTGGGGGTAGTGCTGGGCTGCGGGGTGCGCCAAATCAACCTCTATGCCTTGGATGGGGCAGTGGACTCCGTGGCGGGGCTGGAGAACTGGCTGAAGGCGGCACGACGGGCGCGCCCACGGACAATGTGGGGGCGTTGGACGCCGGTGCGTTCGGTGCACTATGGGGTGCTGGGGACGATGATGGAGAAACTATTCCGGTGGTTCACCGGTGGATCGGAGGCAACGCATGGACGAATCGTGTTCCGAGAGCCGGCCATTGGTGCTGGCGAGCGCCAGCCCTAGGCGGCGCGGGTATCTGCATCAATTGGGTTATACCTTCGCGGAGGTGTCGCCCGTGATGGTTGAGACGCCGCGGGCTAACGAATCGGCACTGGAGTATGTGCTGCGCAATGCGCGGGACAAGGCAGCGGAGGTGGCGGCACGTGTTTCGCCGGAAGCGGTGATCGTGGCGGCGGATACGGTGGTGGTGCGGGAGGGGCGGATTATGGAAAAGCCGGCGTCGGCAGACGGCGCGCGGCAGATGTTGCGCGCGTTGAGTGGGCAGACCCACCAGGTCATCACCGGGGTCTGTGTGCGGGGCAAGGCCCGGGATGGGGTCGAGACGATTCGGGATTTTTCAGTCACGACGGATGTGGAATTCAAAGAACTGTGCGCGGCTGAAATAGAGGCCTACATTGAGAGCGGTGAGCCACTGGACAAGGCGGGGGCGTATGCTATTCAGGGGCGGGCGGCCTACATGATCCGGCAAATTCGCGGGTCCTATACGAATGTGGTGGGGTTGCCGCTGACGGAGTTGGAAGAGGTGCTCTCGCAGCAATTCGGTATCCACCCGACGTTCTGCGGTTCAGCGGGAGCGTAATTACCAGAATACGTTTCTGATTGGGAAACCGCGCTGGGTAGCGCCTTCCCCATGGGGGGCATGGGGTTAAGTGGAAAATGGTGCTCGGGGGGGGACTCGAACCCCCACGGGTTGCCCCACATGCCCCTCAAACATGCGTGTCTGCCATTCCACCACCCGAGCACCGGGAGAGGGATGACCGTCGTGGTCGATGGGCGGGAAGATACGGGTTCGGTTCGGGAACCGCAAGCGTTTTCAATTTGGGGCAGCAGAATTATTCTGCGGGAAGGTCCGGGGCCGGTTCGGGAGGCGGCACTCGTTCAAGAGGCGACCGGATGCCGTGGGCGCATTGAATGAGGGTTTCGGACTGGAAAGGAGCTGGCTGGCCATTCAGGTGGAGCGAGAGCCGCAGGGAGGCGGGCAGGGCGGGGGGCGTTGTGTCGGGCGGGGGCCACTCGACATACGCGGTATCATTACTCATGGCTGCCAGGGCAAGGGTGAAGGAGCCGCTGAAAATCCGATTGGTCACCGGGGCATTGGTGAATGGACCGGAGCAGGGGGCAGAAATCCGGCGCAGTTCGCGTTGGTTGGGGCCCAAGGAATGGACTTCATAGGCGATTTGGTGGATATCAAATGCGCCGGGATAGGCGGGCGGAGAAGCGGGGAGGACCGGCGCAAAGTAAACGAGACGCACTTCCGGTTGGCCCGGTTCAGTGGAGGTGGTGAGGGTGAGGGGGACAAGATCGCGAACGGGCGGGGCAAAGGCGCAGGCCACTTCGCGGGAGAGGGTGCGCAGAGCGGCGCGCGCACGGAATGGGCCCTGTTGGCGTTGTGTCTGACCGTGGCCGGCCACCAGCAACCCGTGAATCAGCAGGCCGAGAATGCCAGCTACGAGGGCGGACAACGCAAGGGCCAACAGCAGTTCAACAAATGTAAAACCGTAGCAATGACGGGTGGCGGAGGGCGGGTTCATCCGATCCGGCCCGGGGGGGGCTGGAGAATTATCGGGCACTCAGGAGGATGAAGAAGTAGAACACGAGGGCCACGAGGGTCACCAGACCCGTGATGGCCAGGACAAAGTACCAGGTGCCACGGCGTTCCCGGGGGCGGGCGCCAAAGGGGGAGATACTGGCGAAATCTTGGGGGGCGGACATGGCACCGTTGACCATTTCAGCATTGGCGTCGGTATAGCGGGCGCTGGTGGTGGATAGTTCCGGGGCGTCGAAGAGGAATTCAATGGAGCCCAATTGGATCAAATCCTTGTGATGAAGAGCGGATTCTTTAATATCGCGGGAATTTACGCGTGTGCCATTGGTGGAGTCCAGATCTTGGAGCACACACGAGTCGCCGCTGTGGAGGATTCGGCAATGATGGCTGGAAATGGTGGGGTGGTCCAAAAGGATTCGGTTGTCTGCTTTGCGTCCAATAGTGATTTCACCCTGTTCAATGGGGAATTCGCGCCCTTTAAAATCGCCGGACATGCCGCTAAGTTTGGCCATGGAAGACTCTCCCTAACTACTCTGGGTCGGTTGCTCGATATTCGAGAGCGACATCATGCCGGGAAACCGGGGCGTTGGCAATCCCAAAGCGCAAGGGAAAATCAGTGTGGTTTTCCACGGGGCGCGGGCGTCGCCAAAAGAGCGACTTCGGGGCCGGTTTGGATGAATAATATTTCGAATTAACCATTGACGAATCAGGACGATTGGGGCAATATCCCTCACAAGGTTAACCACGGTCGGCACCAAACAGAGTCCAACGCCGATTTCTGCCTACGGGCAAGGAGAAATAGAAAATGAAAAAGATTCTCGTATATATGTTGGCGGGATTAATGATGGCCACCACGGTGGCGATGGCTCAAGGGCGGAAAAAGGCTGAGGCAGACCAAGCGCAGGCGTCGCAACCGGTGACGCATCCGCAACTGGCGGAACTGTTGGTTCGGGCGCTGGGGCTGGTGCGGTTTCTACCCAATGCCGCGACGGCACAACAGCAGTTCGCTGTTCTGATGCAAAATGGAATTTCCCCGCAAGATGGCTGGAAACTGGATGCGGTGGTGACCAAGGCAGATCTTTCGCGTGTGATTGTGCAGGCCCTGCGGATGGACGACCAAGTGGAAAACCCCAATGACCCTCAGGCATGGATTAATCTTTTGAAGGAGTTGGGTATTTCGATCGATCGGCTGAGCGAGACAATTCAATCGGTGGAAGTTTTGCCGGATGCCCTGGGTCAGGATGTGACCATGAGTTCGACTGACCCGCTGATTGAGGGAAAGCCTTTTGTACATAGCACGGTGCAATATTCGGTAGATCTGAATCTAGTGGTGCGGGTGCTGACTGAAATGGAAATGGTCAGCGGAGAATTTCGCCCCATCTCGCCGACTCCTCACTGATGCCGCTGGCCGGAAGAGTATCAAATCATAAAGGAAAAGAGATATGAAACAGATTCAAATTCTGGTTGTGGCGAGTTTGCTGCTAGTGCTGGCGATTCCCGCCTTGGCGGCCTCCGCCTCTTCGCCGATCCATGTTAACAACCGACTGCGCATTGGTTGGGACGACAACGTCTACCAAGTGGATAGTCCCTCGACCAGCGGTCTGTCCAAGCAGGACAGCTTCCGAATCATCGAAGAGATTGAAGCTCTGGTGAGTCTGAATTTCGAACGGACTTATCTGGGCTTGCGCTACCGGCCCTCCTTGATCTGGTATTCGGACCGCGATAACTCGGACACGGACGTTTTGCATGATTTGGATCTGAACTTCATCCATAATTTCAGTCCGACGCTGTCGCTGTCCCTGAGCGACACGTTACGGGCAAGCCAGTTGCCGGAGTTGCAAGATTCCAACTACGTGGTGCGTCAGGATGACGACAACATTTACAACGCGGCCATTGCGACGTTGTCGTATACCCTGCGCCCGGAAACGCGTATTGATTTGTCCGGTCGCTATATTATTTTGGAGTATACGGAAAGCGATTATCAGGATGGGTCCGGGCAGACGGTCTCCCATGACAATGACAACTACTACACTTTGGTGGGTGGCTTGACGCTCCGTCAGCAGTTGGCCAGCCTGACGACTCTGATGGTGGATGGCCGCTATCAGTCAGTGGTGTATTCCGATGCCGCCAAGGACTTCAACCGCGATGCCGACAGTTTCTTCGGTGGCTTAGGCTTGGAGCAGACGTTCAGCCCGCAGTTGATTGGGAGCCTCCGTGGTGGTGTCGAGCACCGGGTCTACGATAACAATATCTACGACGACAACACGCAGCCCTACGCAGAAATTTCCCTGACGTTCATGCCCAGTCCCGCTACCCGCATCACGGGTGCAGCCTCGTATTCTATCTTTGAATCGGATGTGACGAGCTATCTTAGCCAGGATCGTTTTTATGCCTCTCTGAGTCTGGCGCATGACTTTACCGCCAAGCTGAGCTTTTATCTCAGCGGCGCTTACTCCCTCAACTCCTATGATGAGAAGTACAGCATGTACGACGGCTTAGAGGATGGTGACGAAAACACCTATCTGATTTCCATGCGCATGAGTTACCGTGTGAACCGCATTAACTGGCTGGAGGCGGGCTATCAGTTCGTCATGCTGGACAGCGATGTGACGAATCGCGAAAGTTATGACCGCAATCGCGTGGATCTGGGCTGGAAAATCCAACTCTTCTAGACCCGCGTGTCTGGAAAGGCGACCGGCAACGGCCGCCTTTTCCTTGTTCCCAGTGTGTGGCAAATCGAGCGGGGCCAACCAAGCCCCGTTCGATATTTTAGGATGAGACTCCATGGCAGAAGACAACCAGACATCGGCTCTCCACTTTCTTGATTATTGGCGGGTGATCCGCGATCGCAAGGAGGTCATCCTGGCGGTAGCGCTGCTGACCATCGTGACCGGCACCGCCTACACGGTGATGATGCCCAAGAAATACACGGCGGTCACCCAGTTGGAGGTCCGCGAGGATGCCATGGACGTCGATCCGTTCTATGACCGGCAGGTGGCCCGGATGGGGTACAATCCGTTTTTCCTGATGACGCAAGAAAAGATTATGCGCTCGCGTCCGGTATTGATGGAAGTGATCCGACGGCTGAATCTGCAGCGAGTGTGGGGAGCGGAACTCAACGAGGATAAATCGGCCATTACAGCCGATTTGGCGCTGCAAATCTTATCCCGCAGTCTGCGAGTTGAGCAGGACCGCGATACGGTGCTAATGAACATCCGCGTCACAACGGAGAATGATAAGCGCTCAGCCGAAATTGCCAACGAGATTGCCAACGTGTACCGCGATCGGCGATTAAACGCCAAGCGGCGTGAGATCCAGCGAGCCATTGACGCGATCAGCAACGAAGTCCGCAAGCAGCAGGAGCGGGTGGAGGAGGCCGAGGCCGAGTTGCAACGCATCCGCAAAGAACGGGGGATTTCGCTCATTGGGCACATCGGCATGGGGATCCGGGTGGAAGCCACACGGTTGAACATGCTCGAAAGCGAACGCAGCGGAGCGCGGGTCGAGATGCTAGTACGCAAGGCGCGTCTGGAGCAATTGGAGAATCTGAAAGGCACCGAGTTGATGGAGGCGGCGGCCTATATTGTTCAGGATCCGACACTGCTGGCGATTCGACAGCAGTTAATTGATAGCGAAGTCAGTCTGGAACTGATGCTGAATACGGGTGTCGTGGGCGAGAACCATCCCGACGTTTTGCGGCTGAAGGGAGCGGTGGACGAGCTGCGCCGCCAGTTGAATTCGGCGTTGGAAGGTTTGAAGGCAGGATTGCGAGCCGACTATCAGGTGGCCTTGCAGAAGTTTAACGCGTTGGATGAAGAGCTTCTGGCGATCAAAGCGATCGACATCGAGGCGGAAGGGACGGACTACCTACCCTTCAACCGTGCCGAACGCAATGTCCAGGTGCAGCGCGACATTCTGACGGCTCTGCGGGCGCGGGTCACGCAGACGGGTATTGAGGTGGAAGTCCCGCGTACCACGGTGGAGATCATCGAAGAAGCGGAGCCACCGCAGCGTCCTTCCAGTCCACTGGTAGTACTGAACATTTTCCTCAGCGTGGTGCTGGGGTTGCTGGCGGGGGTAGGGCTGGCCTTCTTCGTGGAATACTTGGATGTGTCCATCAAGACCGTGGACGAGGTAGAGAAATACCTGGGGCTGCCGGTTTTGGCTGTGGTCCCACAGCAATCCCGACCGCTGACGGAAGCGGGTCAGTCGAGTGGCCAGGGCGAAGCCTATCGCTCGCTGCGCACCAGTTTGGCATTGCTCGCTCGAGAAGGTAACCAAAAGATTTTTGCCGTGCTTAGCGGTGGTGTGGGTGAAGGCAAATCCACGACCCTGTTCAACTTGGCCTATGTGTGTGCTGAGCAGGGCAGCAAGGTACTGATCATCGACTCTGACTTGCGTCGTCCCGTGCAGCACAAGATGGTTGGGCTGCCTAACCGGATTGGGATGGTCAATGTGCTGACCGGGGAAATGAAGGCCGAAGATGTTGTCCAGGAAACCGGTGTGCCGAATCTATGGATGATGACTAGTGGCCGGTTACGGCGCGGGTCGATGGGCATTATGAACAGCCCGCGCTTGCGCGCCGCGCTAGATGAAGTGAAGGACAAGTACGACTACATCCTGCTGGATTCACCGCCGATCTTGGGCGTGACCGACGCCGCGATCTTGGCGGGCGAAGTCGAGGGTGTTTTGCTGGTAGTGCAATACCGCAAGTATCCCAAGATCATTTCGCTGCGCGCCAAGCGCATGGTAGAAAATGCCGGCGGTCGCCTGCTCGGGGCGGTCCTCAATAACATTAACATCATGCGGGACGACTATTATTACTACTACCATTATACAACCAAAAAGTATTATGGTAGCACGAAGCATGAACATGATGATGATGCAACGGAAGTGTGAGACGTGAAGCTACCTGCGACGATGCGACTGTTCCTGATCCCGGTGTTGCTGACCAGTATGCTGGCCGCCGGCTGTTCTTCGACCCCACGCTATAATCGGCGAATTTACGACCGTTATGCCCAAATGGTGGCCGAACGTAGCCGCGCGACGTCGACAACGAAGGCGACTCCAGACGCCGAGGCAGCAACAGCAATTGAGTCTACTGAAAAGTCTCCTTCCAGCCGTGCTCCGGTTGCCCGTGCTGAGCCGGTGGCCGCCAAGCCGACACCCAAAGCCAAGCCAGCACCTTCGGCCAAACCGGTGGCCAAGCCGATTCCCGCGGCCAAACCGCCCACTCCAGTGATACCTGCCGAAACACCGGCCCCAGTGCCACCTCCGCCGGTGAATGTTTTGACGCCGTCTCCGGCACCCGTTCCACCGCCCATAACAGAGCCTTCTGCCATTCCAAGCGTTACGGAACCACAAGTGGACGATACTTATGATGGCGTGGCCTACCTGCTTAAGCAAGGGGATGTGGTGCAAGTATCCTTGCGGGGGATCCCTAATGCGGAGGCAATAGAACTGATCATTGATGAAAAAGGCATGATTCCTTTGCCGTTTATCAATGAAGTACAGGCAGCCGGTCTGACCTCTTCGGAGCTGGCCCGGAATATTCGCCAAATTTATCAGGATGAAGGAATCTACCGTAATATATCGGTCAGCATCGTGGTGCCGACCCGCTATTATTTCGTTCAAGGTGAAATCCGTCAGCCGGGTCGTTTTCAGATTGTTTCTGCCACCCGTATTTCTCAGGCGATTGCCGGAGCGGGGGGGTATACCGAGTTTGCCAGTGGACGCGTGGTCATCAAGCGTGGCGGCAAAATTGTGAAAACCATCCGGAACGCGCGGCGGCTGGAACGCACACCCGATGATGATATTCGAGTGGAGCCCGATGACATCATCGAGGTACAGCGCAGTCTCTGGTAGGATGGCTTGGTGGCGTTGGCCATGGGGTACCGATCAGACTCATTTGGGGTAGGTAGCCGGGCTGGCTTGGGGGAACGGACCTACGATTTCTTGTCCCTGTTGCTGTTGATGTGGCCTGCCACGGGGGGGATGTGGCTGATGGGGTCCACGCGTGTCTGGGGCTATGCTCCGGGGCTGCTGCTTTCTTTTTTGGGGTCGGGTCTGGTGCTGGCCCGCCCTTTGCTTTTTCCACATACCCACCGTTGGTTTTTGCCGCCGGGTTTTACTGGTTGGGGAATAATGACGGCCTACGCCGCGGCAGGGGTGATCTGGGCGACCGTGCCTCATGCGGCACGCGCCGAAGCCTTGCGTTGGGCTTGTCTGTTGGCGGCAGGCTTCTCTTGGACACAACTGAGCACTCACGCGCAGCGCTGGAAATGGGTGCTGGGCGTATTGCTGGCGGCGGTGGCGATCACGGGGCTCTATGCCTGGGTACAGCAGATGGGCCACTCCCGGCTGGTATTGTGGGTGGCGCGGCCTGACCAGTATGGCCTGCGAGCCAGCGGCACATATTTGTGTCCCAATCATCTGGCCAACATGATCGCCATGCTGTTTCCAATGGCCCTCGTTTTACTGGCGCTGCCAGCGGCTGGATTTCCTCTGCGGATTTTAGCCGGTTATTATCTGGTGGTAACGGCGCCGGTGTTGTATTGGACCCAGTCGCGAAGTGGCTGGCTGGGGATGGTCGCGGGCGTGGGTGCAACGCTGCTGCTCTTGGCGTGGAGAAAGAGCCGGTCGGGACTGCTGATCGCACTGGTGGCGCTGCCATTGCTGGGGGGGGCGGGTGGGTTACTCGCGTGGAAAACTCTGCCTGAGATCGGA
>JAVEUJ010000094.1:0-9641 GCA_034005635.1 Kiritimatiellia bacterium | reverse complement strand
GCGGATAATCCCTTGCCCCCGCCTATCCCTTCAGCATCGCGTTAATTGCCGCCGCCGCCCGCCGACCTTCGCCCATCGCTAGAATTACCGTCGCCGTGCCCAGCACAATGTCACCGCCGGCAAAGACGTTGGGCAAACTGGTGCGACCGTTTTCATCGGTGATGATGTGTCCCCACCGGTCCACCTCCAACCCGGCGGTGGTCTGCTTGATCAGCGGATTCGACTCGTTGCCAATCGCCACGATCACCACCTCGATCGGTAGCTGGAATTCGCTGCCGGGAACCGCAACAGAACGCCGCCGCCCGCTGCTATCGGGTTCGCCCAATTCATAGCGTAGGCACTCGATGCCCGTCACTCGCCCATTTTCGCCCAGAATGCGCTTGGCATTTTGCAGCACATGGATCTGGACTCCCTCTTCCTTTGCATGCCGCACTTCTTCGGCCCGGGCAGGCATCTCGACCTCCGTGCGGCGATAGATCAGGTGGACGTCCTTGGCTCCCAAGCGCAACGCCGTACGTGCGGCATCCATCGCCACGTTGCCGCCACCCAGCACCGCCACTCGCTGGGCGGACGGGATCGGTGTCTCCGCGCGCTCCCGGTCATAGGCTTTCATCAGATTCGAGCGCGTTAAATATTCGTTCGCCGAATATACCCCCACTAGGTGTTCCCCTTCGATCTCCATGAACTTCGGCAGTCCCGCCCCTGACCCAATAAAAATCGCCTCAAAGCCGTCTTTTGCGATTAAATCTGTAATCTTGCGCGTACGCCCCACCAAAAAGTTGGTGCGGATGGTCACCCCCATCTGCCGCAGCGTATCCAGCTCGGCGCGGACAATCGCCTTTGGCAGGCGGAACTCAGGAATACCGTACACCAGCACCCCCCCCGCCTTGTGAAACGCCTCAAACAAGACTACCTCGTGGCCCGCACGGCGCACATCCGCGGCCACGGTGATACCGGCGGGACCGCTGCCCACCACCGCCACTTTTTTCCCCGTGGCTGGTGCCACCTCTGGAGGCTGTGCCGTCCCATGTGTCCGCTCCCAGTCCGCCGCGTAGCGTTCGAGCCGACCGATCGCCACGGCCTGATCTACAGATTTCAGGCTCTTCCCCACAGTGCAAGGTGCCTGACACTGCCGCTCTTGAGGACATACCCGCCCGCATACCGCCGGCAACAGGCTGGTTTCCTTGATAACCGCAATGGCTTTTGCTGGATCACCCGCCGCCAGCGCGGCAATAAACTGTGGAATTTGGATGCGTACCGGACAGCCCTGAACACACGGCGCATTCCGGCACTGCAGGCAGCGCGCTGCTTCCACCCGGGCTTGCTCGTCGCTATATCCCAGCGTCACTTCCTGCATGTTTTGCGCCCGGGTGAGCGGCTCTTGCGCTGGCATTTCCTGGCACGGAATGGTCAGGCGCTCTCGGGGCTTCAGCGGTTGCGGCAAGGCTTGGATTCGAGCCCACTCCAAGCGGGCGGCCTCCCGCAATTCGTCAGGAGGACGACTGCTCACTCCACCAGCCCCTTCTCCAGCGCTTCCTCATGGAGCCGGCAGCCGTTGGTAGCAATTTTTTCGTGTTCCCGGTACGAGCCCAAGCGCTGGATCAACTGCTCAAAATCTACCTGATGCCCGTCAAACTCCGGCCCATCGACACACACGAATTTTGTTTTTCCGCCCACCGACACCCGGCATCCCCCGCACATCCCCGTGCCATCGATCATGATGGAGTTAAGGCTCACCACCGTCGGCACCCCATAGGGCCTTGTCGTCTCGGCACAGAACTTCATCATCAGCGGCGGCCCAATCGCCACCACCAAGTCTGGCTTGGGATCGCGCTCACACAACTCTTTCAAGGGAGCCGTCACCAGACCGTGATACCCGTATGTCCCGTCATCGGTGCAGATGATTACCTCATCCGCGATGGCCCGCATCTCCTGTTCCAAAATCACTAGCTCCTTAGTTCGAACGCCAATGACGACTGTCAGATGGTTGCCTGCTTTTTTCATGCCTTGAGCGATGGGATAAAGCGCTGCCACCCCGATGCCCCCCCCCACGCACACCACCCGCCCCACCTTCTCGATATGCGTGGGCCGTCCCAAAGGCCCCACCAAATTGGTAATCCGGTCGCCCACTTGCATCTGCCCCAGTAGGATGGTGCTTTTGCCTACCGTTTGAACAATCAGGGTGATGCTGCCCTCCTCCGGGTCGGCATCCGCAATTGTCAGCGGAATTCGCTCCCCGTACTCCGGATCCAATTGCAGAATAATAAACTGACCCGGCTGGCGTTCCTCCGCAATCAGCGGTGCCCGCACCCGCAAGCGCCACACATCTTTGGAGAGTTGTTCCTTGAATAGGATCTGGTTCATGCCATCGACCTCTGAATGGGGAGAAAAAAGTTCGTATACATCTACCATGCACCCCCCTGTCCGAAAAGAACTTTCCCCCCCTGCAACGGATAAAAAAGTGGTGGCCAGAATCGGGATCGAACCGATGACACATGGATTTTCAGTCCATTGCTCTACCAACTGAGCTATCTGGCCACCCAATCAAATGATTCGGATGTATAGCGGGTTTTTCTTGTTGCTGTCAACCTTCTGCTCGCTCCACCGAGCATTCTATGACCACATTCATTGCTCTGCGCGCACACTTTTGGTCTATCGTTGGCAGTTGAACCCCGGCAGTTTTCTTGGCGTCCTGCGTTTCCCACTTTCCTGCCGGACTACTTTTGCCTACTCTTCCTCCATGAATAAGCCCTGCATTTTTTGCCAACTGCCCGCCAAACGAATTCTGGCCGAGGATGGCCCGTGCCTGGCCTTTCGCGATGCTTTTCCTGTTAGTGAAGGTCATACCCTCATCATTCCCCGCCGGCATGTCGCCTCCTTCCGCGACCTCACCCCTGACGAATGGACTGCCGCTCACCGCCTGGCGCAAACCATCGCTGCCGACCTTCAGGCCGCGGATACCACCATTACCGGCTTCAACTTTGGCGCAAATGACGGCGTAACCGCCGGCCAATCCATTTTTCACTGCCATTTGCACCTCATCCCGCGACGAGCGGGCGACCACCCCGCGCCCCGTGGCGGTATCCGCGGCGTCATCCCCGGGCGCGCCGACTATCCCTGCCCGCACCACACAGCGGAATGACCCCCATCGATTTTTCATGAAGGGGGCTTGACTTTCCAGCCTATCTAGCTATCTTCCCACTCGATTTTAAGTTCCAGCGTAGCTCAATGGTAGAGCGGTTGGCTGTTAACCAATAGGTTACAGGTTCGAGTCCTGTCGCTGGAGCCATTATCTTCCGTAATTCGTGTGTTTGGTCCGGCGGTAACCGTGACAAACGCCGCACGTTGTGGCCTGTTGCCCAGTGTGCAAACGGATGGCGGAAGTGTCCTCTGTCGTCGGATTTTCCCGATCCCTCCGGCACGGGGTTATTTCATTACAGGAAAGAACCGCGTTGACAGGTGCGCGTCCCCCGCGCTACTGTTCGCCGCTCATGCATGGGAATTGAAGAATTATGAAGACGACGCAACCTAAAGAATCTGAAGTCAAACACGTGTGGTATCTTATTGATGCCGCCGACAAACCTGCCGGCCGTCTCGCGGTCGACATCTGCCGCCTCCTCCGGGGCCGCGGCAAACCCGATTATACGCCCCACATTGACATGGGCGATTTTGTCGTGGTGATCAACTCAGCCAAGGTGGGCCTCTCCGGCAACTCCAAGGAAAAAAAGAAAGTTTACGCCAAGTATACCGGCTATCAAGGCGGCTATACCGAAACCCCGGCGGGCAAAATGCGCGCCAAAAACCCCAACTATATCCTCTGGCACGCTGTCAGGGGCATGCTGCCCAAGAACACCATGAGCCGCAAACTCATCACACGCCTCAAACTCTATCCCGGCGCTGAGCATCCCCACGCGGCCCAGAACCCCACCGTTATCGGCTAATCCCGGAGAATTATCATGGCCACTAAAACAGCTGAAATCGAATATCTCGCCACCGGCCGCCGCAAGACGGCCATTGCCCGTGTCCGCATTTCCCAAGGCAAGGGTAACGTCACCATCAACGGACGCCCCTTCGAGGAATACTTCCCTACCACCGACTTACGCCTGCTTGTCGAAGCCCCCTTCAAGGTTATTGAGCGTGTCGGCGCCTTCGATGTCGCCGCCATCTGCGAAGGTGGCGGAGTGGTCGGCCAGGCCGGCGCGCTGCGCCACGGCATTTCCCGCGCCCTCCTTCAGGTCGACGAAAGTTTCCGCGGCCACCTCAAGAAGGCCGGCTTCCTGACCCGCGATCCTCGTATGAAGGAACGTAAAAAGCCCGGTCAGCCTGGCGCTCGCCGCCGCTTCCAGTTCTCGAAGCGCTAAGCCGTTTCAGTTCTGCCAAAACCCCGGGTCCACCCGGGGTTTTTTGTTTTCCCCCCTCCCACCGCCAGAGACAGAAGCGTTGGTCAGGGTAATCCCATTCGAAAAATCCGTTCTATTCGTAGTTTGACTGTTCGGCTGCCCCCCCCCTGCCTCCCTCATCGGTACTACACTCCCTAAAAACTGTGTTTTTTTAACACGTTTCTCATTCTGCCATTGCCATAAGCCATTTTCACCAACACCTTGAACATTGAAGATTCCTTGTTAATATTGTCTCCCTCTCCCCTCCCTCTTTTCCTCTCCCCCTCTGTGCCCCTCGGTGGCCCTCTGTGGTTAAATCGGCTTTCTTCCTGTTTTCCTGATTTTCTTGTTTTCCTGCTACATTCCCCCTCCGCTCCCTGCCCCCCTTGCGCCTTCGCGTCTTGGCGTGAAACCGGCTGATTAATCTGTTCGTGAGTTCCTGAGTTTAGATTTATTCTTGGCTCCCCCCACCTTCCCCCATTCGTGTCCATCAGTGTTCATCCGTGGTTAAATTCTCTTCTTTGATTGCGGCTTGCCGCGCTGTGTTTATCTGTGGTTAGCTTCTTCCGCTGATCTGCTATTCTCGCTGTTCATGAGTCCTTGAGTTCAGATTCATCCCCCGACCTTTCATAAACCAAAATCCTTTACACTTTTGCGGCCATCCATTCCTCCTCGACGCACCTACCTCTGAGCCCCTATACTTCTCCCCATCATGAAAGCGACACCACCCCTATCATTCTCCGCCAAAGCCACTCTCCCCGCCGGCTTCCGTGCCGCCGGGATCATCGCCGGACTTAAAAAAAGTCGTACGCTCGATATGGCCCTGTTCTTCTCCGACTCCCCCGCCACGCTGGCCGGCACCTTCACCACCAACCAGGTCAAGGCCGCCTCCGTCCGCCTCGGTGCAGAACGGGTGGCCCACATCGGCATGGCCCACGGCATTGTTGTCAACAGTGGCCAAGCCAACGCCTGCACCGGCAAGGCCGGGATGCAGGACGCCAAGGCCATGGCGGAACATGCGGCCACCCAACTCGGCATCGCCCCCGAACTCGTCCTGGTCTGCTCCACTGGCCGCATTGGCGTACCCCTGCGCATGGACCTCATTCGGCCTGGCATTGAAAAACTCGCCGTTGCTCTCTCCCCCACTGGGGGCGAAAATGCTGCCCGCGGCATCATGACCACCGACCTCGTCCCCAAGCGCCACACGGTCCGCTTTACCGCCAACGGCCAGCCATGCCGTCTCACCGGCATCGCTAAGGGCTCTGGCATGATCCAGCCTAACATGGCCACCATGCTCGCCTTCCTGCTCACCGATGCCGCTGTCGACCGCCGTGCCCTCCAAAAGGCTCTCAAGGCCGCCGTCGATCAATCCTTCAATCGCATCTCTGTCGATGCCGATCAGAGCACTAACGATACGGCCCTGCTGCTAGCCAACGGACGCGCCGCCAACACCCCGCTCAAACCCGGCCATCCCGATTGGCCCGCGTTCGTCGCGGCCTTGGAAGGCATCACCTTCCGCCTGGCCATGGATATGGTTCGCGATGGTGAAGGCGCACAAAAGCTCGTCACCGTCCGGGTACAGGGCGCTCGCACCGCCGCTGACGCCGAAGCCGCCGCGCGCTCCGTCGCCAACTCCTTCCTGGTCAAAACCTCTTGGGTTGGCTCCTACCCCAACTGGGGCCGTGTCATGGACGCCCTCGGCTATTCCCCCGCCAAGGTTGATGAAACCAAGGTCGAAATCTTCTACGACAAACTCCTTGCCGTGCAAAACGGACTCAAAGCCGGTGCCTCCATCGAACGTTTATCCAAGGTTGTTGCCAAAAAGCAGTTCACCCTGACCATCGACCTGCACCTCGGCCGCCAAGCCGCCACCGTCTACTCCTGCGACTGCACCGAAGAATATATCCGCATCAATAAATAACCCCTCCCCCCCCATGCCTCGGTCTTGCTTCCTACTTAAATTGTCTCACTTATAATTATAACCGAGACAACTGAATTGTCGTCCCGTCCCGTCCCCTCGGCCACCTCAGACTTTCCTCGCCGCCCGCCGCCGTGCTAATCTCCTCTCCATGACGACTCCCTTTGCGCGACTCGAACTCCTTCTCGGCCCCGAAGCCCTTCCACGGCTTTCTGCCGCCCGCGTTATCATCGCGGGCCTTGGCGCCGTCGGTGCCGCTGCCGCTGAGTCTCTTGCCCGTTCTGCCATTGGTCACCTCACCTTGGTGGACTTCGACGAATTCCGCGCCTCAAACATCAATCGCCACCCCTTTGCTTTCCACTCCACCCTCGGCATCTCCAAAGTCGACACCGCTGCCCGCAGCCTGCGCGATATCAACCCATCTGCCGTCATCACCCCCCTAGCGCTCTTTCTCGACGCCACGACCTCTCCGCCACTTTTTGCCGACCACCCCTGCGATGTACTTATCGATGCCATGGGCTCCCTCCACGCCTGTACCGCCGTCGTCGGCCTCCTCGCCGCCCGCGAAACCCTTCGCTTTCTGCTGGAGACTCCGTGCGCTTAACCTCCGCCCAACTGTTTTCCACACTGTGGAAGAAAATCTTCCATAGTGTGGAAAACTCCCACAAAAATCTTCCATACCGTGGAAAATCCGCCCCGTTTCTTCCACAGTGTGGAAAACGATGGAATGGTAGGGCGACCCCTCCGGGTGAGCCGTCTTTTCTTCGGCTCGGCAGGAATGTCTCGGCCTACCCAAGATCTGCTGCCACCCCATGATCCCGCACGAACAACACCAGATCACGGCCACCGGCACCCGCCTCGACCGCTTCCTGCTGAACACCTACCCCTGGCTCGACCGCACCACCGTCGAAGATCTCCTCGCCAGCGGAACCATCATCCTCAACGGCCGCCCCGCCAAAAAAGGGGCCAAGCTCACTGCCGGCGATACCCTCGACTGTCGCTCCATTCCTGAGCCTGTCGACCTCCATCTCCAACCCAATCCCGCCCTCTCCCTCGCTATCCTCTTTGAAGACGCCACCCTGCTCACCCTCGACAAACCCGCTGGCCAGCCCACCCATCCCCTCCGCTTTACCGAAACCGACACCCTCGCCAACGCCCTTATCACTCGCTATCCCGACCTCGCCACCATCGGTGGTGAACGCCTATTCCCCGCGCTGCTCCACCGCCTCGATACGCAAACCTCTGGACTCGTTCTCGCCGCGAAAACCCCCACCGCCTACATCAATCTCCGTGCACAGTTCCAGAGCTTCGCCGTCGAAAAGCACTACACTGCGCTCGTCCACGGACGCGTCGACTCTCCTAGTCGCCTCGAGGCGCCCCTCACCCACCAAACGCGCAGCCCGTGTAAAATGGCCGTCGTGCGCAATCCCGCCAAGGTGCCGCAACGCGACTGCTTTGCCGCCGCAACGGCCTGGACCCCGATCAAAACCGGCCGGGACTACTCCCTACTCGATGTCACTATCTATACCGGCGTCACTCACCAGATTCGCTGTCACCTCGCCGCCGCTGGCCACCCCATCGTCGGCGACACGCTCTACGGCTCTGCAACTCCCTCTCCAGTCTCTAGTCTCCCGTCTCCAGTCTCTCCTCGCCACTGGCTCCACGCCACCCGCATCATCCTCACTCATCCCGCCACCGGAAAACCCCTCGACCTAACCTGCCCCTTGCCATCTGACTGGCCCGCGACGCACTAATGTCCCTACCCGCCCCCATCCTGATTGCCGCGATCAACGCGCGACACAGCCACGCCTCGATGGGCGCAAGGTGTTTGCTGGCAAACATGGACGACTTGCGTGGGCAAACGAAACTGTTCGAATTCACCGTCCAGCAATCTGCCGCCGAGATCGCCGAGGCTATCGCAGCACGGCAGCCCCGTATCCTTGGCCTCGGCGTCTATATTTGGAACGTTACGCGCATCACCGAACTCCTGCCGCTGTTGCGCCACAAGCTGCCGCAATTGAAAATTATCTTGGGCGGACCCGAACTTTCAGAATCAAAAAACTCGGCTCGGCAGGGACGCCTCGCCCTACCTTCGGAACCGGCAGGGCCAACACTCTGGGTGAGTCGGGATTGCGCCGATTTTCAGATCCTCGGCGAAGGCGACCTCGCCTTCTCTGCCCTCTGCCGCGAAATTCTTACCTCCTCTCATTCGTGTCCACTTGTCCCCCGAAGCCTTGGCGAAGGGGGATCCGTGTCCATCCGTGGTTGTCTTCGTCCTCCGCCGCCCGCCCTCGCCACGCTCCAACTCCCCTACGACGAATACACCGACAACGATCTCGCCCATCGTATCCTTTACGTGGAATCCTCCCGCGGCTGCGCCATGCGCTGCGACTACTGCGTCTCAGCCAACGACAACCCCGTCCGATTCTTTCCCATGCCAGCCCTTCTCACCGCCTTCGACCGACTTCTCGCCCGCGGTGCGCGACAATTCAAATTCTGTGACCGCTCTTTCAACCTCAACGTCCCCCGTGCTATTGAAATTCTTGAATTCTTCCTAGAGCGCATACCGCATCATTCCGGCGTCTTTCTCCATTTTGAAATGCTGCCCGACCGTTTTCCCAACGACCTGCGTGACATCCTTTCTCAATTTCCGCCCCGTTCGCTCCAGCTTGAAATCGGACTCCAATCATTCAACCCCGTCGTTCTCGAAACTATCCGCCGCCCGCAAAATCTGGAGCGCGCTGCCGACAATCTGCGCTTTCTGCGCGAGCAGACGCCCGCCTTCCTCCACACCGACCTCATCGCGGGCCTGCCCGGCGAAACACCCGCTAGCTTCGCCGCCGGCTTTGATCGTCTCGTTGCGCTTGATCCGCACGAAATCCAGCTCGGCATTTTGAAGAAACTCCCCGGCGCGCCCATTGCCCGCCACGATGACAAATTCGCAATGCGCTACAATCCCGCTCCGCCCTATGACGTCTTCTCCACCCACGACTGGCCGGCCGAACACCTCGTCCGCACCGCCCGCTTCGCCCACTACTGGGATGCCATCGTCAGTTCCAACCGCTTCCTTGCCGCCGCACCCCTCATCTGGCAAGACCAGCCATCCGTTTTTGTGGCCTTCATGGCCCTCGCCGACTGGATGGGCTCGCACTTCCCCCGCGAGCACGGCATCCCCCTGTCTGCCCTCGTCGAAGCCCTATTCGATTTTCTGACGCAGGTCCGCGGCATCCCCCCCGCCACCGCCGCCGATGCGCTCATTCGCGGCTATCGTCACACCGGCGCCCGTGACATCCCCCCCGCCCTCGCCCCGCATTTGCACCACGAGCCCCCGCCACCCACTCGCG
>JAVEUJ010000093.1:0-9723 GCA_034005635.1 Kiritimatiellia bacterium | reverse complement strand
ACGTCAAATTCAGGCATTGGCGTCGGTCGTCTCGCCGTTGGGAGCCACACGGCCTGACGCTCTCTCAGCGGCGGGCGTCTTTTCCGGGTCCCTCAGGGCATCATTCGGAATCCGGATGGTGTCGAGGAAGTTGTAGTAACGAATACCCTCAATAATGCCCGCAGCATGCAGATGTCATAGCGCGGCTCGCCACCCTTCAATTCGATCTGCACCTCGCCCGTCGCATGCGCCGAATTCGTCTGCACCCCGTCCGTCCGCAGGCCCCACGCCGCCATCCGGCCCCGCACCGCCCGCCCGTCGGCATCCTCTCCCACCGCGCTAACCAGTAGAGGTGCCTAGCCAAAGCCCTGCAAGCCCCACGCCACATTGAATGGCGCCCCGCCCAGCACCCGCCGCCCATCCGGAAAACAGTCAAACAGGACTTCGCCAAATAGTAGCACTGGCACGGATCGCATGGCCCTGGTGGGAGCCTGAATATTCTCCCGGGGCAATTTATTCGTTTGTTGCATCGGATCATCATAAAGTATGCTGTATTTAATGCTTCAATTCAACCCAAACCCTGAAATTCCGGCGCGGGTGCTGGCGACCGATCTCGATGGCACCTTCATCCCGTTGCCCGCAAACCCAGAAAACAGGCGCGCATTATCCACCTTCCACCAGGCACAAATTCAGCGCCAGATAAGCCTGATATATGCTACCGGCCGCCATCTCGAATCGGTGCTCGATGTCATGGGCGAACACGGCCTGCCCGAACCCGACTGGATTATCTGCGACGTCGGCACATCTATTCATCAGCGCCAGAACGGAACGTATGCCGCCTTCGCGCCTTATGAAATATTTCTGGCGGAACAGACCCATGACATCGACCGGGCGGCCGTGGAATCCACCCTAAAGCCCATCGCTGGCCTAACGCTCCAACCTCCCGAATGCCAGCAACGGTTTAAGATCAGCTATATCACCGCGGCCCGCGATGTCGAATCTCTGGCTGCACTCGCCACCCAATGCCTGGTCGCTGCCGGGCTGCCCTATGCCGCTCTCGCCAGTCTCAATCCCTTTCACAACGAGGGGTTACTGGACATTCTGCCGCTCGGCACCTCGAAAGCTACCGCGCTGATCTGGCTCGCAACCCACGCCGACTTCAGCCCCGATGAGGTTGTGTTCGCCGGCGATTCCGGCAACGACCTCGCGGCCCTCACCTGCGGATTCCGCGCGATCGTCGTCGCCAATGCGGCCGAGGGTCTCGCCGACCGCGTTGAAGACGTACTCGCGACCCACGGCCATGCTCAGCGTTTTTTTCGTGCGACCCTCCCCGCCACTAGCGGCGTCCTCCAGGGCTGTCGACATTTTCAGTTGCTGAAGGGCGCATCCCCGTTTCGTTGAACGAATGGAGCTCACGGGTTTACCTGTTCAGCCTGAAGGCTGTACTACAAACACTGCCCCGTTTGTAGTCCACGCTTCAGCGTGCGGCTGTCCGTTGTTTCAACGAGGTGACGATGGAAATCAATGAAACGGGGATGCGCCCCGTTGCTGAACTCGCCCCCCTGATCCCCTTCCCCTGAGCATTCTGAAATAGTATAATATACCCTTGCATTCGACGGCGCATTCCCGTAGTTTCTCCAGCGAGTTTTGCGTGTGCAGAACCGGAAGCGAAGTTCTTGGGCGGCCCTCCCGCCTGGGACAAAAGCGGATTTTCCGGCCGAGAAAAATGAAGGCTGGAACATACCATAAAGAGAGGACCCCATCATGGTCACCATGACGACCGCCAACGTCCGCCAGGACGTCAGTATTCAAGACCTGCTCGAAGCCGGTCTCCACTTCGGACACCGCACCAAGCGTTGGAACCCCAAGATGCGCAAGTATCTGTTTGGTCAGCGCAATGGCATTTATATTATCGACCTTGAACAGACCCTCGATAACCTCCAAAAAGCTCGCCAATTCATCTATGACACCGTGGCTCGCGGCCGCCAGATTTTGTTCGTTGGCACCAAGAAGCAGGCCCAGGAAGCGCTGAAGGCCATCGCCACTCAGTACAAACAACCCTATGTGGTCAACCGCTGGCTCGGCGGCACCCTGACCAACCACGAGACCATCCGCAAGTCCATCTCCCGCATGCGCGAGATCGAGCAGATGGAGAAGGACGAGTCGATCAACGCTCTGCCCAAGAAGGAAATCTCCAAGCTGCGCCACGAACTTGCGAAACTCCAATACAATCTCAGCGGTATCGCCGACATGTCGGAAAATCCCGGCGCCATGTTCGTAGTGGACGTCAACTCCGAGGCGATTGCGGTTGCCGAAGCCAACCGGCTCAACATCCCGGTCATCGCCCTGGTCGATGCCAATGTGAACCCCGACCCGATCGACTACCCCATTCCGGCCAACGATGACGCCATCCGTGGCATCAAGCTGATTGCCGAACTCGTGGGCATCACCATCCAACAAGCGCAGGCCGAATACTCCAAGGTCGCCGCCGAAGAAGCGCGTCGGCGTGCCGCCGAAGAAGCAGAAGCCGCAGCCCGGGCCAAGATCGAGCGGGAAGCCCGCGAGAAGGAACGCGCTGAGAGAGCCGCCGAAGCCGCACGCCTGAAGGCTGAAAAGGCCGCCCAGGCCAGGGCGGAAAAAGACGCAGCACTGGCCGAAGCTGCCGCCAAGGCTGAAGCCGACGCCCAAGCCAAGGCCGAAGAAACCAAGGCGGCAGAGGCCCAGGCCAAAGAAGTTAAGGCTCAAGAAGCCAAAGCTAAAAAGGCCAAGGCCAAAGCTGCTCCCACCGAAGAAACTCCGGCTGCGGCCCCCGCAGTCGAAGAAGCCAAGGCCGAAGCGGCCCCCGCGAAAGAAGCGCCAGCGGCGACTCCTGTTGTTGAGGAAGCCAAGGCTGACGCCCCCCCCGCCGATGTCCCCGAGGAACCCAAGGCCGCTGCTCCCGCCGAGGAGCCTGCTGCCCAGGAACCTGAGGCTGAGAAACCGGCCGCCGAAGCACCCAAGAGCGAGTAGAACACACGGGGCGCGGGTGGCTAATTGCCGCCCGCTCCCATTCTATTCACCCCCACCCAAGTACACAGAAAGAGGAACCCCTTATGGTAGTTATTTCAGCTTCATTAGTTAAAGAATTGCGTGAAGAAACGGGCGTCGGCATGATGGAATGCAAAAAAGCCCTCGTCGAAACCAATGGCGACAAGGCCGCCGCGATCAAAATCCTGCGTGAAGCCGGCGTAGCCATCGCCGCCAAACGAGCCGACCGTGCGGCCAAGCAGGGCATCATTGCTGCCAACGTCAGTGATGACGCCCAGACCGGAGTCATGATCGAGGTTAACTGCGAAACTGATTTTGTCGCCAAGAATGACAATTTCAAGGAATTCGTGGACCAACTCGTCCCGATCGCCAGCGGTCTTGCGGAAAACACGCTGGGCGAAGCCGCCAAAACCAAGGTCGATACCAAGATCGCCGAGATTGGCGAAAACATTATCGCCCGCCGCAACCTGACCTATCAGGTGCAGGGCACCGGCGCCATCGCCGCCTATGTCCACCTCGGTGGCAAATTGGGCGTGATGGTCGAAGTGGGCTGTCAAAATGCCGCTTCCATCCAGAACCCCGCCGTCAAGACGCTGCTCGCCGATCTCACACTGCACATCACGGCTGTCAATCCTGCCTGCATCACCCGCGAACAGGTCCCGGCAGATACCGTGGCCGCGGAACAAGAGATCTACGCCAAGCAGGTCGAAGGCAAGCCCGCCAATATCATTGAAAAAATCGTGACCGGCAAGCTGGAGAAATTCTACGGACAAATCTGTCTGTTAGAACAAGGTTTTGTAAAAGAACCTGAAAAATCGATCAGCACCCTCCTCGCCGAAACTGGCAAGGCCGTCGGCGATGAATTCAGCATCCGGCGCTTCGTGCGCTGGCAACTCGGCGCGTAACCTACGCACCTAGCACCCATGCGGCGGGCTCCGGCCCGCCGCTTTTTATTCGTTGTTTTCCACGCTATGGAAAACTTTTCAACCACTTTTCCACGCTATGGAAGATTTCTTTCCACACTGTGGAAAAACAGGCCTGTGTTTTCCACGCTATGGAAGATTATTTTGCGAATCTTCCACGCTATGGAAGATATTCTTCCACAGTGTGGAAAACTCGACCACCGCCCTACCCCAGCGCCTTGTCGCTGTTGCGCTCCCGTCCCCGCTGTCTCGATTATTATACTATATGAGACTGCTATAGACGTAATTTTCTCCACTCGCGCGTTCGTTCGGTTGTCTCGGTTATAATTATAACCGAGACAGTTTCCCCGTCACTGTGGCTCGTTCTGACCAGAGAAAGGCGGTTAACATTGGCGTTTGCGCTATTAGCATTCTGCCCTATGCGGCGAGGGGTCAGGCGGATGGCGGGGGCGCGACTGCGACGCGATATGAATTGTACTCCCGTCTGTGATAAGGTGCTTCCACCATGAACGCGGAACAATCCACGGGATCGCCACGAAAAGTTCGGGTCTTGATCAACCCTAAATCGGGAACAGGGACGGCGTTTGAGTCGTTTTGGGAGCTCGTCGAGAGCGGACTGGGCGGGGAACATTCCGAGGTCACCTATCAATTCAGCCGCACTGTGGCGGATGGGCAGCAGAAGGCTCGCCGCGCAGTTCAAGAAGAGGTAGATACTATTTTTGTCGTGGGTGGCGATGGCATGGTCAACAGCATCGGCAGCGAACTGGTGGGCACCCAAACCGCCCTGGGGGTGATTCCCACCGGCAGTGGCAATGGATTTGCCCGTCATTTCGAGATCCCCCTGGACCTGCCCAAGGCCATTCAAGCCTTGGCCACAGCCCCGCGCCAGGCCATTGATGTCGGCACGGCCAACGGACATCCTTTTTTTGTCACTTGCGGCATGGCTTGGGATGCAGAACTTGTTCGCAATTTTGAGGCCATGCCCGTGCGCGGAATTGCGCCCTATGTGTTCGCTGCGGCCGCGGGCTGGATCACCTTCACCCCCCAACCGTTTGAAATTGAATTTGACGGGTGCGAAACGATTACTTTTGAAGACCCCGCCATCTGTACCGTAGCCAACCTTACGCAATACGGCGGAGGCGCGCAAATTGCACCGCGTGCGCGCCCCGATGATGGTGTCATGGAAATGGTCATGGTGCGCCATCGGGATTTGCCCCATCTGCTGGTCAATATCCACCGTTTATTCAACGGTACGATCGACCAACTTCCCCAAGTATTTACCCGTCCCTTCCGCAGCCTGATTGTCCACCGGCAGCAACCGGGACCCATTCAGGTCGATGGTGAGCTGGTGGAGTCCCCGGCGATAGTCCAAATTGGCCTGCGTCCGCGCGGCCTGATTGTGCGTGTCCCGCAAACATAAAGCCGCTGTGGCCTCGCGGGTCAGCCTCTATTTCCCGCACTTTGACTCCAAAATCGCCCACGTCAGGGGCTAACCAAGTACCGGTGCAAGTTGCTCGGCCAACAGTTCCACTTTTAGCCGGTCGGTATCGTCATGAGGAAGCTGGAGGAGACCATCCACACCCTCGATCCGTACCTGCCAATTTCCGGTTTCGGCATTGCGTGCCTCGAGAGTAAAACGTGTGCCAGCTTGAATGCCAGCAGGCCAATCGCCGGAGCATCCGGTCACTAGGCCACGGTCACCCTGCCGCAAAAGACTCATCACCAGGTCCGGATATTCATCGGTTCCGGCCTCGCGTTCCCCCGGCACCGGCATACCGTGTACATCCTCTTCGGGGTGATCGAGCTCGTCGTCAAACTGGTCCAACACCTCGCGTTCATGCAGGTGCTCCAAGTGTTCGGCAGCGGCATGGGCCTCTTCCAGAGGCATACCGCCTTTCACCAGAAAGCCCTCCCACAACTGGTGAGAACGCAGAATGTGTTCAGCCTCCCGCTGCCCCGCTTCGGTGAGTCGGGGGGCGGCCCCCGGGCGCTCCACCTCCAACAGCCCATCAGCGACCAAGCGCCGAATGGCTTTCTTTAGCCGCGCGGGTGACAATAGGGGCTTCTCATTTTCCAACGTGTGTTTGAGCACATCTTCAATGTCGGTTTGCGGGACCAGACGGCGGCGGCGGATCCAACCAACCAAGAGGCCGTAACGCGGGGCAAAGACCAACCCGACCAGAAAGAGAAGGAAGCCCATGAACATGATGGCTCCCCCACCCGATGCATTGACCCATTCGGAGAAGTAGAGCCCTAAAATAACGGACAGGATGGCCATGATCGCCGCATAAATCATCATGCGCGGCAGGTGGTCGGTCAGCAGGTAGGCTAAGGCTGGCGGGGTGATCAGCAGCCCTACGATCATAATCACGCCCACCATGGAAATCCCTGCCACGCAGACCAGCGCAATCATCCCCACCAAGGCGATATGCAACAGCCGGGTGGGCAGCCCGATCGAGGCCGCCATGGTCGGGTCGAAACTCACCAGCGTGAAGTGGCGATAGAAAATGATCAACAGTCCGAGCACGACCGTCCCGACCACCGCCCCCAACCAGAGGTCCGGCCAGGCCACCCCATAGATGTCTCCCTGAAAAAAGTGGTTCAGGTCGATATTAATATGCTGCTGGAAGCGCGTCAAAATAACGACGCCGGCTGCAAATAAGCCGGTATAGACGATTCCGATGGCTGTATCTTCAGCGATGCGCCCCGAATGACTCAAAAAACTGATGCACAACGAGGTGAGCATAGCGGCAATGCCAGCACCCACCAACAGCCCCCCCGCCGTGAAGCCACCGGGAAACAGCGCATTCATCAGCAGATAGCCAATGCCAACCCCGGGCAGGAGGGCGTGGCTCATCGCATCCCCAATGAAGGCCATGCGCCGCAAGATGACATAGCAGCCCAGCACCGCACACGCCACGGCGATAATCGAGCCGCCCACCGCGCCCTTGATAAAATAGGCATGGCGCCAGGGCTCCAAGAATACACTGTCGAGCCATTCCATCCGCGTGTCTACTCCTTCCGGTTCCAACTAAAGGTTCGCAGCTTTCCGCCATAGACCTCTGCCAACAGATTTTCCTGCAACACCGCTGCGGGCTCTCCGTAGGCATATAAACGACGATTCAGAATCACTACTCGATCAAAAAATTCAGCCGCCGTTTCCAGATCATGATGCACCACCATGACCGTTTTGCCTTCCGCCTTGGACTGTTTGAGCAGTCCGGCGATGGCTCGCTCCGTCGCGGCATCCACCCCGGCGAATGGCTCATCCAGCAACAGGATCGGCGATTGCTGCGCCAGCGCCCGGGCCATGAATACCCGCTGTTGCTGTCCGCCGCTCAACTGGCCGATTTGCCGATGACGGAAGTCTGTCATACGCACCTGCTCGAGCGCGATCAACGCCAGTTCCCGGTCCCGCGCCTGGATCGAGCGGTACCAGGGGGTAACCATGTACCGTCCCATTAGGACAACATCCCAGACGGTGACCGGAAAACTCCAATCGATCTGCCCCCGCTGGGGCACATAGGCCACATGCCCACGCGCATCTTCCACGGGCTTTCCGAAAAGCACGACCTCGCCAAAATCACGCCGCACAAATCCCATCAGGGCCTTGATCAGAGTCGATTTGCCGGCACCATTGGGCCCCAGGATACCCACGACCGATCCAGCAGGGACCTCTAGCGATATGTCCACCAAAACCGGTTTCCCGCCATAGGACACCGTCAAATGCTCCACTTGAATCGCGTGTTTGGGAATCATCTGCCGGGTGTCCCTAATCCGCGGTCCAAGGTACGCAGGCGCGGTGTCAACTGGACCGTCAGAACTGCAGCGAGCGGCGTGCCGCCGCCGTGAGACCAAATGGTCTGATCATCGCACCGCACACCATCTTTGAAGATTTCTACTCGCAGAGCGCAGGGATGGAGAGCTTCCTCGGGTGCAGGGGTGGCCTCCACTCGAAGCGATGCCTGTTCGCGTCCCAGATCCACTCCCGGTAATCGCACAAACTCCCCCGCGCGCAGGTCCGTCATATGACGCAGCAGGAGCGTGTCTTCGTGCCAAACCTGGAGCCGCGGTGTGTCACCCCCCGGCGACCGCAGTGCAAATGGATCATCCACCGCAGAAAAAGTGGGCGTCAGCACCAACTCCACCGGTCCGGCAACCTCGTCTTCATGATCGGCGTCATGGCCTGTATCGCGGGTCAATTGGAAGTCGACTTGTCGCGTCAAGGACCACTGGCAGAGAGCCACTCCGCCCAGCATCAGCACCGCCACACATGCTACTCCTAAAAAACGTAACATTTGCAAACGTTATTGGGTTAGACCCGACACGACGATGAGCATGTTCTCGCGCATCATGCCGATATAGGATTCGCCGGCTGTGCCGGCGGCCCCCATGGCATCGGAATACAACTCCCCACCCACCTTCACCCGCGCCTCTTCGGCAATTTGTTGGATCATCTTCGGGTTCACCGAGGTCTCTACAAAAATGGCCGGTACGTTGAAATTCTGGATCGACGCTACGACCGTCTTGCGCCGTTCGGGCGTCATGCCGCCCCCGATCTCCGTTCCGGTGGACCAGCCAATCGGGCTGCGGACCTTGAATCCGTAGCGTGCGGCAAAATAATTAAAGGCGTCATGGCTGGTAACCAGGATACGCCGCTCGGCTGGAATACGCCCCGCCTGCAGTTCCAACCAAGAATCCAGCACTCGCAACTGGCGGAGGTATAGATCGGCTCGCGCCTGATAGTCGGGGGCACCACTGGGATCGATGGAAATCAGGCCGGCCAGAATATTATTTACATACATCGCCGCATTGCGAGGATCAAACCAGGCATGCGGATCCCGAACGGTCTGACCCTCGTATTCCAGATCCAACGGTTGAACGCCATCCGTGCAGGTAATCAGTGGCTTGTTGCCGTTATCGCGCGCAAGGGTTTCCATCCAGTTTTTACCTTCCAGATGCAAGCCGTTCTGAAGGCACAGGTCTGCCGCTTCAACCAGTCGGCTATCCCCTGGCACCGGCTGATAGACATGCGGATTGACACCCGGCCCCAACAAACAAGTCACCACACAGCGGTCACCGGCAATGTTCCGAGCCATATCTGCCACTTGGGTCGTAGAGGCGACAACCCGCGGTTGTGCGATTACTGCCGCTGTTCCGGCGAGAAATGCCAGAAATCCCCATTGAATCATTCGCCTCATCTTTGTGTTCTCCAGTCCATGTTAGCCTTGCACCTCTATAAGGGCATTGATAGAGCATACCAATCCCGGACCAGTATGCAAGCGGCGGGGAAAATGTACAAAAAAGAAGCCGGTTCGCAAAGCGAACCGGCTTGAAAAAAAATCCTGGCAACGTGCTACTCTCCCGCCCCCAAATGAGGCAGTACCATCGCCGCAGCGAGTCTTGACTTCTGTGTTCGGAAAGGGAACAGGTGTGACCCTCGCGCTATGGTCACCAGGAAAAAAAGGATGGCATAGGATACATGGAATCAACATAACCATTGATTTAAAAAGTTCGCCGGCTCCGCCCCGCCGAAACGGGGCGGAACCGTGAACAAAATAAATGGTCAAGCCTCACGGCTGATTAGTAGCGGTTAGCTAAACACATCGCTGTGCTTACACATCCGCCCTATCGAGGTCGTAGTCTTCAACCTGCCTTTAGTCCAGGCGAACCTGGAAGGGAGATCCTATCTTGAAGTCGGCTTGGCTCTTAGATGCATTCAGAGCTTATCCATTCCGCACATAGCTACTCGGCCATGCCGCTGGCGCGACAACCGAAACACCAGAGGTGCGTC
>JAVEUJ010000003.1:0-40351 GCA_034005635.1 Kiritimatiellia bacterium | reverse complement strand
CGCCTTGTTGCCGGAAAAACGCCGCGGCGCACGGCTTCCGCGCACAGTGGCGAGGGTGACACCAGTTTTCCGTTGGCTTCATAATTTTGCGCTAGGCAATGTGTCAGGCAGCGGCCGGCATGCAGGCAATCTCCGCACACACCGGGGCACGGACCTTTCATATCCTTCCGCATCTGCACCAGCACAGGATGGGTCATCCAGGCCTCGCGCAGACTGTCCTGCCCCAGTCGGCCAAAACAAAGCTCGGGGATGCTGCGCCCGATTCCGCACAGAGCCATTTCTCCCGTTCCCAGAATACCCAGGATATGCCGCACATGGCATCCCGCCCCCTCCCCGCCATAGCGCAGGAGTTCCTTCACGGTGGACATGGCCGGGGGCACCATCGCGCTGAGATGAATGGGATAGCGGTCCTGCAGCGAGCCGCGGATGCGTCGCACCAGTGCGATATGTTCGTCGAAGTCCAGCCCTTGCCCCTGGCGGTGCATCTCCACCCCCCGGCCCGATTTTGTCACCGGATTAAACTTGACTGAACTCGCACCTAATTTCATGGCCAATTCGATCACCCCGTCGATCTGCTTCACGTTTCCATGATAGACTGACATGATAATTTGAGGGTGCAACCCGGCTGCAACCAAGTGCCCAATCCCGCGGACTGCTTCCCGAAAGGCCCCCGACTTCCCGCGGAAGCGGTCATGGTCTTGCTCCACCGGGCTATCCAGGCTGACGGCGACCCGCTTTAAGGATGTATTTTGGACGAGATGCACCGCCAGATCGCGGTCGATCAGCGTTGCATTGGTCTCCATCGAAAGTTCCAACCCCACTGCTGTTAGATAGTCGACTATGCCGCGAAATTCTGGGTGCAACAAAGGCTCGCCGCCAGTCAGTTTGGCCGCCGACAACCCCAACGGCCGGGCTTCCTCCACCGCCGTTTGCAACAGACGGAATTCGAGGCATTCTCCCGGCACCGGTTCACCGCGCACAAAGGTCGGCGTGATCCAGCAATGCTGGCAATGCAGGTTGCAGCCCGCAGAGAGATAGAGGTAAAAGGTCTTGAGCGCCGGGACATCCGGCGGCATGTCTACCACCGGTACGGCCGGGAGGTCGTCCTGCCCGTCGCAGGTATCCGCCGGCTTCATTATACGGACTCCTCCACCACGCCGATGAATCCCTTTTGGATCATGCCATCCAGAAATTCGGTCACATCCGCTCCTACCTGGTCATGGGGGACGCCTTCACAGGCATGGAGCAGATGGTCAATCACTTCTGCTTGGGTATGCGGCGCCGCCAGGAACTTCCAGATTTCCAGCGCCACGGGGTTGATTACCTCCAGCGTATCCGTTTCGGCATTGTAGAGAAGCCCACCATCGTTGTCTTCCTGCCGGAACGATACATCCGGATCGGCCAGGTATCTTGCTTCACTCATGTTTTCACATCTTTCTTTTCTCAAGTTCACTATGCGCCGCACGACCCCCTGCTGCTCCATCTCCAACAGCGCCACGCGGACGATCTCCAGCGCCACCCCCATTGTACTGGCAATATCCTGCACCGTTCGTTTCCCGTCAAGAAGCGCCAGCATCTGCTGCCCCGAAGCGTTTATTTCGCGTAATTCCAGCGCCCCGCTCACCAATACCAGCGTCCGGCCAGCGAAGTCTTCGAGGACCACGTCGTTTCGTAAACAAAACGTCAGGGAACAGGCGACAGGAAACAGGGGACAGATTGACTTCGTCATAGACATAAAAATGGGGTTGGGGCCTTGATAATCGCGCCGATCATCTTCCCCACCTCGCGATTGAGTGCGACCAACTCTCCATGCTCGCTGGGAGCAATATAGCCGCAATCTTTCGCGAAATCGAGCGAAGAATCCGTTTCGTTATTTTCCCCATCGCAATCGGTTAGTTTGGATACGAAGTGCGCTTTGTATTTTCGCTTGGCCCACGCCTCGCGCAAGTTCAGGCAAACCGAACGAGAAGATCGTCGAATCTGACTCGTCAAAGCATACCGCTCTTCGGACGGGAACCGTTTACTCACTTCAAACACCCGCATCGCCAGATCATAAGCCTTCTGATAAACTATCATTTCTTTAATTGTCTGAACCGGCATCTTTTTCTCCCTCACTGTCCCCTGTCCCCTGTCCCCTGTCCCCTGTCTCCTGAAGGAACTTCCGGTAGCAGCACTCTGGATTCGCCACGTTCATGTCGCCGATTCGGGCATGTTCGGCGGCCGGGCAACCCCCGTTGCAATAGGGAGCCCATTCGCAGTCTTCGCAGCCGGGCACCTGCTCCATTGGGATATTTCGGCGACTGCGCATCTCTTGCAGCAACGGATGATCCTGCCAGATGGAGCGGATCGGCGTCTCGCCAATGGTTCCCAACGATGCCGACGCCAGCATGTTGCAGGGTACAATCATGCCATCATGGTGCACCGCCAGCTTGCAGAACATGCAGCCGCAGGAAGACAAAAATCCCATTTTCCAGCGACGAGTCTTCACCCCCGAAACTTTCGCCCCCTCCATCTCTCGAAACATGTGCCACAGGGCCAGAGACCCCGCCGTGGCCTGGATACGGCCGGGATAGCGCTGCTCCAGACGCACCAGCGTCTCCATCGCGGTTATGCGCTGTCCGGGCGTCAGCACGACGTCGTCGCGATGGGCGCACCCAGTCCCCATGGGCATGGCGTCATTGGTGCCGATCCCGGCCAGGCCGATTTCGTCCAGCAGCAGCCCCGCCGTCTTTTCCAGGTCGTCCACATTGTGCTGGTTCACGGTGATGCGGGCAGTCACGGGCAAACCGGCTTCTTGCAATAAGCGCAGGCCACGGATGGCCTTTTCAAAACTGCCCACTCCCCGCGAGGCATCATGTACCGCTGAGCGGGAGCCATCGATGGATACCTGGATCGAATCCAGCCGCCGCCGACGATGTGCCGGTTTGAATGCATCCAGAGTGGCGTGGGTAATCAGTGTGCCGTTGGTCAGCAGGCTGTAGCGCATGCGTGCTGCGATCAAAGCATCGACCAGCTCCCATAAATCCGTCCGCATGAAGACTTCGCCGCCGCTGAGGGTCAGCCCCCGGACTGCTAGAGTTTTCAGTTCGGTAAAAAATGCCTGCCAGCGCTCCCCGGGCAGGTCGCTGCGCCCCGCCATTTCGTCGGCATAGAAGCAATAAGCGCAGCGCAGATTGCAGCGCCCGGTCAGCGACACATCGAAATTTCGCGGGGCCTCGCGCAGCCAGGAATAGGCTTCGGGCGGCAGGCGGACCGCGGCGGGTTCTTTCTGAGTCTCGGCGTAGCCGTCGCGGTGGAGTTCCGTGGCAAACACTGCGGCATCGGCTCGGATTTCGTCCGTCAGCGCAACATCGTAGCGACGGGCCAGCGCATGGGCCAGGCCGTCCGTTTGGCGAGAGCCGTCCATGGCCTCCCAGACGGCAAATCCTGCGCGATTGATCGTTTTTTCGCGACCGGAATCCGGATCGTACAGAATGAGGTTGTCCCCCTCCCGACAGCCAGAAATATGCGGCCGGCGGCGCCAATAATTGGTTGGGCCGTCGGGGTTCATGACCCCGCCGCGGGCCGCTCCGGGACATATTCCGGCACGATGCCTTGCAAGGCATCCTTAACCTGCCCGGCATCGAACGTGTCTGCCGTTTGCACCAGGTGGTCGATCTGAGTGCGAATCCGCTGGTCCGAATCGGTATCCGTTGCGCCGGACTCATCGCGCCGCAGCACCATGATCTTCTCATGGGCGGTGGCCACGATGCCCTCGCCTTGGGTAATCAGTTCTTCGTGGAGTTTCTCGCCAGGGCGCAATCCGGTATAGACAATCTGGATGTCCTGCTCTGGCACCTTTCCAGACAAGCGGATCATGTCGCGCGCCATGTCGGCAATCTTGACGGGTATGCCCATCTCCAAAATGAAAATTTCACCGCCCTCGCCCATGGCCCCCGCCTGCAGAATTAACTGGCAGGCCTCGGGAATCATCATAAAATAGCGGGTGATATCCGGATGGGTCACGGTGACGGGCCCCCCCGCCTGAATCTGGCGCTGAAAGAGCGGGATGACCGATCCCGAGGAGCCCAACACATTGCCAAAGCGCACGGCCATGAAGCGCGTCTTGCCTGGCACCCGCGCCTGCAGCGCCATTTCCACCACGCGCTTGCTGGCGCCCATCACGTTCGTCGGTCGCACCGCCTTGTCGGTCGATACCTGCACAAAGCGCTCGACCCCATACTCCTCGGCCACGTCCATCATCGTCACGCTGCCAATAATATTGTTGAGAATACCCTCGCGTGGATTCAACTCCACGATCGGCACATGCTTGCACGCCGCCGCATGAAAAACCACCTGCGGCCGGTAGCGGTCGAACACATTGGCCATCAGCATCCGATCTTGCACCCGTCCCAGTACGCAGCGCAGACCTTCGAACCGGCTCTCGCTCCGCAATTCCTGCTCGATTTGGTGCAAATTGAATTCGCTGGACTCAATCAATACCAGCACCGCCGGATTGAACCGGAGAATCTGGCGGCATAATTCCGATCCAATGGAACCGCCCGCTCCAGTAACCGCCACCGTTTTTCCGGTCAGGCACCGGCCAATCCCGGCATGGTCCAATTGTACCGGCGAACGCCCTAAAATATCCTCATATTCGACATTGCGGACATCATTGACCGTGACTTTACCATCCACTAGAGATCCCAGCGAGGGCAGGGTCTTGAATGGCAGGCCGCTGGCCTTGCAGGCACCAACGATCTGCCGCATGGCCTCGCCCACTACCGACGGCATGGCAATCAGGATTTCGTCAACCTGGAATCGGTTCACATAAAATAGCAGGCGCTCGATCGGCGCGCGCACCGGGACTTCCAGCAGGGTCTGCCCATGCTTGTGCAAATCATCGTCAATGCAGGCGACCACATCGTAGGGCGAACGGGGATTGCCCTGGATCTCGCGGATAATGCTCGCTGCGGCATCCCCGGCGCCGATGATCAGCAAACGAATATGACGAGAGGGGAGGCTCTCATCCTCCTCCCGATCCCAGAACTTCAATACGGCGCGCTGGTTGGTGGCGAGCATCCGGATCGCCAATCGGAAGCCACCGCAGAAAAAGACCGTGAAAATACAATCCGCCAGAAAAATGGAACGCGAAAAGCCCTTAAATTGATGAACGAGGGTCAGCACCGTCATGATCGCCAGCGTCGCCAAAATAGAGGCCTTGGCCAGCCGAATGGCATCCGGCACGCTGGTATACCGCCACATGCCGCGATACACACCCATCGAATAAAAAACGACTACTTTGACCATGAGTAGCCCCGGCAGCAGCAGGGCGATTCGCCGCCATTCCACGTCCGGAATATCCAGTGAAAATCGCAGGCCATAGGCTAAAATCAGCGAAGCAGCAAAGAACACCAAGTCGCCAGCCAAAATAATGTAAAAGTTTCGGTTCTTGATTTGCGGGATCATATCAACAGCCATCATATTTCGTTTAAGGGCAACGCCTCTCAACGTTTCATGATTGTAGCCTCTCCCCCCCCGGAAAGGAACAGGGAAATATTCAGATTTTATGAATGGCGGAGCAGCCCAGAAGCCACCGCATGACGAGCCAGCCCCCAGCAACGCCCACCACATTGGCCAGGACATCCCCCCAACTGAATCCCCGGCTTGCGCCGCTGAAAATCAATTGCAGCACCTCCATCAACAAGCCGTAGCCCATTGCCCCCAGCCACCATTTTACATGGCCATCATTTTCCCGGCTCGCCGTTGCCGTCCAGTATGCCAGCGCCCCCAGCACGCCGTACAGGACGACATGCACTATTTTATCCAGCCCGACCACGCTCGTCACCGAAGGCGGAAAGAACCAGGCCGGCAGCAAAGACAACACGGCAATCAACACCAAATGCAAGCCACACGCCCAACGGCGGAACCCCAGTGAAAATGTCCATTCACCATAGTCCACAGCACACCCGTTACTCTCTCTCATTGCGACCACTCGCGGTCGCAATCTCTCCCCTCGCCACGTGGGCAGAAAATGCATCGGCAGTGTCTTCATCAACCACTCTCTTTACTCCCGTGTTCATGCCCCGCCAACCTGCCTGTCGGCTCAGGCATGTAGCTTCCGGACAATGCTGCACACTCGGTCAAGGTCGGCATCCGTCATCGCCGTCCCGGAGGGCAGGCACAAACCCTGATTAAAGAACTTCTCACTAATGCTCGGCTCACTCCCAAAATATCGGCATCCTGTAAACACCGGCTGCAGGTGCATGGGCTTCCATACGGGGCGCGCTTCGATGTTCTCCGCTTCGAGCGCGGTGCGCACTGCGTTAGTATCCGCCCCGAAGGCTACGGGATCGATCAGCACAACCGTTAGCCAGCGGTTACTCCGGCAGGTGGCGGGTTCGGGCATGAAAGAGACGCCCGGTAGATCTTCCAACCGTTGGTGATAGCCATCAAAGATTTCTCGTCGACGACGAACGCGCTCATCGAGGACCTCTAATTGACCCAGTCCGATGGCCGCCAGGATATTGCTCAGGCGGTAGTTGTAACCGATTTCCGTGTGCTCATACCACGGCAGCGGATCACGTGCCTGCTGCGACAGCTTGCGGGCATGATCAATTAATTCCCGGTCGTGCGAGGCCAGCATCCCACCACCCGACGTCGTAATAATTTTATTGCCGTTGAATGAAAATATGGACGCCCACGCATCGAAGCCGGCATGAATGAAGGATTCAGGGTTCGGGGTTCGGGGGGCAGTCTCCGCTCTGCCTTCAACCTGCAACCTTCCACCTTCAACCTGTCTATACTTCGCTCCCATCGCTTCTGCCGAATCACAGAGGACCGGCACGCTATAACCGTCGCAGATCGCGCGGATACGTGGCAAATCACAGGGTTGGCCATAGAGGTCGGTAGGAATCACCGCCTTGGGCTTTTTCCCGCGCCGGACGGCATCATCAATAGCTCGTTCCAGCAGCACCGGGTCCATGTTCCAGCTTTCTTCATCGCAATCAATGAACACCGGAGTGGCACCTTGGAACATCACCGGCGTCACGCTGCCGATGAAGGTCAAGGTGGAGGCCAGCACCTCATCACCCGGCCCTACCCCCAGATGACGCAGCGCCAGATGAGTGGCAGCGGTGCCGCTGGCCAGCGCCAGGCAATGCGGAATGCCCGTAACCTCCGCAAATTGCTTTTCAAAAGCATCCACCATCGGGCCCAGCGGAGCAATATAGTTCGACTCAAACGCCCGCCGCACCCAGTCCTGCTCCCGCCCGCTCATGTGCGGCGGCGAAAGAAATATCCTTGGATTCTTCATGGGGTCAATATCCTCTGCCTGTTAGTAGCGCATGGCTTCCTGCTCCATGCGAGCGGAAAATTCTGCATAGTCCAATCCCAGGCGTCGCTCTAATCCCAGGCGTCGCGCGCACCCTGGTATCACGGTAGCTATCAAATAACCGATGTCGCGCCAAAACGAGGCGTGCGCCAGATACTCCAGATTGATGCGCACCTTTTCGGGAAAGAGAACCTCGTCATTGAACTGGCGGGGGTCGCGCGCCAGCGCCAGCAGCCGTTCTTCGTCGCGAAACAGTAGGCTGGCGGGACCGGTGATCCCCGGCCTCAGCGCCAATATCCGGCGGGCATCCCCATCAAGCCGGTCGGCGTAGCCCGGCACATCGGGTCGCGGCCCCACCAATGCCATTCGGCCGGTCAGGACATGCCAGAGTTGCGGCAGTTCATCCAGTTTCCACCGGCGTAAGAACCGCCCCAGCGGCGTGATACGGGCATCCCCCGCCGCCGTCACACTGCCCTGGCTGTCCGTTCCGGTCCGCATGGTCCGGAACTTGGCGCAGCGAAAAAGCCGGCCCTGCCGCCCCACGCGGTCTTGGATATAGAACACAGGCCCTGGCGACATCACATACACCAGCATGGCCACGACCAGCAACAGCGGCGACAGCAGTACCAGCCCCACGAAAGCGATCATAAGATCAAACAACCGCTTGGTGATTTGTTGAAGAGGAGTCATGGCATTACGAAGAAGGGATAAATTTAACTACGGATATCGCGGATGACGCGGATTCAATCCAATGATTTTTCATGTTTTCCCATCCGTGCAATCCGCGAAATCCGTAGCGATTCTTGTTCCATAGTTCTGCTGATTGATTGCACGTTTGAATTTCACCCCGTCGCGACCAAAGTTGATCAGCAACCCCACCTCCTGACGCAAGGCATGAAGTTCATTGATCAATTGTGCCTCATCCGCCGGATTCAGCTCTTTTGCCACTTTCAATTCCACTACAATTTTGTCTTCAACAAAAAGATCCGCAAAATATTCCCCTACACAAATGCCCTTGAAAAAGACTTTGGCTGGAACCTCAGACTGCACTTTGAGTCCGCGTCTCTCCAACTCCACAATCATGGCTCGCTGATACACTTTCTCAAGGAATCCATGACCCAGCACATGGCCAACCTCATAGGCTGCACCAATGATCTGCTCCGTGATCTCTTTGTGCAACAACTCCATAACAACTGATCTTTCAGAAATTAGCTACGGATTTCGCGGATAACGCGGATTCGATCCAAAGCCCTTGGTTTTCCATCCGTGCGATCCGCGCAATCCGTAGCTTCCCTTGTTTTTATTTGCAGGTCAGCATCCCAGAACATGGCCGACCTCATAGGCCGCGCCAATGATCTGCTCCGTGATCTCTTTATGCAACAATTCCATGAATCTCTTCTTCTAAATCCAACTATGGATTTCGCGGATCGCGCGGATCCGATCCGGAATTTGCTTGGGGTTTCCCATCCGCGAGATCCGCGAAATCCGTAGCTAGTTCCTGTCCTTTACCGGTGATCAATCCGTCGAAAACCGGAGCTTCGGTCATCGTCTTTTCCGCGACCTGGATGGCCAGGACGGTTTCAAACTCGCGCAGCATCTGCCTGAATTTTTTCTCGAATCCCCGCCGCCCGAGTCCCTGGTGCAGGCGGGTCTTCAGTGGAAGTGAATAGCCCAGGTGCTTGAATTCGTCTGGATCGAATTCATACGGATGGCAGTAGGCCATGAAGACCTCTCCGGCCAGCACGGCTCTTTCGATTACCCAGCGAATAAGCGAATACGGCAGGAGGCGGTGGTATCCCCCACCTGCCACCGGCAAGAAACGGCCCAATAGTTTCATGGTCGCCACCGGCAGCTCCACCAGAGTTAAGTCGCCGCGCAATGGCATCCGCACCGGCTGCGGCGGAAACCCCGGCAGGCCGAACCGCGCCAGAACCGCCGGATTGATGCTGGCGTCATAGACAAACCCTTCTTCCGCCAGAATGTCCAGCGCCCACAGCGATTCCTTGACGATGGAGAAGTCCGGAGCGCGATAGCCCTTCACCGCTGCGCCGGTCAGCGCTTCCAACTGCCCCTTTGAGCGGCGAATATCCTCCCGAAACTGGGTTGGCGAAAGGTGGAACACATCCACATGCCCGTACCCATGGGAGGCTACCTCATGTCCCTCCGCCGCGATGCGCCGGACCGTGTCCGGAAACTTCTCGGCAAATTTGCCCAAGACAAAGCAGGTGGCCTTGACATTTTCTTCGGCCAGCACATCCAGCACGCGCTCCATGTTGGGCCCCGCCCGGTCCGAAATGGGCATATCGGTATCGAGAGTGGACTGTGCCCAGTCCTCGACGTCTATGGTGCAAACCAACGGCATTCTACTTCTCCTGCAAATCCACTTTTACTTGTTGTCCGCTACGAACCGAAACCAGCACGGTGGAGCGGGCCCCATCTTCCAGTTCCAGGTCCACTGGCACATGATCAAAATTCATATCGCTGCGGTTCTCCACGATCAGGCGCGACCCCGCCAGCAACACGCTCAGTCGCCGCGTCCGGGGACTGAGCACTTCGCGCCAATACTTGCCCACGCCAAACAGTGTATCCACGTAGAAATCGCCGTGGAAATCGAGCAACATGCGCCGCAGGAAGGCCTCCGTGAAAAGTGAACAGGCGGGCCCGTCCCACTGCCGCATGTGCTGGTGACACATGAACACCATCGGGCGTCCCAGCCGCCGGGAACGGTTCAACCAAAAGATCAACATGAAGAAATGGAAGCCATGCTGCGGATCGGGCGGATAGCGCGAGGTCAGTTCCACGGAATTTGTCCCGCCAGGATGATGAGGGGGTGGTTGAAGGAGCACGTTGTCGCGAACGCGGATATCAGAGCCGCTCAGCACCTCGCAGCCCGCGGCCTCGGCGGCCCGCGCCGTGTCGGCGTCGTTGCAACGCCCCGGTTTTGCCCAGGAGCGCGGCACGAATCCCAACAAACGCTCGCACCAACGTGCCGCCTCAAGAATGTTATCGCGCTGCTCAGCGAATGACGACGTGTCCTCCCCCATCCACGGATAGCGCCCAGCACCCATCTTGGCGTGCGATGTCCAGTCATTCTCCGGTGCCGCCGCCGCGGCGGTGTCGTAATGCAGGTGCCCGTGATTGCCCAGTTCCATGACATACGGCTTGTCCGCTCCGCGGGCAGGCCAGGGTGCCCGGTGGCGCAAGTCAACGGTACAATTCAACCACTCGATGAACCGCGGAATGTCGGCAGCCCCGGTCTCCAGCCCTTGATGAGCCGCAAATGCCCGCGCCGCGTTTTCATCGAGCGAGAGTCTTGTGGACAGGCACATCGTTTGCGGAAAGGCATAGCACGCGGCCAGGCCCAAGGTCGTCTCCAGTCCTTCGATGGACTGGAACGTGCGCACATCATAGAGGTCCATGTCGCCCCGCCAGACAAAGGCACTTTTGCGCCCCCCGGGATAACGAGTAATGGCGGCCTTTACTACCCGGGCCTCTCCGCCACGCCGGCAGCCATCGAACGACACTCGCAGACCCTGGACCATTTGATCGCCATCGATCCGGATGATCCATTCGCCGGAGGAACACGCTGTATTCGGACGCAGGGTCCAACTTACTCGTCCCACGCCGCCAGACGGCAAGGGCGTGATGGTCTGTTCGATGGCGCTGTTTTGCAACCATCCAGCAGGAGCTTCCAGCCGCACGTGCAGTGGATTCGGCCACGGCTGCCGAGAGGAATTAACCACTTGTAATTCCAGGGAAATGGGTCGACCCACCCACAACACACCGAGCTGATGCCGTGGCAACCGCGCCACAAACGGCCCTTCCAGCATGTAGACCAAGCGCGGAATACGCAGTTCGGAAAACAGCAGTCGCACGGCAAGCCGCTGGACAGCTTCCAGCACCATCACGCCAGCGGCCAACCCGCCCACGAGGGTCCAAGGTGCGCCACCCAGCCGAATGCAGATCAATCCCAGTCCGGCGGCCAAGGTCTCCACCCAACAGCGCCCCATGCCCAATTTCTTGGGAAACACCTCCCAGAAGACGTTGGTCAGATATAGCGCCCATCCAATGCGAAATCGGGCCAGACCAAACAAGCGCGCCAGCGCCACCAACGCCAGCAGGACACCGCCAACTATAAAAAGACTGCCGCTCATATGAAGGGGTCCCAAGCAGGCAGCGTGCTGCCCTGGCCCTGTGCCAGGGCTTCGAGCACATCCGCATAGCGGTCCAGAATATGGCGCTGGTCCAATTTTTCACAGATGAACCGATACCCGGCCACACCCATCTCCCGGCATCGGTCCGGTTGGTCCGCTGCATCTGCAATGGCGCGGGCCAGAGCCTCGGAGTCGAATGTCGGTACCACGACACCCGCCTCGACCTTGCGGATTAAGTCGGCTTGAACGCCCTCCATGGACGCCAGAATCGGCAGGCGCGAGCCCATGTAGTCGATGAACTTGTTTTCAAAATAAATATGGATCAGCGGGCTGCGGAACAACGACATCAGACCTGCGTCAGCGGCGGCAAGAATCTCCGGCACCCTGCTTTTTGGCACGGCATCATGGAAATGGATGTTGCTCAGACCCAGTTCCTTGGCCAACGCCATCGCCTTGGGTTTGGTGTGCCCCGTACCAAATAGATCCAAGCGAATGTCGCTGCGGGCACGCAGGGCGGCTGCCGCGCGAACGATAGTATCGATAGCCGTCACTTCTGTATGGGTTCCGGCATACACCGCAACAAAGGTATCGGCCCAGCCCAGTTCAGCGCGCTGGCGCTCACGGGTGCCGGGTGATGTCGAATAGAGGACCGCGTCGCATCCATTGGGAAACACATCGATTCGGTCCGGCGAGACGCCTTTGCTCAATATTTCTGTTTTGAGCCCCGGGGTCAGGCAGACCACTCGGTCGGCCCCGAAGTATAATGAACGGGCCATGGCTTGAAGCGGCATCGCCTGCCAACGTGCAATGGCCTTTCTGACCAACAACGCATCCGGCCACAGATCCCGGATTTCTAACAAGAAGGGCCGTTTCCAACGACGGGCCAGCCGCATAGCGGCCACTCCGCCAAACAGGGGCTGGATACTGACCATGACGACATCTGGCACGACCATTCGACGGCCAAAGCGATAGGCAGACCAGGCGAATTGCCCATAGGTCTTCAGGCGGTGAGCCAAGCTGGTCCGCAAACCGCGCGGCACCGGCAGACGATGGACCCGCACGGATCCACCACCGGAAACATCGTAAAACTCTTCGGGCTCGACCTGCTCGTTGTAGGCATTCAGATTGCACGCCACTACCTCGACCGTATGGCCACGCTCGGCCAAGCGCCGAACCAACGCACGCGGTTGCGCCGGCCCCGGTGCTTCGGGGCCGGCAAAGAATTGATGAACGTACAAAATGCGCATAGTGATCCAAGGTCAGAGGTCCGGAGTCCGAGCTCCTTCTGTTTTCTGTTGCCTAGCACCTATCACTTGTTTTTCGTCCGCAACATGGCTTGGCGGGTCTGCGCATTCAGCAAGCGCGAAAAAAACACGACGACGAAGGCAACTGTCGGCAGTGGATCCGCCCATGAGAAAATTTCATCACGCAGGTTACGACCAAAAAACCAAAAGAAACTCGGGCGGGCCTTGAAACGGTTGGGCGAGCGCAGAAACCAGACACAATCGCTCAGGAAGTAGCGCAGGTAGAGGCCTTTGCGGTAGTCAAACTGCGGCTCGATGGGAAGCCCCAGTGCCAGACGATAGAGCACGTAGGGATATTCCAAGCCGGCTTCAACCAGAACTTTGATACTGCGGGTAAAGCGCGGATTGACCTCCATCAACTTGGGCACCTGATCACGGGGGTCCTCGATGAAGTCGCAATCTCCCATTCCGTACCAGCCGATGCCCTGCAAAAACCGAGTACCAGCATCCAAAATGTCGGGCCGGTCGACTGTAGAATTGAGTGTACTGGAGCCGCCTGTCGGCGGATAGAAGCGCGGCTTGTCGTAGACGCCGCCACAGACCGACTTCCCATCTGCGTCGAGGATGATCTCCGCCTTGTATTGCATGCCTGAGTGTGGAATGAACTCCTGCACGATGCACGACTCGTAATCAGCGCGCGTCTTTTCATACAGGGACTTTAATTCGTCCGCGTTTTGTGGATAGCTAATGCCGCGCGCACCGTTGCTGATGCAAGGCTTGAGCACCACGGGCCACGCCGGGATTTGCGCCGCCACGACATCAATGCCCACATCATCCGGATACCAGGTCATCGGGATAGGGATGCCCAGCCGGGCGGCTTCTTTCATTGTTTTTGACTTATCGCGGCACAGGTAAAACTTGGCCATATCTACCAATGGCAAGCGCGTGTATGGCTCGAGTCGCTCCCGCGCCTGCGCCATCAGCCACGTCGCAGTCTCGCCGCACACCATCGTGACGGGATAGTCTCCGCTCTTTACGGTCTGCTCCACCCACTCAATATACTTCTGTGGTTCAACGTTGGGATCGGGAGAGATCAGACGCCGGACGGGATAGCGCGAGAACAGCCCCATGCTCAAGCGACGCGGGGCGGCGGCAGTTACCGGCACACCGTGCCGGTGCAGATTCGCCAAAATCGGCAGGCTTTCATTTTCATCTGCACCGAGCAGCAAAACAGGGGAATGCGAAGTAGGGTTCATAGGCAATAATATTGAATGTTGAATGTCGAATGTTGAATGTCGAAGAAAACCGCGTTCACCGCTTGACCTCGTTGCGTTTGGCGGTTGCAATGCTGGACTTGAAAATTCAGATCCGTTCCTCGGTTTCGCGCAGCATCGCGTCCGACATGGAAACCTTAAGCATCTTACGCCGTTGAACGATACGCAGCCAGATTCGAGATTCTCTCAGTTCTTTTAAACATATTCCCAATTTATGAACGAAATCTCTTCTGGACTCCGCCGCTTGCACTTCGCCGTAATTCGGCGCCGACGACGTCCCGGATCGAAGCAACTGGCTCGCCACGTGATTCCCTGCGCGCGTGTTGGGCAACGACTCCGTTAACTCAATGATCGAAGACGCAAAATCAACTAGGCGGTCTTCCAAATCAAATTCCCGTACTTTATCCGCCATGCAGCCTCCGGCCCAACTTCAACATTCATCATTTACACTTCAACTGTAATCGTTGCATCAGCCGGCACGTCGACCAGCCGCAGATGACGTTTGCCGTTGCCCAGATCGATTTCCAGCGGCAGCGCTTCCAGATCGCGAGTGCCGGTATTGGTCACGGTAATCCGCCGACTCTCTGTGGCCACCTGCACGCAGCGAGTGCGGGGGCTCAACACATCGCGCCAATAGCGCCCCACCGCTGTCAATGTACCAATGAACAAATCACCGTCATGGCATTCGAGAACATGGCGGAGCAATTCTTCGGCCAGCACCGCGCCGGAGTTGCTGTTGTAGCGCATGAGGTGATGATGCGCCAGAAAGACCAAGGCCTTTCCTGTCCGCCGCGCCATGCCCACCCAGAATTTAGCCATCGCCAGTTGGAATACATTTTCGGGATCGCGCGGATGCATGCGGGGAAGTTCAACAAAGCGCTCGCAGCCTTCGGGATGGCGCGGCGCACTCAGCCAGATCAGCTTCTTCCATTTGGGGCAATCCGTTTCAGTTCCCACTTCGAGACCCGCCGCTTCCATCGCTCGCGACGTGTCGCTATCGTAGACGTCGCTGGGGATGGTAAAGCTGGTGGGGGTAATGCCCAGCACATCACCAAACACCCGGGAGCACTCCCGGGCATTGTCACGCTGCTCAGTAAATGAATCCGCCGGGTAGCGGCTGAGCCACGGATAATGCCCAGCCCCGATGCCCGCATGGCTCTTCCAAACATTGCCCTCAGCGGCAGCCGCATGGGTCCCGTAATGTACATGCATGTGATTGCCAAGTTCCGCGGCAAAGGGCCGCTGCGTGCTCACGGGCCACTCCTGCTCCACTGCCAGGTCCACTTGGTTGCGCAGGAAGTCAACAAACGCCGGAATTTCTTCCGTTTTTCGGTCCCAACCGTAGTGTGCGCCAAACCGGCGGTGTTCGTCGGGCAACAGGCTCAAGCGGGAAGACAACATCAGGCTGTTGGGCATGCGTAACCGCTGGGCCATACCCAAGGCGACACGTAATCCCTCTGCCGACTGGAATGTAGCGGGGTCGTAAATATCCTGATCGCCGCGCCACACAAAAGCCCCCCGGGCACCATGCTTCCAGCGGTGGATGGACGCACCGCGCAGCACCATTCGGCCCGGTGAGACAACTGAGCGCACGCGCAACGTGCGCCGAAAATGAAAGTCGCCATGCTGAACGTGTAGGCGAACCTCGCCTCCCGGGCCGCATTGGGGTGTCAGTAAAGAGAAGGACATCGTAACAATTTCACCTGGGCCCGGCCCAGGGCGCTTGCATACCGCCGAGCCACGTACTTCGATCTGAGCAGAGGCAGACGCCACATGAATTTCTATCGGCAACTGGGCCGGAATCGTGGAGGAGTTGAGCACACACACATCGAACGTCTGTTCCCAATGTTCCGGCCAGTCGCCCAAATCATAGACCTGCCGATTCCGCGCCAACATTGGGCCGCGAACCACGACTACTAACCGGGGAATAGGGAGCGGCACGCGGCCGGCGCAATCCCGGGCCTGCCGGGCAGGACAGCCCCCCCTCGCCTCAGCATCAGCCTGAAGCGCCAACGCCCACACTAGCCCCAGGCCAACGGCCATCACCCAACCCGCCCAAGCGCCGGTCCACAGTCCGAAGCCCAGTGCCAGTGCAATCCACAAGACGGCATCCAGAGTTCCCCGCTGCAACCGCGTCTTGCGCTCTGCCACTTCATAGACCAGGTTGGCCGCCAGCATCAGCGCGCCCGCTCGATACGGCGCCAAAAACAGGCACTTGGCCAGCAAGAAAACGCCTGTGACGCAACCCAGTACGATAGCGATGATTCCGTTTGCCATAATCGGCATCATACTGTTGCCTCTTCCCCGTCCCAAGTGCTATTTCCCGCCTTGGATCGCCACCACCGGTCGATCTCTGCGCCCGTGCCGCACCAGGGGTTCAAGGCCGCCAGTCGGTCGAGCAGTTGCTCATAGACCCATTGCCAGTCGCGATATTCTGGTTCATTGAAATAGTTGTTGTGCCACAGCAGTGAGACCAAGCCCCCGCCTTGCACCACTGGCTCAATGGCTGACCATGCCGCTGCCAGCGCCGCCTCCCCTTCCAGTCCGAGATTGCGAAACAACGTGACGTCCATGACGGTCAGCGGCAGTTCAAGAATCCCGCGGTTATCCCCGGTTTTTGATTGGTCCGTAAAGAAGGGGGCCATCCGGCCTTCGCGTGGCCCAAGACGATCAGAATATCCGAAGGAAGCATCGTAGCGGAATCCGGCGGCTTCCTGTGCCGCCCACGTCTCTGCACCCGAAAAGCGCAACAGATGATTGCGGATACCGACCGCCTCCACACCCAGTGCTTTGCGCAGGGCCTCACGGCTCTCGCGGTATCCCCTTGCCTGATTAAAGCGCAGCACGCCCCCATGCACACCAATTTCGCATCCCGCGGCGCGGATGATTTGTGCGATGCGCCGGATTTCGGGGCAGGTCAGGCGGTAGCGCGGACCATGACGGCTCCAATACGGATCGTGCAGCACGAAAAAGGTGGAGCGGAATCCGTAATGCGCCTCGATGGCCAGAATGGTCTCGAAATCTTTTTCCGCCGGCTTAGGGGTGAACAAAGCCCGCGCCACGCGCCGCAGCGCAAGTGCAGCATCCCCCTGCTCGCCTTGCGTCCAGATGCGCCGGACGTGGTTAAGATCAGCCAACACCCGAAACAGTTCCCGATCGTGGATCTGGTCCACGTCGTGCGATAGGAACAGGCCGAACTTCCGCTGCTCCGGCCAGGCGATAGGGGTCGTGTTCATCCTCTCACCTCACGCGAAAACGATCCAGTTCGAGCACTGCGCCCGCCTTTGGACACACGGCCTTTGCCAAACCCCTGAAAGGTCGGGCCGCATGGAGAAGCGCGCCGACCGGCGCGCGGTAATGCACATGCAACCGGGTCGGAGTTTTTTCAAAATTGAACAGCCGGACAAGGAATTCCTGGATATCCGTCTCGTGTGAGATTGAGCGGGCTCCCGCATGGACATACTGAAATTGCTGTTGGACCAAATAGTACTCATTCATTGTCAGAAACAATGCATAGGCCGGATATTGCTTTAAATAATCCGGGTGGAACTTCCCCAGCGTATAATCAACTTCTATTTTGTCGTATGTCTTGTTTTGGTTGAATGCAATCAACTTGCCTTCGTGATAGACGGCCCAGTGATGGTGGACATCGCTAAACGGTGCGTCGGTCATGACTCGCCGGGCGAATTCCTCGGCAGTTGGCAATGATTCCCGACTTCCATACCCTCGGATAGCAGCACAATAGGTCTCGTATCCATGTTGCGCGATTTCCCGCGCATCGACCTGGCGGACCTCGCAACGATTCAACCCACGGCGAACTTGCTTTCTAATGCTGTGGGACGTCATCTCCTCCACCGGGATATATTTCCGACAGACCAGGGCATACCATTCTGATTCGCTGGCATGGGGGCCGAACCCGTCCGTCCACTGCACCCAGAAACCACCCAATTTTCTCAACAGGTCCTGGCATTGTCTTTCGCTTAAGGTATATTTATGGGCTACTGGCCCAAGCGGTGCAACCCAACGATCCTGACGAATGAACAACTGGCCATCGACAACCTCGAAACGCTGTTTTTTCTGCCTCAGCATCTCAGAAAATCGCTCAAGATAGCTCATTGGAAATTCCTTTAATAGACTGGGGAATTTTATGCATTTGAGAAAACCATCGGAGAAGTATCCGCCCCTCCCATTCGCCAAGCGACTTGAACCCGGCCTTATCAATGCCGCGTTGCGAGGCCTTGTTTTCGGGCGACGTGACGATCAAAATCGGGTGGTCTTTGGAACAAACCGTCAGGCTATGAGATAATAGTCGCCCATAAAGGCCCCGACCTCGCGCCTCGGGTGCCGTCCAATAAAAGCCCAGCATGGTCCCGTGCTTGGCCAGGGCGCCGAACCGACGCCGGAATGGCCGCCAATCCTGGATCCATCCATAGGCGTCTAATCGCTGGCCATCCTCGGAATAACACAGGAGCCGTGCTTCCCCCCGCCTCAGCCGGTAGTACATGGCATTCATCCATGACGTGCCCAAAGCCCTTCTCCGGAAACGAGGAGGAATCTCGTCCCAAGCAGCATAGACTTTCACATGGGGATCCGCAGTTCCCTCGCCCTGTTCCGGAATATACCCATAGAATAGGTATCGTCGCTTCTCGTAGATGAACCGGCCTAAAAGTTTGACGAACCGCTTCATCAACCGCCCCGGATCTTTTGGTCCATAGCATCCAGGCCCAAACCTACACCCAACACAAGAAGCACATATCCCAGCAGCCCGAACCACGGGTGCCCCGCCCCGCTACTCTTATCCACCACCACGAGTAGCGGCTCATGGATGCAATACACAGCAAAGGACAATCCCGACACCCAAAGCAATCCGCCCAAAACTGTCGGGGCCACTCGTGCCAAAGACTTCTGGGCATACGCGACCAGATGCAGTGTGGACCAAGGGATAACGGTCAAGCCCACACCGCCCAAAAAGTTTAACCAAATGGTGTATCGCGCTTCTAGTGAGATAAAATTGTGGCCCTTAAATACAAACGCCAGCATCCCCAACAGAGGAATAAAAATGGCCATCTGAAGCCGTGCATCGGAAGGCACATCTCCTCGTTTCTGCAACCGGTCGGCCATAACCATTCCCATGAAAAAGGCTGGGAAGGCAAACGCCGCAGCCCCCATGAAGCATCCCGTGCGGAGGGCAACGAAAGACAGCGCGAGCGCACTCAATACCAGAAACTCCTTGCGCCGGACGCGTCGGACAAATAGAAACAAAATATAGCACAGCAGCAGCAGTGAAATGAACCAGAACGGCGTGGCATAGCCGCACGACACGACCGTTGCCCTGATCCATATTGGAATGCCCAGGATATTGATGACGATAGTCCCTGCATCATAAATCCTGCCACGAAAACTCCACGCGCAAAGCAGGGTTAGTGCCAGCCCAGCCCAATAAACCGGATAGATCCGGAAGAAGCGCCTTTTGAGCCACGTCAAAATATCCAGTTTTCCATCCGCGCGGTTCACCTGAACCTGCAGCAGCAGGCCTGATAAAAACAGGAAAATGGAGACGGCCAGCTTGCCCGCGCTGGCAAATACCGACACCGGCTTCCAAAAAGGGTGCGCAAGGGCGACATGGCAGGCCACCACCGTCCAAATCGCCAGCCCCCGAGCCAATAGATTGGCATTCAAGAGTTCGGTCTGGGAAATTGAATAGACAGGCGCGGACATCTAGAAAAATCCCCGTTTGAAAAATTTGAGGCCAATTTCAAGGGGCCACCAGGCCTTATTGATCGTGAAATATGGCGCCAGCCGACCGCCGAACCCCCTAAAGAATCGCTCGATCGGCGGAATCACGGATCCTTCAAAGTCGAACGTCTGCAATCCCAATTCCTGTGCGTGGCGAATGGCTTCGAAAACAGCGAAGGCCCCCGCCCCGTGGTGGCGATCTTCTGCTCGATACCCGCCCAAAAGATAGTAGGCGGTTTGGGAGTCATGAACAATAAAACAAGCGGTGATTGGCATCTCATCCCAATACGTCACACAGGCAAAACTATTGTCCGGATTCGCATATTGAAAAAGGATGCTCTCCAGTCGAGCTCGATCCACAGATTTTTGCTGCCGGTCAAAGCTGTTGAGCACGAGATCCCGGACCACCCCCATGTCCTGTACCTGGCGGACAACTAATCCGTCCCGTTTTGCTTTGGACATGTCATTACGGCGAACAGGCGACATATTCTTTCGGATCTGCTCCAGGGGAAGTGCTAAATCCAACAGATAGGTGTACTGGGGAATTACCTTGTAGCCACGCCAAAATAGCGGCAATACGTCGGTAATCCGTTGATCCAACGGCAGCATGCAAATCGCCGGAGCTATTTTCTCAAGATAATCGGCCACGCACTCCAGTGCCTTGCGGTATTCTTCGAGTACGGCAACCGGATTCTGCGACTTCACGGCCAAAAACGGGCCGCACGTCGGCGTGAACGGGGCCCGGCGCAGAATTTTCATCCCCCAGTGTCGCTCCTCATACAACGTCACCCCTCCCACCATTTCCCCGCCATCGGAGAAAAGACCGATTTTATGCATCTGGCCGCCAAACAGCGCCAGCCAATCCAAGCGGTTAAAGATCGTTCCGTGAAGCCGTGCCAACTCATCAAATGTGATATTTTCAGCTTCGGTTATGGGGCGGATATTCATGGACGCATCGTCACCTTTTCGATCATTTCAATAAGCTTGGCCTGCTGTCGCTCAAAAGAAAACTCAGTAGCGGGCGGCGTGGCTGCCAGCTTGGCTTGAATGGTCGAGTGCGTGATTTCTCCTTGGGCAATTCGCTCCAACAGACCTTGGATATCCTGGCCGTCGTAGAGATATGACCTCGCTTGCAGAGTGTCATCCAAGTCGAAATCAGTGGAGGATGCGCACACTTTAGGGAATGCCTTCAGCAACGTAGAGGTCCCGCTGATCTTGTAGCGATTGTAATGGCGGGCATTGGCCACAGAGTCATCGATCAGAAACAGTACGACATCCATCTCGTCGAACAGGTTAAACATTTCACGAAACGGAATAAACTGGTCATAGATGGTGACAATTTGTTGTAAGTTATGTTGCCTAATTTCGGCCTGCAACCACGCCGGTGCTTTTCCTGCCAGATGCACATGGAATGGAGTGCTCTCGCCTTGTCCCGCCCATTTTGAAAGAGCGTCCAGCAGGCCGCGATAATTGCGCCGGGCTTGCTCGATGCTGCCAAACACACCCAGTTTCACACACTCGTCAGTTGAGTTCAGGGTGGGCAAATGTGCTGGTGCAGAAGCCCTGAAGCCACTAAAGAATATCGGCAAGACGTAGCCCAGTTTGTTGACATGTGGATGCTGAGTAGTGACATAGCGATATACCTGCTCAGAAATCACGAGATTTCCATCAAACACCGAATAGAGCAGACGCCCCAACGGCGAGAGGCAGTTTTGGAAATTATGGATCATCCTGATTTTCGGATAATTACGGAATACCCAGGCTATGCAACATTCATCCGCCCGGGTTTGAACAGAATTAAAGATGACTAACTCCGGTTTGATTTGATCTACAACCCTGCGGATCGCTGCATATTTTTGCCAGATGCCAAGCGTGCGCCTAATCCTATGCCGGGGAAGTGCAGGGGTATAAGCAGCGGCCTGGTATAAATGGCGCGTGTCTTTTAGTAAATCTACATCCAGGAGCGTTTGCGGGGCGACCACATGCACATCGTACATTCCATGCAATAATTCAATCAACGGAAAGAGTACTTCTTCGTGACTGTGGTTGGGTTCAATTAGAGCAATGCGTTTCATGATCGTCTTGTGATATCCGAGTTATTTTACAGGCTCCGGTGAGTCGCCATGAACGTCAACATTTGTTGTACACGTTGATCGATGTCAAAGTTCTTCGACCACGCGCGCGCCGCTTGCGCCATGCGCGTGCGTCGGTCGGGATCGTCGCGCAACGCTATAATGGCGTCGCGGATAGACCCCACATTCAGAGGATCAATACGGATGGCGACGTCTGTATTCAAGATATCATCGTTGAATTCACCCACTGAGGCTACCACCGGCAGTCCGCAGGCCATCGCTTCCAACAAAGCATTGCTGCATCCCTCAAATGTGCTGGGCAAAACAAACAGGTCCGCCGCCGACAGCAATTCCGGGACCTGAGCATGTGTCACTGATTGATTGAAAATGATGTTGTCGGCATGGGGGGGATGAGAACCCGCCCCCACGAAAACTCCACCTACGCTGGCTAAATCCGCGATCGCCGCTCCTACACGGACAGGACCTTTCTGCCAATCCTGCTTAGCGACGCAAATCACGAGGAAACGATCCTGCGGCAGCTTCCATTTTTCTCTCATTTTTTTCTGATCGTGAGGAGTAAAAATCTTATGATCAACCCCGTTGGGGAAGACTCCGACCCGCTCTGCCGGAATGCCAAGATCCTGCTGTAACTGGATCGCTAGGCCAGAAGAATTGGCCATAAATCCCGCTGCACCGGCTAAAAGCTGGGCAGTCCGCTTCGCGCCAAAAGGCTCCATGCTGTTGAGGCGCCCATCCCCCACCATCGGGAACGCGGGGATACCCAACTCCCTGCCCAATCGAACCACCGTTGCACCGCCCAAATATAGGAAATGCCCATACAGTGCATCAGGCTTTGTAACCTGCCCAGACTTCAAAACAGTGCGGACTGCAGCCGTAAATGATGCCAAGCCGATCTGGGCAGTATTCCATCGGGCAAACGGTATTGAGGAAACAGATAAATAGCGTGGGCGATAAACCGCCACCCGGCCACCGCCAGTCACGGTTTCTAGATTATACGCCGCCGGACGCACCGTCCCCGCGTGATGCAATGGTACCGGCGCGATAACGGTCACCGTCATGCCGGTGCGCGCCGCAGCATGTGCAAACTGCTGAGTAAACGGAAACCACGTGGGATGCGATGCGCAAGGATAACCATGGGTAACAATACATATCGAACGCAATGTGCGTTCCGATTGTTCCGTCAGGATGCTCAAGAGGCCTCCGGTGGTTGATCCGCCGGCCTGCGCGAGCGAAGCACCCGGGCTGGCACCCCGCCCGCGATTACAAAATCCGGGAGTGCTTTGGTCACTACTGCACCTGCCGCGACGACCGCCCCGGTACCGACATCAGCCATGACCACTGCATTCGTTCCAATCCAGCACCCCGCCCCGAGCACCACCCGCTGGTCCACTCCGTTTTGTTCCCGGATGGGCACATCCAATTCTGCCATACCATGCTGACCGGCTCCGCTTGTGACGTACACTCCTGACGCAATCAGGGCACCGTCGTGAATGGTGGCCAAGCCAATCGAGCAATTCGCACCAATATATGTGTTTTTCCCCACCCTGGCTCCGCACTTGGAGAATGTAGTGCCAAAGCCAATAGAGGCCGAACGATCACATTCCGCAATCGCCATGGTAAGGAATGCCGTGCGCAAATATCTGCCCGGCACGCCTGGAAAAAGCGCCAGGAATTCCGTCATATTGCACAGGGCCACATTTTTCCCAACCACGAACGCCTCCGCCCAATATATTACCAGACAGGGTACCACCGCTAAACGAGCTAGCCAATGAACACTGATTTTAATGAATTCTCTCATCTTGCTTTGCCTTGTTGCAACGCCGCGCTATTCTCTTGGAAGGGACGCATTCCAGGTGAGTTTCCCCGCCGGTCTTCATCGTATATCGATCTTTATCATCACTCTACAATTGGTTATTCTTGGGCAACTGGTGAAGACGGTTCGCTCTTGGCCCGGCGACTCTGGAATATATTTTTCAACTGGCGCAGTCGATCCAACGGAATCAACGTCCGGGTATAATAAGGAACCACTACTGGGTTTAGCAGAAAATCTCTCTTGAAACTGGTGAGGCTGGGCCGTTCATCCTCCCCGCCTCCATTAACCACTCGCTGGCAATCGCTACTTTGAGAGGCACGGCTCAGAACATAGAAATAAAGAGCGTCAACAGGACGATGCTTGAGTTCCTCCTGGTGGCTTTTTACTGCACCGAACATCCAGGTGCCTTCAATACGAATCACATTGCTATAGGCTGCCAACCGCTCATTCACAAAGGCTCCAATAAATTGGTGCCCTGCATGACTGAATAGTTTTAACATATCAGCGCGCCACTTAGAAGCATGGGTGGTATAATAATCTGGCGGCAGAAAGATGGGCTTTTCCTGAATGGCCTCAAAACGCTGGGCTTGTGAAATATTAATTTGCCGCATCTGTTCGAGAATTCTCTCCTCTGGCAGCATTACATCTACCCGACAATCACGCAAACCACCCCGCACCATGTTGCGACGCTTGCTTCTCAACCGCTCGAGCGAGAAGTTCTTCAACTCCGCGCCTTGCAGCATATTCCACACCATGCTTCGATTTCCTTGAACTGGATCCGGCACCTGATGAGAATAACCGATCCACGACCTGAGCAAACGCGGCTTGAAGCTCCCGGGCGCAATGAGGCGGAATTCATGAACGGGCTTACAATAGCCAGGCGCCACTCGCACCCACCAAATGCCATTACGCATATGAACCGACTGGCCCAACCGCGCTTCTTCTTGTGCAAAAACTTCTTCCGTAATCATCTGACACTATCTTTTAGGACGTATAGCTGGTCTTATGACTTTCGTCTGTCATCATTCTTGAGCGAGTGGCCGCCGCCGCCCTTTTTCTTTCAGTCGTTTGGCCATTTCAACCAGCCAAGCATTCGAAGAATATATGGGAAATTCAATAGCCTGGAACAAAAATTGTCGCTTGTAGTGGTTTACGCTTTCGTGCAAGGGCGAGCCATTGATGACTCGCTGGCAGGCCATTGTTTCCGCCGCCGCGGAAAGCACGGTAAAATATAAGGCATCCATAGGATTGGCCTTGAAATAGAGCGTGTTTGTCTTGGCCTGTTCGATGACGCGAGTGCCCTCCACCTGATAGGTCCGAATATAGGCGGCAAGGTGCTCCCCCACAAAGGCTCCCCACCATTCACGCCCCACTCCCACGGCGAATTCCCTGCGAATTTGCATACGCCAAGCGTTGGCTTCCTGAACATAACGCGCCGCAGGCACTTCGGCGCCTGCCCCCTGCTCTTGGCGTGTTGCTTGGGCTATATTAATCTCACGAATACTTTCCAAGTGGTTTTCAATATCCCTTATTGGCAGAACCACGCATTGCTCCAAAGCGCGCCGCACCTGATTTCTCTTCTTGGAGGGTAATTTTTCCAAGCTGTACTCATCGAGCTGTCCGCGTTCAAGCATCATCAAGGTCAAGCTCCGGTTGCCCTGTTCCCGGCAAGGCACCGGATGGCTAAACCCCAGCATTCTTTTCCGACGTTCAGGCCGAGCTGTCCCCTTGGCAAAGCACTGATAAGGGAAAGCTGGTTTGCAATAGAAGCGCACAATTTCCTCCCAGTAAATCCCTTCATGCTTATGGATGCGGCGTCCCAATTGCTGCTGCTGCTCCGCGTATTGCGCTGCAGTCAGCATTGATTTTTTCCTTCACGCGGATACTCACGAAAAGCCTCCGCCAAGCTGATGACATGGCGAAAAGCGTCCGGCATTCCCTGAAGCTGGTATATCTGCTGTGTCAGTTCAAACCCCTCTTTTCGATGAGTCAACAACGTGAGGCGGCGCGGGGCGATTGCGCCCGCAATCTCATCAATGTCTGTTTGGCGCAAAATCATCGGCAAGGCCGCGCCCTCTACGTGCGATGTGGGTGGATCGCGCAGCACCACCTGCTCGATCGCGGGGCCCAAGAACGCGGCATAGAGTCCGGCAATGCCCGTTTCGCCGCGCCCATAGACGCTAACCGAAGAAGGCAAAACTTTTCGATCACGAATGGCCCAAGCCACAGTTCGCTGAACATCCCACACCCATAAGGACGTGCGACTCCGTCCCACCAATGCTGCCGTACGCTCAATGCGAGCAAATTCTCGTCCGGAAATTTGTTTTTCAGACAATCGAGGTGCTAATATAGCCAGAGCATGGGTGCGGAGAACTGGAAGGAACTCGTCCAAATCTGGGAAGGCTACAAGTTCGCCTGGCTCTCTGATCCACACGATGAGGGGAATAGGGCCCATCCGGTCTCGGGGCGTTAACAAACTGACCTTGACGGGGACTCCCGGCTCGCTATCGAACTCATACTCTTGAAAATGGCTCAGAGTGCCGGCATATCCACCGGCCCCCGGGCGCGGCCGAGTCCGAAATGGAATTTCCGTCTGTGGGAACCAGGCAAAGGTGGTCGCACGTAGAGTCTCCGCCAATTTTGTCTTGCGCCGGGCCCAGGCCTCTCGACTGACGGGCGGTCGTCGTTCAGGGATCGGTATCCATTCATCCTGAATGCAAGCATTCAACGCCCGGGGAGGAATTTTATCTATACATCGCAGATTCCCGGGAGTTTCCGGTTCAGGGCCATCTTCCTGCAACTCAGCCTCAGAAATATGTGGCATCTCCAGCCACTGGCACATCCACTGGCGGGCAGCCTGTAGAAATAGAGGCGGATCGGTGTGCCCATGGTTAGACTCGATCAACCGGAGGCGATTAACCGTTTGCCCTGATTCAGCCATGAGCTCATAAATCCGGCGCGTCCGCTGAAAGGCTGCCCGAAAACCAACCGGGGGGAAGATCAGATCTTTGCGTCCTCCTAGAATAAGCAATGGCTTCGGTGCGCTGAGCGCCAGGATTTCAGGGAAATCGATGCCATATACATTGGGATAATACGTGCAATCGCATTGTTGCACGAGAAGATCACCAAGCGCAGCTTGAGAACCCAGCGTATAGGTTGAACACGATGGCACTGCCACAGATATCCGATCATCGAGCGCCGCCAGGAACTGAGTCATTACCCCGCCACCGGAGATGCCCGTCACACCGATCCGTGTAGAATCCACTTCGGGGCGCGTCGCCAACCAATCCACGCCCCGCATAGCATTCCAAACCTCAACCCCGGCCGGTGTATAGCCCAAGGAAAGCCAATGCCACCAGTTGAGCCTATTGGTCCCTGCATGTACGCCCGGAATTTCACCGAACCCGACTGGATCAATCACGAGCAGGGCAAATCCATGCGCGGGATACCAAAGATAGCGGTCTTGCAGCCCTGTTTTGGCACCATCCAAGGACGGCCAATGTCCATTCAGATAGATCACACAAGGCACTGGACCGAGCGAATTCTTGGGCAGATAAAAATTCGCCGTTACATAAAGTCCGGGCCGGCTTTCAAATAGGATTTTTTCGAGCCGATAAGACGGGTACTCCCGGTCCCCCATCATTTGGGCATGGAGCGGCGTTCGTTCTGGCAGCGGATCCAATCCCAGCATGGACTGCAACTGTTGGTGCACCACGGGACGCCGCTGCTCCCACTCCTCCCGCGTCGTCTCGCCGGATAGACTCCGGGCCGAAAGACCGGCGGCCGCTTCCCGCAGATTGCGCTCCGATGCTCGGTGACGGGAATGGAGAGCGCGTGAATCGATCGAAATCTTGATTCGACGCAATAGACCGAAGGGCAAGTGGGAGAATGCGGATTTTAGTAAGGAGCTCATAATAATTTCTAATTAATAAGCAAACGAACCGTTGCCGCCACGATTTTGAAAATCGGGCTCGAATATACTGTGTTCCGGGGACGGCACCGAACTAAGCATCCGCCCCATATCGAGACGAGCTCTACGGGCCATCGTCTCAGCCCAATGGGCCATGCCTACTACGATGCCGAGCATAAACATGGTATCTTGACTGATAAAAATTGGCCGTGCAAGGGTGCCGGAAATCAAAAGAACCAGCAGCGCCACCCGTGCGATATTGATTCGATATTTCATTTGCGGATCGCGCAGATAACGCAGGCTCCAGGTCAAACGGCGCCACGCCATCCAGTAGACCGAGTAATACAACAAGAAGCCGGGTACCCCCGTAGCCACTGATACCTCAATGAGGTCGTTGTGAGCATACATTCCAGTGCCGGAAACAGCGTTGAATTGCCCCAGTCCACACCCTAAAAGTGGGTTTGCCCCAATGATGCCCAATCCGATTGCAGCTAAATTGACGCGCGCCTGGGTGCTACCATCCTCCATTCCAACAGCCTTCGTGTAGCGCACGCCCATATAGGTTTCTCTGACAATAAATTGGTAAGTCCAATATGACAAAATCAATATAAATATGGCTCCAATCACCGCTGTAAACTTAAAACGTGAAGACCCCACCAAACATAGAATCGACCACAAAACAATGGTCGCAATCAGAGTAATAAAAGCTCCGCGCGAGGCCGAGAGCACCACACCGTATAAAGATATGACGCCACCGAACATCAAGGCAACTCGCACCTGTATCCGTCGGGTTTCGCCCAGACAGGCCAACATTCCCAACATCCCAAACGCGCAAAGATATCCAATCGAATTGGCCGCATCGATGCGATCAATGATTTTTCCCGTCTGCATGATCTGCCCTAAACTGATGGGGTTCTCGCCTAAGAAGATTCGAATAACTCCGGCTAGCAGAAACGCCAGATACAACCACTGGGCGGCTCCAGAGCGCTCCAAAATCAATGCGATACTGATGACAATCAGAACAAATTCCGTGACCAGTTTGAGGTTTCTAAAGAATAAGGGCATATCTGTGGCGACGATAATCCCCGCCGCCGCCCAAAGCAAAAAACACAGCAGTACTTTTCCTTCTCCGGGAATATGTTGATACCGGATGTACTTGCTAAACATCGGCACCGTGGTCATGCCAACAAGTCCGGCACCGATCCAGATCGTTTTCTGTACAAATTGAGGTATTTGCCCCAGCGTGAAGGCTAAGAGAAAAAAGAGTGCCCACACCATCGCCAGATAGGTCCATTTGCGCTCTAGTGGATCACATGGGAAGATTGATGTTGGTTTTACTGGAATCATTTACTGGGCGTTCGTGGGCCGGATCTCGGTTGCAGTTCTTCGCCTGGCCGAATAAAAATTTGGCAGACGGTTTACATTCCAGTCGATCAGCAGACGAGTAAACCATCCGAAATGCCGATAATGCTTCAGGTAATAGAGTAGGCTCTCTCGCGCTGCTTTCTGGATATGGGCTGGCTGTTCATTACGGGTGGATTGCCCTCCTTTGTGCATGATCACGCTTGCGGGAACAATCGCCTGTCGCCAGCCCCACGACCGGAACTTCTCATGCAGGATCAGCTCTTCTAGATACAAGAAGGTGGTTTCATCGAACAATCCGATCTGCTCCAGCGCCGTTCCTCTGAGCAACATGCACGACCCTGAAAGCAAATCGACACTCTTGGGCTCATCATAGTCATACTCTCCCTCATAATGATGCCCACGACTCCATGGATTGTTGGGCCACACTTTTCGCCCAATCCCCGTTGCAAAGAAATAGAATCTCAAATTGGGACGGCGCCGGGCACAATTGCGTTCTACACGCCCAGCTATATTCAGGATTTTAGGCCCCACCGCGCCAAGTTCCGGATGGGCTTCGGCATAGGCCACGAGCGGCTCCAAAAAACCCGGATAGACCTCCGTATCATTGTTAAGAATCAGTACGTAGTCGCATCCCCTTGCCAGCGCGGCACGGATACCCAAGTTATTGCCTGCCGCATAGCCACGGTTGGCGGAAGCCTGCACTAGAAACACGCTTTCCTGAAAATGAAAACATCCGCCGACTTCTTCTTTGTCCAGTCGCGCGCAGGGGATCCCTCGGGACTCGAGATCCTGACCGATCCGCTGGAGGGAATTGTTGCGCGAATCATTGTCCACCACGATGGTTTCAACCCGAGGATACGTGGCGTGCGCCAATGATTGCAGGCAGGCCACCGTGTCGACGAAATTCCGGTAATTCAGGACGACAATGCCGACTTTGGGAACCGGCTGTTCCATAGACAAGCTCACGGCATTGTTCCCGGCACTGGGGACGCGACTTTTTTGCTACGACCAACCGGCTCAAAGCTATCGAACGAATCAATACGCCGACATAACGCCTGAAAGCACTCTTGCGCCAAGGCGTGGGCATGATCAGTGACTGTATCCGGAAGCTGGGACTGCTCCAGCCCAATCTCGATTTTGCGCAAGCAAGCCGCCTCGTCGAAACCCGCCTGCCCCAGCGACCGGATATCTACCCCTCGGCCATTCTGTCCCAAGATCGCCAGCAACCCCGGCATTTTGTGCTCATAGGAAAGGGAAACGAATGGAACCCGGTTGTTCAGCGCAAAGACGATCGAGTGGTAGCGGGCCCCCACCATGAATTTGGCCTTGGCGATAATGGACTGCTGCACATCGGAGCCATAGGTTTCCGGAAGTACGACAATCCGGTCTCGGTGTGCGCTCAGTGCCTTCAGTTTTTCAAAATAGTGGAAATCACCATGTCTTCCCACGTTATACAACTGAGGTAGCATCACCACCTTTTCACTCCCCCCCGTGACGCACAAACGATCCAGGATGGCTAAATAAAACTGGTCGATACGCTGAGGGTCTGCACTGCGATAGTCGACGTGCCAAACAAGTGAATTCGGCACAAATACAGTGTAAGCCCCTGAGCCAATGGCGGTGTCTACTTCCGACGGGATGGAAGCCGTCGGAACGTCCAGAAAGGCGGCATCGATTGCGGCGACATAACGCAATCCCAGCTGATCGGCCAGAGCCATGGTCTTCGAATCGCGAATGGCGAGAAAGTCGAACGAACGCAGCAGGTCCAAACTGAGTCGCTTAAAAAGGCGTTCACGCCGACTGCGTTCCCGAAACGGGCCAAACGACCGGGAATAATAGGCCACGGGCTTCCGGCAGCCGCGGGCCATCTCCAGATGGAACACATGTCCCCAATTCTGGAACCCGCCCATGCAGATTCCGCCCGGGGCGTTTACAATATAGTCGGCTTGGCACATCAACTGCCTCAGTCGCCGGTAGGCGGGATGCAGGTGCGTCACTAGTGCGCGGAGATGCAGCATGGAAGCATACACGGGGATTCGACAAGCCTCCGAACGCCGCAGCGGAATCAAAACATAGTCGATGTTCGGCCTTTGCACCTGCATTGCCCGGACACTTTCCGGATCCACCCCCAAGAACACCACCGTCAATTTTGCATCCGGATAACGCGCGCAGAGCGCGCGCATTAAACCACGATGCGCAGCTTCATCCCCGCGGTTGCTGGCGGGCTGATTGATCAGCAGAATTTTCATGGCCGAGACCTTTCCAGAAGGATCCGCAACCGATTGTGGAGCCAGAACAGCGCCGGATGGAGCGTTGCCAGTCGGCGGTACCAGGGGCTGGTATTCATTTTGATCAACCACGCTCTTTTCCAAGGGTGTCGGGCATAGGATTTTTTGCGGCGGATAGTCGAAGCCTGGGATGCGGCGGCAACACCGGCCGGCACCACTTCCGACTCGCAAATCGTAGAGCTGGCCTCACGCCACAAGGCTTCGCCGTCAGGGGTGTTCACCATTACCAAGGTTTTACCGTCCCCAACGTTGGTTTGCAAAGAAGCCAGCCAGGGATCGGCCAAGCTGATGTCGGCGTAATCATTCAGCGTGTTTTCACAGCGAAAGCAGCGCGGCGGGATGAATAAACGCGAATGGAAAATATCCGACCAGATGGAATGCACATTAGGGACGATCCGCGTCTGACCATCCGCCAGGTGGATTTGAATACCGCTAGGCCAACCATTGCCCCGATATTGAATACGCTGTACATCTTCGGCACGGATGCCCAGCCGTTTCAACAGATAGTGGGTGGCGGCGATGCTCTGCTGAGAGGAGCACGTCAGCCCCAGTAAAATGCACCTGTGATGCTGTTGCTCAATGATATGGCGGATCGCTCGAGCCTGGCATGGCAGGCAGAAACAGGCGAACCCGCCCTGAATTGCCCCAACGCTTTGGCGGATAAAGTCGACCAGTGCAACCTCGTGATAGATAGACCCCACCGCCTGATACTCCTCGTAGGCATGGATCAATCTGGGCACGTACTGAAGCGTCTTCGCGTCGTAGTCAAACGACACCGACGTTTGAACAATCCCCTTGTCGAACAGATACTTTAACAATGCGGAGCCGACCCCCCCGGACGTGCCTTTGTAGCGCAGACCGGGATCTACGGAATATCCCAAAAACGCAGTCATGCCCACAGTGTCCTCACGTGAAGCAATTCTCTCCAGCCCAGTAACAATGCCCTTAACTGGATTTTCAAAACCGGATAATACGGTGGTATGAATACGTTGGCCAAGCAACCCGTAAATACCACCGTGATAATCGTGGCCCAAGCGGAGCCAACAATTCCAAATTTAGGGATCAACAGTAAATTCATTCCCACGCAAATCACCACCCCAATCAGATTTCGAATCACTGCCCATTTTTGTAAATGCTCGATAATGATCAACTGCCCAGAGGAAGCCTGCAGTGCCATTCCCACAGACTTAAAAGCCAATATCTGTAAAACAGGCACGGCCTTCAAATACTGTGCCCCATACGTCAAACGTACCAGCCAGAAAGAACTGAGGCTTACGGCCACGGCAAGCAAAAGCGCCGTCCAAACGATGACATCCACGAATTGCTGCCGTTTTCGGTGATAAGTCTCCCGGTTCGTTTCCCGGGCACGAATCAGCAGCGGCGCGATGGTTTGAGACATCACGAGTGGTAAAAACTGGATCAATTCAGTAAATTTTGCAGCTATTGAAAAATAGCCTACGGACGCACTATCAATCATATGCCGGATCATGACCTGATCGATGCGTTGATAGATCAGCACCGCCGCGCCCGATAGCAATAATGGAAAAGAATGTCGGAGCAAATAACGGGCAACCTGCCCACTATAGGCCCAGTCCGATACTCGCCCAACTTTAGATGCATACGAGTATAGATAGCCACTGGCCACTAAGATCGAATCAAATGTCACCGCGATGATAAACCAAGCGAGCGGAGCGCGAAACAACAGTAATAATAACTTGATACTCATCCCGACGATGGTTCGGAATATCTCAGTCTTAACCACATACTCATTCAACACGATCGATGTGAAATAATTACGGATAACCCCAATGCTGTTCACGATGACGGAAACCGCGTAGACCATGATCATGATCTGCGTGAACCTATCCGTCTCAAAAGCCAAGACGACGCCCCCGATAATAACAAAGGTGATGCAGGCCAGAACAAGTTTGAGACGAAACGCCGTCCCGATCAAAACCTCCTTCGTGACCTGATTCCGCGCCAACTCGCGAATCTCAATATTGTCCAACCCAAAAGTGGCCAGAATCGAGAACAAGCTAACGAAGCTAATAACATAGCTCATGGTGCCGTACTGGGCTGGCCCCAGATAGCGCGCCACCAATATCCCAACAAAAAGCTCCGAAACAATTCGGACCACCTTGCCCAATACTGCCCAATACACGTTGGCCAACACCTTCCGCTTGGTAACGGACAGCTTGTCTGTGTAACGACGGATAGTGGACATCAGGAACATAAGGGAATTTTACCAGGCGGACAGTAGCACGCGGGCGTAACGCTGGATTTGGCGAAGGACAACCTGTGCCGCGCAAACGGGCGAGAAGATCGAAAGGAAATCAGCAGGTCTTGAATTGGTGATAGCCAATGGTGCCTTTTCCCAATTCCAGAGGTAGCGGGGCTTCTTCATCGAGATCAAGACATTTCAAGACAGGGTTGGTCGTTGATAGTTGTTGGTTGGTGGTCAATTCGTAGCGAAACCCGGATTCCGGGCAGGTCATGATGGTTGTTGGCTGTTGGTTGTCAGTTGTTGGTGGGGGGCGGAGAATGTGACCATGACGGCTCATCCAGCCCTTTTGGCGGGCGGGATTGCCCATTACTAGCGCATAGTCGGGAACATCTTTTGTCACCACGCTGCCCGCGGCGATGAAACAGTAACGCCCCAGGGTGACACCGCACACAATGGTGGCGTTGGCGCCGATGGTGGCTCCGCGGCGGATGAGGGTTTTCTCGTACAGGCTGTGCCGATTGACTTGACTGCGGGGATTAGTCACGTTGGTCAGCACGCACGATGGCCCCAGAAAAACGTCGTCTTCGATCACCGTTCCCGTATAGATCGATACGTTGTTCTGTACCTTGACGTTATCGCCAATGATCACCCCGCTATCGACATTCACGTTCTGGCCAAACACACAACGTTCCCCAATTTTTGCGCCCTTCATGATGTGGCTAAAGTGCCAAATCTTCGTGCCAACCCCGATCTGGGCGCCATCGTCGACGTAGGAGGAGTCGTGGCAGAAGAATGGGGTTGGTGGTTGGTGGTTGGTGGTTGGTCGTTGGTCGTTCATGACAAATTTCCTTTCAGCGAGCGAATTAAGCCATTGATCAGCTGCTTGACGCTGGTGAGTTTCGAAAATAACTCCGGGGTTTCAGCAAGAAACCCAATTCTCACAGCAAGTGCCAACTGAGTTTCCAACTCGGAGGCCGACCCCCTGGCAATATAAAGGAATTGTAAAAACTCCTTTTGTCCGGCACGGGATGCTCCTTCGGCAATATTTGACGGAATTGAGATAGTGGCCCTCCGAATTTGGGAGGTCAGCCCATATACTTCCTCTTTGGGAAACTCCCGGGTCTGGCAATATACCGCCTCGGCAAGGTCCATGGCCTTCTACCATGCCAACAGCTCTTGATAGTTTCCCATAACGTCCAGTTTCTCCGGCTGTTCTCAACCAACAACCAACGATCAACGACCAACTAATACGACAGCATCTCCATCAGCCGAATCCCCGAAAGCACATCGGCTTTCGACGGGAACATGGCCCAGTTTTCTTCACAGATGTAGCCGTAGAGCGTGTCGTGCCCCTTGCCGTACTGATGGTCGAGCTTGAAATCCAGGTCTGGCTTCTCCAAGCCTTGCACGTTCCAGAAATCAATCTGATTGAGGTTGGTGCCCGACAGGCGGATGGTTCCTTTTTCTGCGACGAGGGTGAACTCGGTCGCATAGTTTTTTTCATAGACATTCACCGTGGCGTTCAGCGTACCCACGGTTCCCGACCGGAAACGCAGCACGGCGGAGACACTGTCAAATACTTGTAATCCGCGCAGTGCCCCGCCCTCGCCCTTGTGCGATTCAACCTCGCCGAAGAAGTGGTGCAGCATGTCGACATAGTGGCTGGCCTGTGTGTACAGCACCCCCCCATCGAATTCAGCCGTTCCGTGCCAGTCGATCTTGAAGTAGTCATCATTGCGGTTCCACAGCACGTTGCAGATGAACTGATGGATATGGCCCAGCCGTCCGCTGTCGATCAGCTCCTTAACATGGGCCACCAGTGGATTATAGCGGTTCTGATAGACGGGCAGCAGGACCTTGCCCGCTTTTTCCACCCGGCGATAAACCTCGTACGCTTCGCGCAATGTTAGCGACAGCGGCTTTTCACTGACGATATAGGAGGCATCGGTCAACTCCGCGATGTTGGAGACGTGGCGCGGATGCAACCCCGACGGCGTCAGCACCACGGCGATGTCCACACCGCGAATTTCACGATAATTCGTCAGAAAGGGCACGCCTAGCCGATCCGCAGCCGCCCGGGCTTTCACCTCGTCCTTGTCGCACACGAGAGCAATTTTCAGCCCCGGATTGGCGGCAATGGCTTCGATATGGCGGTTTAGGATGCGTCCGCATCCCACTAAGGCAATAGTTTTCATGGCTGTTTCCTTCTGGCTCAATCTAAACGAGGATTCGCGTGCACGGACGACTCATCCATTCTCTACCGGGGGCTCGCCCGCCGGGGAGGAAGCTGCTTCGCTTACCCCATATGATTGATAGTGCTTCTGGTAGTGATAGTAGGGACCGTAGCCGTGATTGGCGAACTTGGAATGGTCCACATCATTCATCACCACCGCCAAGGCTGAAATCCCTACATCCCGGAAGCGGCGGATCGTGTGCCGCACAGCCCGCTTACGGCTTATGCCTGGCCGCGCCATCACCAGCACACAATCCACCTGCCCCGCCAGCGACAGCGCATCACTAACGATCCCCAGCGGCGGCACGTCGATGATGACCCGGTCGTAGTTGGCCCGGGCCCACTTCACCAGGTCGGCCACCTTGCCCCCTCCCACCAGTTCGGCCGGACGTGCCTCCCGCGATACGCGCGACGCAATAATGTCGAGGTTTGGAGAGCCTGAGGCATACGTGAGGTCCTGAGGCTGGGTGTTCTCGCTACCCAGATATTCCAGCAGTCCCTGATGCCCGGGCGGAATGGGGAAAATCCCGCCAATCCGCGGACGGCGCAAATCAAAATCGATCAGCAGGGTCCGCTGGCCGGTTCGTGCGCAGGCAGTCGCCAGGTTGCAACAGGCCGTCGTTTTGCCTTCTTCTGGCAGTGAACTAGCCACCAGAATGGCCCGTGCCTGCTCCCGGTAGGCGACGGAATCCAGCACCGAACGCAACCCGGCGAAGGCCTCTACGATCTCGCCATGCGAATGCGTGAGGGTGGCCAACGCGATCTCCTTGCGGTCGTTCGTGCGCATATGCGGAATCGTGGCCAGGATCTTGACGCCCATGCCACTTTCAATGTCACTGGCATCCACTACATGATCTTCGAGCAGGTCCGTAAGAAATGCCAAGCCGAAGCCTAGCCCCCCCCCCAACAGCAGCGCCATGAATAGTACTCGCAGTGGTCGTGGATGAACCTGAATTGCCCGCCGGGCACTATCCACCAGCTTGACGGTGGCGGTGTTCTCGTCCGCTGACAGCCGCGCCTCCTGGATGCGGTACAACACCCCTAAAAATGAGGCATCTGCTGCGCTACGCGCCCGCTCCAGCGCGGCGATCTTCATCGTCGCATCCAGGATGTCGCGGTCCAAATCTGAGGCCAACTTAAGCTGTTCTTCTTTTTTCTGGCGCAGACTAGTCACTTGGTCTTCATACAGGGCCAGATTGGCTGCGGCCGTGCTTTTGGCGCGCAGTAATGCCGCCATCGCCTGCTCCCGATAGAGGTCCATCGCCTGGTTCTGCGCCTGCACCGCCGGATGCCGCTCGGTATAGCGCGACATCAGCCGGTCCCGCTCGGAAACCGCCACGCGACAGCGTTCCAACGCGTTAGCCACGTCGGCCGCACGTGGAATGTCCACCGGCAGGTCACCGGCCTTCTCGGGCACCAGCGCGACCGCACTCAGCGCCTCCAGCAGTTTGCGCTCCAGCGTCGCTTTATTTTCGATCTGAGTCAGGGCCTCGTTAAAGCTTAGTAGTGCACCCTGCACCGTCTTGCGCTGCCCCTCCAACACGTCCACTTGGTACTGCTGACGGGACGCCAGCAATGCCTGGTCCGCCATATCCAGTTCATGCTTCTGCACCTCGGCCTGCGCCCCCAGCCAGGCCACCGCGGAATCGGAAACGGCCCGATTCTCCGCCCGTGTACTGGCTTCGGCTCCCGCCGCATAAGCATTGCAGGCTCGGATTGCAAATTCCGGGTCTCGGCTCATGTAGGACACCCGGACCAATCGTGTGTTGCGCATCAGTGAGAAATTTGCCCGCCCCGTTAGACGCCGAGTCAACTCTTCCTCCCCGATCGGATCGTCCGGATACAGCTCCCGATACGACGCTCGCACGTGCGATTGCATGAATTCACTTTTAAATTTCTCGATTTGCGTATTGAGCGTCTCTTCCACCTGCATTGCCGTGGTGGGATCTTCGATCATGGCATCCTGCTTGTTCAAGATGCGCGGACGGCGGACGCTCAATTCAATCATGGCCTGGGCCTGGTAGATTTTGGATGCCCGGCTCAGATAGAAGATGGCGGCTCCCAGGACAAAGGCGACGGTGAGCACGATGGTCAACCATTTTATATAAGCAATCCGCAGCAAGCGCATTGGGTCCAACGCTTGAAACGGCCCGGCGTCCACTTGGGGTTCTGAATAGTACGGCGGTGGGGAGGGGGGCGGCGCCCGTTCTGGAACGACAGGCGATGGGTGATTAAATCGTGGATCATTCATACGACTATCCTTTCGAATTCAATCCCACCACTTGACTCGGTTGGGTAAGATGTCGGGCCTCGCAGGCCACCGGCAAGGCGCCCAGCACGGCCACCCAGGTCAACAAAATGGCCGGACAGCGGAAGGGGAGATCAATCAGGCTAAACACCACCACCAAGGCCAATCCCCCCACCCCCATCACCCAGAGCGCGCCACGCCTGGGCCCGCGAAACAAGTGCCAAACCATTACGCTCAGGGCTCCCATCAGCAGCCCCATTCCAACCAGTCCAAATTCGGCTAAAAACTGAAGAAAATCAAAATGGACATTGGCCCATCCCCGTCGCTCCAGGCTGTTCCAAAATTTCTCTGGCACATGGTCAGCCACCCGGTACTTGTAGCCCCAGCCCCCCACCCCCCACCAGGGGGCCTCCCGCCAGATGGCCACGGCGGCCTGTGCAAATTTTGGCCGGAAGCCCAGTTCCAGATTCATGCGCTCCCAGAGTGTCTGTGGAACCTCCCCCGCAAAAGGCCCCCGCAACGTGAACTCTTTCTGGATGCCTCGTTCCCCCAGGCTGACCACCACAAAATACAAACTGCTGGCGGCAGCCAGGCTCAACGCCACTAGGTTGAGACGGCCGGCGGGCGGCAAAATCTTCCAACCCCGTACGATGCCATAGGCCAAGATCACCGCGCTCAGGCCACACGCCAGAATCACACCCGCACGGCTAAACCCCAGAATAGCTCCTGCCAGGCACAGCAGCAGCAGGACAACCAGCACGGCGACCCGTACGGGATGGCGCAGATGTGTCCGGCTGCCATTTGCTTCCGTCAGGCGCGAATCCAGCACATCCGCGTAGAGCAATCCCGCTGTCAGCGCCCCGAACAGCACAAAATACGGCGCGGTATGGTTGCCATAGGCAAAGGAGGCAAAGAAGTACCCCCTCAGCGGCTGCAGCCAATATATAGAGCCTGTCCCGCTGATCATTTGCACGATCCCGAACACGGCCAGCGCCCCTGCCTGACAGGCCAGAAAAAATAACAGGCCGCGCACATCGCGACGCGACATGAGCCGGCCCCGCAGCGCCACCGCCACGACCCACGCCGGAAAGAACCAGGTCACCATCTGCCAGGCATCGGCCCGAGCAAAAGCCGACGGCCAGCCCGGCCACGGCGGCGGCAGATACCTCCAGCGCTGGTAGCCAACATCAAAGTACAATTCCCGGCCCGCATTGGCACACTGCAGCAGCAAGTAGCCCACAAAGCACACACCCAACCAGAACACCGGGTCACGCATCACGACTCGCCACGCGTGAAGCAACACCGTCACCAGCAGGATCCCGGCAATCCCCACCCCCACCCAGTGGAACGAGGGCCGCAATCCACTCCACACCCAGGCCGTATACGTCAGCAAAAATCCCAGCCAAAACCGCACCGCCAGCGCCCCAGGCTTGCTGGCCGGCCTATATCTCTGCCGGGTAGATGAATTTCTAAATAATGAGGACACAGAATTGCTACATCAAAGTAGAGAAAATACAGGATGCCTGCTGGTCTGAGGCTAAAATATCGCCTCCGGCACAAAAACCACATCGTCCGCTTCCAGGACGATGTCGTCGTCCAGCCGCCCGCCGGTTCCGACGGCTTTCAAATTGATTGTGCGCGATTCCGTTTTGCCCCCGGGCAGCACCCTTGTCACCAAGATTGCATTGTCTTTGGCGCTGGTGGCAAATCCTCCCGCCTGCTGAATGGCCCCACTCACGGTCAGGTCCCGGGTGGCCGGAATGACGATGCGTCCCGGTTCCTTTACCCGTCCCAGCACCGTTACAAAGCCCCAGGGCGAGATCCCTTCCAGTTTGGTGTCTCGCGCAAAATCCACCATCACCTGCGGGCGGATATAGTAGGCCTGATAGCGCTTGGTCAGCTTATCCCGCAGGTCATCCAGATTCCAATCCGCTATTTTAATCTCCCCCAGCAAAGGTAGGATGATCGTTCCGTTTTCAGAAATTCGCTTGGCCGGCTCATCGATTTCTTTTTCACCAGCCACCAGCACCACAATATTGAGCACCAACCCCGAGCGCAACTTGACCGCTGCCTGGGATTTGTCCGCCTGGGGTTGCCCGAACAGAGGCGTGGAACGACACCCCGCCAAAATCGCCATCAACAAGCAGGCGACCCACAACCCTGCCGCCCGCCGTTTATGGTTAAAAACTCCCCGTTTAGTCATTGGTTTTGTCATGGCGAGTCACGCTTTTGGTCTGCTGTTTTGGCATCTGGGTACGCCGATGGTAACTCGTGCCGCACGACACGAATTTGCAATGCCTTGGGGCTCATATTCCTACCTCAATTCGACAATGTCAATGTCCGTCGCAGCCCCTTACCAGGCAACCTCGACGCCGCCTTCTGGGATTTCCACGGCAATCCCCCCCCCCATCATCTCCACCTGCAAAATCAAACGCCCCTCCCGACCGGGTCGCTCAA
>JAVEUJ010000092.1:0-9777 GCA_034005635.1 Kiritimatiellia bacterium | reverse complement strand
ACGATCAAACAACCCGGCGGCGTAGGAGGCGACCGCACACGCGCGCCAGTCGGTGCGGAAGGCGGGACGGGTTGCCAACGGCGCGCAGTCCTTCAAAATGTGCAGGTGGCGGGTTTCGCGGGCATAAAACAGAATTTCGCAGGTGTAAAAGAGATCTACCTGCCCCAGAAAGAGACTACGGTCGCGTTGACTGCCCTTGGCCAGCGTAGCCAGTTTGCCATGCGTGCGCGTCAACCAAACGATAATTCTGGACGTATTCCTATAGGAATACATCCGCAAGGCAATTGCTTCGTCTTTCACGATCATGGTTTAACGATGTCCTGCCAGGCGGCGGGATCTGCATCCAACCAAGCGATTTCGCGGCGACGCATGGCGCGGCGATTAGCCGGGGTATCGTCGTCCGCTCCTGCCAAATGGTCCAACCCGTGGGCGACGTACAGTGCCAGTTCGCGGGCGGGGCCGCCCGGACGCCGTTCTCCCTCAGTGAGCGCACGCTGAGCATTCACAATAATTTCAGCGGTGGCCGGAGATACGCCCGGAATGCCAGCATACGCTTGCACCACCACATCGGTCTGCTGGCGGACGCCGAAGCAGCCGGCCTTAAAGTCAGGCATGGCCGTGTCGTCCACCAACATCAAAACGATCTCGGCAAAGGGTGGCGGAGCGTCAGCCGGAAAGGCCCGGCGCACTAGGTCCCGGAACAGGCGGCGGAGTCCCGCCGGATGCACTGGCAACACTCGCTGCCGGTTGAGCAGGCTGATCTTCACGTGGATACGGGCTCCTTCCATGCAAAATATTCGATAGCGAAAACACGAAGGACTCACGAATGTCGTGCAAGTCTTCCAGGGTTATCGGACACAGATCCAACTGCCCATCTAGCAGCTTGTCGCGCATCAAGGTGTCCACCATCTCGCCAATACGATTGGGGGTTGGTTTTTCCAGCGAACGGGATGCCGCCTCGACCGTGTCCGCCAGCATCAGCACCGCCAACTCGCGAGTCCACGGCCGGGGGCCATCGTAGCGGAACGAAGCTTCCAAACCAGAATCTTCTACCAAGCCGGCTTCCTGTTGTGCCCGACGGGCCAACTGGTAGAAATAAGAAGTCAGGGTTGTGCCATGATGCGAGGCGATGCCCTCATAAATCGGCCGGGGCAGCTTATAGCGCTTAGCCAAAGTCAGGCCTTCCTTCACATGCGACTGGATCACCAGAACACTCATGCTAGGGGCGAGGTTATCATGCGGATTTTCGCCGCCGCGTTGGTTTTCGCTGAAAAATTCTGGTTTGGATAGCTTGCCAATATCGTGATAGTTGGCACAGACGTGCACGAGCAGTCCGTTAGCCCCGATGCGATTGGCAGCCGCCTGACCAATAGCGCCGACTAGCAGGCAGTGGTGATAGGTGCCGGGGGCTTCCATTGCCAAACGCTGCAACAACGGGTGGCCCATATCTGTCAGCTCCAGTAGCGTAATGTCGGTGGTATGCCCGGACATCCATTCCATGACTGGCAGCAGCAGCAGCGCGAGAACCGCGGTAAAAATACCACTGGCCAAGCCAGCACTCATTTGCGTCAAAAAGGTGGCCGGCAAATGCCGGATCATGGCGGTCATCGTTAACGCCAGCACAACCTCAAAGCCTCCCAGTGCCAGACCGGCGCGCATCACCTGCGCGCGCTTGCGGACATGGCGCAGCATCAGCGCAGCCAAGGTTGAGCTGCCCAGGCCCAGGAGCAACAGTTCAAAGCTGCGGTCAAAGATCAACGCCGTCGACACCGCCCCCCACAGGCCCACGACCAGTGCATAGCGAGGGCCCATGATCAACACGGCCAATACCGCCGGCAAGGCAATGGGCATCGCAAAGGGGACCAGCCACGGCGGAATCCAATTCAGCCCTGCTGACACATGTCGATACAGAGTGGCCAGGACCAGAGCCAGCAACCCCAGCGCCGTCAAATAAAGCTTGCGCCGGAGTTTGGCATAGGCCCCCGGCTGGCTCCCGTGCAGCCACGCCGCACACATACCCAGCACAATCAACAGGAGCGCAGAATCGCCTAGCCGTTTGAGGCGGCGGTCTTGGGGCGATTCCAGTGCGATCATACGCCGATTGTAGGCCTCGATCATGATGACCGTCTGCGCGGTAACGGTGTCGCCTTCCTCCATCAGCGTTGTGCCCGTCCGTACTGTCATGACCGAAGGCGGCACCTTGCGGCGGGCAGCCGCGCGCCGCTCCTCGGTTGGGCGGGGATTATAATCGAGATTGGCTTGCATCGATGGGCGGGCCAACTCTTCGATCGCTCGCGATGTACTGTCGATTTCCAGCGTCTCCAGGCGTCGCTGTGCTTCCTGCACATAGGCGGTCATGGCTTCGGCAACAGACGCCAGGTCGGCCAGTTCCACGGTACGGAATGCCACATCGTCCTCACCAGTGTGGTCCAGTAAGTCAATCACCCCGGCCGGCGCCAATCCCTGAAATTTACTTTCGCGGCCCAGATCGGAGAGCACCCCCGCCATCCAGACGCTTTGCAGGCTTTCCTTCAGTGCAGCCAGTGAATCCATTTCCTTACCGGCGGGGAACAACTGTACCAGCTCTGAACCGGGGACCATCACGCCTAGTAAATCAGCGGCCACCGCCAATCCGGATTCCAAACGCGCCTCCGCCGCCGCGGCATCCGGGATGGGGCCATCTGCGCCCTGGGCCAAGGCCTTCTCGATGTCTTGGCGCAGCGTAACCGCCCGTCCCGCTAATTTGTCCATAGTCCGCCAGGCCGCCTGCAGTGGGCCCATTTGGATGGAGAACACGGGCACGACAGCCTCCGACGCCTGCCGCCGGACCAGTTCCGTAGCCGCCAAATTATCGCAATCAAAATCCACTGCGGCTACCACGGTCGCCGGGGCGCGCTGGCCTTCGGCCAACCCCACATGGCGCCGAGGCCCGCCCAGATTTAGCATCACCACGCCTATCAACCACACGCCCAGCAGGAGCAGGGCGTTGATTACCGCATTCCAACCGCGTCCGCGCGGAGCCGCTCCCGGACGCCGGACTGGCCTGGCTTGGTTCATCTTCTTGCGTACATTGCGTTTCATCCGACCTTATCTCCATTGCCTGTGCCACGCTCACGCCCCTTATAGGCGTCAATGATACGCTGAACCAGCGGATGGCGCACAACGTCGGCCCCAGTCAAGCGCACGACGCCCACCCCGGTCACCTTGCGCAGCAAAAATTCCGCTTCAAGCAGGCCGGGCATCTTGTGCGGCGGCAGGTCCACTTGAGTCAGGTCGCCATTCACCACGGCTTTCGAGCCGAATCCCAAACGCGTTAGGAACATCAGCATCTGTTCGCGGGTGGTGTTTTGCGCTTCATCCAGAATAACGAAGGCGCGATTCAGGGTACGCCCGCGCATATACGCCAGCGGCGCTACTTCGATCACGCCGCGCTCCACCATACCCGCGACTTCGTCGTCGGGCATCATTTCGTGCAGCGCGTCATAGAGAGGACGCAGGTAGGGCAAAATTTTCTGCTGTAAGTCGCCCGGCAAAAACCCTAACGCCTCCCCGGCCTCGACCGCCGGACGCGTTAAAATGATGCGTGACACTTCGTTTTTGAGGAGTGCCGAAACCGCCATCGCCATCGCCAGCCAGGTCTTGCCGGTCCCCGCCGGCCCCAGCCCAAACGTCAACTCTGAGGAGCGAATGGTCTCTACAAAGGCCGCCTGTCCAAATGTGCGCGGAAAAATGGGGGCGCGCCCAGGTGCTACATCGATCCGCATACCCAGCAGTTTCTCAAGCTCGGCACCACGTCCGTCTCGATACGCCTGCCGCGTGTAATTCACGGTATGGCGGTTCAGGGTCAACCCCGAATTACGCGCACGCAGGAGTCCTTCGACAAAGGCGTTGGCCGCCGCAACCTGAGTCGCCTCTCCGGACATCTTCAACCACAGGTCACGCGTGAGCGCCTCGACACCAAAGGTTTCCTCTAGCGCCGACAAATATTCCCCACGTGCGCCAGTCACGTCCTGAGCTTCGCGAGCGTTGTCAAAATGGATAATGCGTTCTGCCATAATCAACCGACTAGCCTAAATGTTTCATGTGAAACTTCTGGCCCAGATTGGGGCCCGCACCACTAATCCGGCACAAGAAGCATCCCGTCTCTTTCGGTGCCCGGATGAAATCTATTCTCCACGGAGCCCATAAATGCTGAGTTGCTGCAAAATCTGGCATGTCATGGGAAGAATACCCCAATCCCGGCCTCCGCACAGCCCAAATTTCAGTCCCCGCTCGCTGCTCAGCTCTCAAAATATGGAGCGCGGCGGCTTTCCGGAATGAAACTGCTGGCAGCCGCATCCCGGTTCATTGCTGCAAAATCAGCGTGATCCAGACCATGTAATTCCGCCAGCATGGCGTATTCGTGGTTCAAGTCATAGTCGAACGTCCCCGGATCGTCTGCATTCACGCAAACCCGGACCCCCGCCGCCCGAATTTGATTGATGGGATACTCGGCCAGCGACGAAATGGACTGGGTTAGAATGTTACTGGTTGGACACAACTCCAGCAGAATCCCCCGCCGCGCCACCTCTTCCATCAGCGCCGGATCTTGATAAATCTGGACTCCATGCCCAATACGCTCAGCACCGAGGTCGTCCAAGGCGCTCCGGATCGACTCGCTTGAAGTTGGAATCCGCGATTCTCCGGCATGGACGGTCAGATGCACCCCCGCCTGCTTCGCCTTCCGAAATAACCCCACAAACGGCTTGCCGCTAAAATTTGCTTCATCATTGGCCAAATCCATGCCCACAAATGTGTCCCGGTTGCTCAAAATGAAATCGGTCACCTGCGTTGCCGTGGGAATGTCCCATTCCCGCCCTAAGATACCGATCAGTCCGGTGGCCATCGGACACATCGGCGCGGCCGTCGCCATCCCTTCCAGGATTGCCGCATGGATCGCGTCAAAACTAAGCGCCATCCGCTGCCCCTGAATGAAGACCGGCGAATAGCGCAGTTCTAGCACTCGCACCCCCTCCGCGTAAGCATCCTCGCATACCTCCTGAGCCATGCGCTGGATCCGGGCTGGCGTAGACAATACCCGATGGATCAATCCAAATTTTTCCAGGAAAACTTTCAACCCCTCCACCGGCTTGGTAATTAAAATCAAGTCCCGGAGTTGCTCGTCGGTGGCATTTGACGGCAATAGGCCATCTTCCAGCACCCATTCCTTCATCGTGGAATAGCGGATTGAACCTTCGAGGTGGCGATGCAGCTCAACTTTAGGAATCGTGTTCACGTTCATGGTCCAAGTATGCGATCCCATCGGCGCCACTGTCAAATATCTTGCCGACTTTCGACAAAAACAGCAGAAGGGTTCACACAAAAGCACAGAAAATCCCTCGGGCTTGTCCCGGGGATGGTTAGGTTAGCGGCGCAGTTTGCAGGCGGCACATCCTTAAGCACACCGGGTCAAGCCCGGTGGATAGACAAACCGATCCGTCCAATCCTGATCAACCAACAACCAGCCCCGCCCTCTCAGAGCTCCAGCAACGTTTCGCCGGGAAAGAACCGCGCCAACAACAGGTCTTTCAATTCCGAAATCCCCTCGCCTAATTCCGCGCACATTTCCAACGGTTTTTCTTTTGTCTTACGCTTAAATGCCCTCAGATTTTTCTTGGCGGCCGGCTCATCCATTTTATTGGCAATGACGACATAGGGCCGCTCACCCAGATCGGGGTTATAGAGGCATAACTCCTCGCGCAAACTCAGAAAATCTTCGGCGGGGTCGCGTCCGTCTACGCCGCCCATATCGATCACAAACAGCAGAAACTGGGTCCGCTCGATATGACGTAAAAAATCGTGGCCCAGGCCCACCCCTTTGTGGGCATCTTTAAGCAGCCCGGGCACATCCGCGACTCGCAGGGTATGCGTGACATCAAAGATTACGGTGCCGACCTGAGGATAGCGCGTTGTGAAGGGATAGGCGGCGACTTTTGGTTTCGCGGCGCTTAATTTTCCCAGAATCGTGGACTTGCCCGCGTTGGGATATCCCACCAGCCCGACCTCGGCAACGGTCTTCATGATCAAGCGCAACGTCTTGATCTCTCCCAGTGTCCCCTCCGTGAATTCCATTGGGGCCTGATGGGTACTGGTCTTGAAGTGCATATTGCCTAGGCCACCGCGCCCGCCTTGTGCAATCTTCAACTCATCGCCATCGGCCAGCACCTCACCCAGCAACTCATCCGTTTCCGCATCGCGAACTTCGGTGCCGAGCGGAACAGGAACGATCTTGTCCTGCCCCCCACGCCCATACTGCTGTTGGCCGCGGCCCTTCTCTCCATGTTCCGCACGCACGAGCGGCGCAAAATGCAGATCCAACAGCGAGGCTACATCCTTGGATGCCCGTAAAAATACGCTGCCGCCAGTGCCGCCATCGCCCCCGTCCGGCCCACCGCGTGGCACGTATTTTTCACGGCGAAAAGAGGCCACTCCGTTACCGCCGTTTCCGGCAGATACCTGAATGCGGACTCGATCAACAAATGTGAGTTGTTTCATCATGGTGGGAGGGGGACAACAGATTCCAGACTACTCGATTTGCTTCAAAAATAAAGGGCGGTGCCTCGCGGCCCGCCCTTTGTCGTCCGGTAGACGAGAAATCTCGTCTTAAGCCTGAACAAGCTCTTGGACGTTAACGCGTTTGCCGTCACGGTCAAACGACACCACACCATCTACTAGCGCAAACAGGGTGTAGTCCTTGCCCATGCCGACATTGAGTCCGGGCGATTTCTTGGTACCCAGTTGGCGCACCAGAATGCTGCCGGCGGTGACAGTCTCGCCGCCAAAACGCTTGATGCCGCGCCGCTGCCCGTTACTATCGCGCCCGTTGCGGCTGCTGCCTTGACCTTTTTTATGTGCCATTGTTCTGCTCCTTCTCTTACGCGATCGACGCGATCTTTACCTTGAGGAGATGTTGGCGATGCCCGACCTTGCGGTGATAGCCCTTGCGACGCTTCTTCTTAAAGGCCACGACTTTGGGGGCGCGGTACTCCTCCACCACCTCCGCCAGCACCTTCGCGCCATCGACGGTTGGTGCGCCAATCTTCAGCCCCGTGCCGTCGTTGATTGCCAGCACCCGGGTAATCTCGACAGACTGACCGGCCTCGGCACCTTCGATCAACTCGACCGACACCACATCACCCTGTTGAACCCGGTATTGTTTGCCACCGGTTTCGATCACTGCATACGCTTCCATCTGAATCCTCGTTTCCTGGGCGGCCCTACGCCTACCCCATGCGACAAATAGATGGGCAACATACGCAAAGCCCTGCGGAGTGTCAATCCCGTGTTCCTATAAAGTTTTTTTGCCCTGCGGGTTGACGAACTCCGCCGGGCGTGATACACACACATCATCGTCTGAGGATTTGGGGGGTTAGCTCAGTTTGGTAGAGCGCCTGAATGGCATTCAGGAGGTCGGGAGTTCGATCCTCCTACCCTCCACCAAATCCCGGACGCCACCGCCTCAACAGGCGGTTTTTTTGTAGCCAGAAGGCGGCGGCAACCGAGAATACAGCATAAGGCGCTATCTAGAACGTCTTGCCTTAGGCCCCCATAGGCTTGTCCCATGGGTGAATCAGGTCAGGATTCTGCCTGCTGTTTACAGGGGTGAGGCAGGAAAATTCCCCGGAGTTGTTCCAGGGATGGTTCGGCAGTATAGTTATTGCAACATCTATACTATATATATTGCAATATGTATACTTACCAGATTATTCATATGTTCTCCGCCGGGTCCTCCCGCCTGTACGGAATGAATGCGGAGAATCTTTTAATGGTTTCTGCAGGGCTGCTGCGCGAAAATATGCAGCCCTATTTTAATGATGGTGCTTTGTAGGCAGCGATTTCTCATGCTTCCTCTGTCTTCGGATTTCGGATCTCCGGCCTCGAACATCAAAGTTCACCAACCATGAACCATCCACTCGCCGCTCTCGGCCCCCCCAGAGGCTACTGTCCCCCAGCCTCGCCGTTGCCGCGGTTCCACCGCAGCCATGCCTCGATAAACAAATCGAGGTCGCCGTCGAGCACCGCATCCACCTGCCCGGTTTCGGCATCGGTCCGGTGGTCCTTGACCATGGTATAGGGCTGAAGCACATAGGAGCGGATCTGGTGGCCCCAGGCAATCTCACCTTTGTCGCCATAGAATTTTTCCATCTCCCGGCGCTTGTTGTCCTGCTGCAGTTCATACAGCTTGGAGCGCAGAACTTTCATGGCCTTGGCGCGGTTGGAATGCTGGCTGCGCTCCGCTTGGCAGGCCACGACGATCCCGCTGGGTATGTGCGTGATTCGAATGGCACTGTCGGTTTTGTTGACGTGCTGCCCGCCGGCCCCACCGGCCCGGAACGTATCCACGCGCAAATCTTTTTCATCGATCTCAACTTCGACGTCATCCGAAATTTCCGCCACGACATCGAGCGAGGCAAACGAGGTATGCCGACGTTTGGCGGAATCGAAGGGACTGATACGCACCAAACGATGCACCCCACGCTCAGCCTTGAGAAAGCCATACGCCCACGGACCGGACACCATCAAGGTGGCACTCTTCACCCCTGCTTCATCGCCGGGTTGATAGTAGATAGTGGACACCTCGAAACCCTTATCTAGGCAATAGCGGTCGTACATGCGCAGCAGCATCGCCGCCCAGTCGCACGATTCCGTACCGCCAGCCCCAGCGTGCAGTGTCAGGAAGGCATTGTTGGCATCGAACTTCCCCACCATCAGCGATTGCAGCTCAAAATACTCGAGCTGCTTCTCCAGGGCCGCAACCTGCCGGGTCAGTTCTGCCATGTCGGGATGGCTATCCGCAGTATGCCCTTCCGACTCAAGCAACTCCGCCATCAACTCGGCATCGGCCTGCCCCAAGGCCAGTTTTTCGAACGGCTCGACGACCGCCTCCAGCGCATTCTTGTGGTCGATCACCACCCGCGCCGCGTTGGCGTCGTCCCAAAACCCAGGGGACGACATCTGCTGCGTCAGTTCTTCAATAATCCGTTTTTTGCCAACGACGTCAAAGATAACCTCTCATTCCTGCGAGGTCCTCTTTCAACGTCGCGAGTCGCGATGAAAGCTCGTCTATCATAAAATCCTTGTGAGGTGTCCGGGAGTCAGAATTGAGGACTCAGAATAGAATTTCTATCCCGTGTCCCTGTTCAGTTAACCCTATCACCACTCTCTATGTTTTTTCCGCCGTGTCCAAAACGTCGCCACCAGCCACAGCCCTGTAGCGACAGCACACGCCATGCCGTACATATCTCCATAACGGCAGTAGAACGTCAAGGTCATCCCGTCGGGCGGCACCGCGACATCCGCAGCCAGCACCCCGGGCAACCACGTACGGCCGTCCCCGTCCATCAACCGCGATTCCACCCGCCCCGATCGCGTAATCACGCAGGAAATACCCGTGTTGGCGGCCCGGACCAGGGGCACACGGTTTTCCACCGCGCGCAGCACGGCATTGCGCATGTGCTGATTCGGGGCTGTCCGGTCGTCGAACCACGCATCGTTGGTCAGATTGACCAACATCCGCGCCCCCGCGCGTACATCCTCCCGCGCCAGATAGGGCAGAATATCCTCAAAGCAGATCAGTGGCGACAACGGCACCCGCGCCTCACCGACGTAGAAAACCGCCCCCCTCTTTCCTGGCGTGATGCTCAAGGGCAAGCCCAAGGCAAACCGCCAGGCAGGCGGAATCCAACCATTGAAGGGAATAAATTCCCCAAACACCACCAGATGGCGCTTGTTATACTC
>JAVEUJ010000002.1:0-40816 GCA_034005635.1 Kiritimatiellia bacterium | reverse complement strand
TCCCTGGAAACTATTCTTGTTTTCCTAGACATTCTGCCGACCTACTAACCCGGTCGACGTTTACATCAGCGACAGGGCATCCACATTGACGGCGATCGTCACGCCTTTGGGTGGTTTGAAGGACTTGAGCAGCGCTCGCAGAACCGGGACGTAGTCGCGGGCGGCCGCGGAACGCAGCATAAACTGCGCCCGATGGTAGCCCTTGGCCTTGGCCAGAGGAGCAGGCGCCGGGCCGGTCAGCTTCACCGCCGCAGACAACTGGGATTTCAAACGGGCCGCTACATCCTTGGCGCAGGCATCCACAGCCTGCTCATCCTTGCCTTTGAACAATACCGTGGTCAGACGGGTGAAAGGGGGATAACTTAACTCCCGCCGCATTTCAATTTCCTGATCAAAGAACGTATCTACATCAGCGTTGCGGGACGATTGGACCGCGGGATGGAATGGGGCATAGGTCTGGATCAGTACCTCGCCGGGTACGTCACCGCGTCCGGCCCGGCCGGCTACTTGGGTCAAGAGCTGAAAGGTGCGCTCGGCCGCGCGAAAATCCGGCATTTGCAGACTCAGGTCCGCCAGAATCACCCCCACCAGCGTCACATTGGGAAAGTCGAGTCCCTTGGCAATCATCTGGGTACCCACGAGGATGTCGAGGTCTCCGCGGCGAAAGCGTCCAAGAATTTCAGCATGGGAATTTTTGCCTCCGGTGCTGTCGGAATCCATCCGCGCAATTCGGGCCCGCGGAAAGATCTTGGCTACCGCAGCCTCAACCCGCTGAGTGCCCACGCCGCTCATTTTAATGTTTGGCTTCCTGCATTCGGGATTGCCGCACAGCGCGGGAACCGCGCGCACTTCCCCACAGACATGGCAGAGCAATAATTCTGAATACCGATGATAGGTCAGCTTAACACTACAGTTAGGGCAGGTTTCGACATGACCACAGAGCGGACACATCAGGGTGGTGGCAAACCCCCGGCGGTTCAGGAATAGAATTGTCTGTTCAGCGCGGTCCAGGCGCAGGCGAATGGCATCGATCAGGTCCTGCGATAACAGGTGCGGGGTGCCGGCTTTTTCCGTTTCCACCCGCATGTCAACGACGCGCACCGCAGGCATCAGACGGCAATCCACCCGTTGGCGCATCCGCACCAGGCGGTACTTGCCATTACGCGCGTTTTGAAAGGATTCCAGCGATGGGGTGGCGCTGCCCAGGACAACGGCGCACCCTTCAAGATGGCCGCGCATCACGGCGACATCGCGGGCATTGTAGCGGGGGGATTCGTCTTGTTTGTAGGCTGGCTCATGTTCTTCGTCCACAACCAGCAGGCCCAAGGGTCGTACGGGAGCAAAGAGGGCGCTGCGCGCGCCCACCACTACGCGTGCCAGGCCGGCCGCGATGCGCTTCCATTCGTCATGGCGCTCGCCATCGGACAAATGGCTGTGCAACACGGCGATGGTATCGCCGAAGCGCCCCCGGAATCGCTCCATGGCCTGGGGCGTCAGCGAAATTTCCGGGACTAGGGCAATGGCCCCCTTCCCCGCATCCAGCGCGGTCTGGATGGCAGCCAGATACACTTCAGTTTTGCCGCTGCCCGTCACCCCATGCAGCAGAATCACGCCGGGACGTTCTGCGGCCATCTGCTCGTGCACAGCTACCAGCGCGGCTGTCTGTTCATCCATCAGCGCGGGCGCCACGGTGGGCAGCACCGTCATTTGCTCGTGCGGGTTGCGGCGAATGACGCCGTTCGCCACTTCAATCCAGCCCTTTTCCGCCAAGCGGCGCAATCCGGCTAGCGACACACCTGTTTCAGCCGCCATTACGGCAGCAGTGGCCTCGTGCTCTTTTTTCAGGTACTCCCAAGCAGCGGCTTGACGGGGACTGCGCTTGGCTAGATCTGCTTCGTCTTGGGCGGTAGGTCCCGGTCCCGCAAGTACTCGCGCGATGAGTTGTTTCTTGAACTTCGCGCCTTCGCGGCGAATGGCCGCCGGCAAAACCGCGGCAATGGCGTGCTCAAAGGGCGCGGCATAATAATCCGCAACCCACCGCGCCAAGCGCAGCATCGCGGAATCAAACAGCGGCGGGACTGCTATAACCGACTCGATCGCTTTTAAGTCAGGGTAAGTGGAATGTTCCGCCAAGGCGGTGACAAACCCGCGCGTGTGACGGCGACCGAACGGGATCCGCACCACGCTGCCGATTTGAACCTGCCCAGACCACTCGGCGGGGATGCGGTAATCGAACTCCCGGTCCAAGGCCAGGTCGGTAATAATTCTAGCAATGGTTGGCGGCACAGAACAGCTCTACAGATCCTGGGTGAGGTAAATCACCATACCAAAGATCCACAAGATCATCACCGCCGACACAAACGTGTTCATGGGCGCAGTATCTCAAATCTTAGCGGGGTTGGAAAGTCCGGCAAACAAAAACGGCCCGGCAAGCGCCGGGCCGTTGGAGACGTGATACGGAAACAATAATCAGAATTCGGAATAGACTGTTCCCGGCACCGTGGCCAACTGGTCGCCCAGAAGTTCCTCGGCTGAAATAGGCTCAACAAGAGGCACCAGCTTGATGTTGCGGTACATCGAGAACCCCGTCCCGGCCGGGATCACATGGCCCATGATGACGTTTTCCTTAAACCCGCGCAGGTTATCCTGACGAGCCAACGTTGCGGCGTCGGTCAGGACCCGGGTCGTATCCTGGAAAGACGCGGCAGCAATAAAGCTTTCCGTCTCCAGGGACGCCTTGGTAATGCCCAGCAACAGCGGCGCGGCCTCGGCGGGTTTGCGCCCCTCTTCGGCCACCTTGCGGTTGACCTCGATGAAGGTTTGTTTCTCAACCTGTTCGCCCCAGAGGAATCCGGTGTCGCCAGGCTCGGTGATCCGAACCTTACGCAACATCTGGCGCACGATGATTTCGATGTGCTTGTCGTTGATTTCAACACCTTGGAGGCGGTAAACCTCCTGCACTTCGTTCACCAGATACTCCTGCAGTTCCTGCGGACCGCAAACCTCGAGAATTTCCTGCGGAACAACGGGTCCTTCCGTCAGGGATTGGCCCTTTTTGACCCGATCGCCTGCGTACACCACGATGTGTTTATTGAGTGGGATCAAGTGCTCTTCGGTATCGTCAGTGATGGGATCGCGAACCAGCAATTTGCGACGCCCACGGGCGCTGCCCGCCATTTCGACGATACCATCGATCTTGGCAATATCAGCGGCATCCTTGGGCTTACGCGCTTCGAACAGCTCGGATACACGCGGTAACCCGCCGGTGATATCCTTGGTCCGAGCCTGCTTGCGCGGCGTTTTGGCAATAACCGTACCCGCTGTAATTGCATCGCCCTTCTCGACCGACACATGCGCGCCAGCGGGCATCGTGTAGGTAGCCAGGATCTTCTTGCGGTCAGCGGCGTCGCGGATCAAAACTTGAGGGTGAATATCATCGCGGTGCTCCAAAATGACCAAGTCCTCCATGCCAGTGGCTTCGTCGATTTCCTTGCGGACCGTGACGCCCATCATGAAGTCGCGGGTATCCACGACACCCGCATATTCACCAAGAATAGGCACGTTATACGGGTCCCACTTGGCGATGGCCTCGCCCTTCTTGGTCGTGGCGCCATCCCGAACGGGCAGCACACTGCCCAGCGGCACGGTATGACGTTCCAGTTCGCGACCATCCTTGTCGTATACGCCAAGCATGCCGTTTTTATTCAGCACAATGTGGTTACCATCCGGGCCAGGTACCGAATAGAGTTCCTCGTACTTGAGTATGCCGTCGTTCTTGACGAGAATTTCCGGCTGTTTGAAGGTGCTGCTGGCGGTACCACCGATATGGAAAGTCCGCATCGTCAACTGGGTGCCCGGCTCGCCGATGGATTGGGCCGCAATGATGCCAGTGGCCTCGCCCAGAACTGCCGTACGCCCGTTGGCCAGGTTGCGGCCGTAGCACTTGGCGCAAATGCCGCGCCGTGACTCACAGGTAAGTACAGAGCGAATCTTAACGCTTTCAATTTCGGCGCGGTAGATCTTCTCTGCGACCTTTTCGTCAATTTCATAGCCCGCGGCCACGACAATCTCTCCGGTGCGCGGTGCACGAATATCGTCCACCGTGGTGCGCCCCAAAATACGCTGGGTCAACGGAACCAGTTCTTCATCACCCCGCAGGATGGCAAACACCTCGATACCGTTAAGGGTGCCACAGTCTTCTTCGACCACGATCACATCCTGTGAGACGTCCACCAGTTTACGGGTCATATAGCCCGAATCGGCGGTCTTCAACGCGGTGTCGGCCAAGCCTTTACGAGCGCCGTGGGTCGAGATGAAGTACTCGAGTACACTGAGACCTTCGCGGAAGTTAGCCAAAATGGGCCGCTCGATAATTTCGCCCGAGGGCTTGGCCATCAGCCCACGCATACCCGCCAACTGACGAATCTGCTGGCGATTACCACGCGCGCCGGAATCCACCATCATAAACAATGGGTTCACTTCGCTGCGTGATTCGTTGTACTCCATGGCACGGAACATCTGACTCGAGACTTCGTCCGTGGCATGGGTCCAGATATCAATGATTTTGTTGTAACGCTCGCCGTCGGTAATAATACCCTTGCGGTACTGCGCTTCAACCTCGGCCAGAGACTTGCGGGCGATCTCGATGGTTTTACCCTTGGTCTCCGGCACGATCATGTCGACGATGCCGACGGAGAACCCGGCCAGGGTGGCCGCTTCGAATCCAAGATCCTTAACGGCATCGAGGGTTTTGACTGTTTCGTCATGACCGGCGACTTCGTAGCAGTGGCGGATGAGTTCCTCGAGTCTCTTTTTCGGCACGGCGGCATTGTAGAAGCCCATGGCATCGGGCCAAATTTCATTAAAGAACACGCGCCCCACTGTTGTGGTGATAACCGACTTGTCCTTGTCCCCGTATTTGGTCTCGGTCTGATAGTCCGGATTCTTGAGACGGATGCGGGTGTGCACCTTTACGGCGCCTTCATCGGAGGCGGTGTGAACTTCCTGAGCGTCACTGAAGATCGGCAAATGCACAATGTCATCGGGTGCCTTGGCCTGCCGGGCGCGCAAGCGCTCCTGCTGGGAATCCACCGTGAGATAGTAGCAACCCAGGGCAATGTCTTGCGTCGGCGTTGTAATGGGCTTCCCACTGGAGGGCGAAAAGATGTTGTTCGGCGCCAGCATGATCAGCTTGCTTTCCATCTGAGCTTCGATGGACAGCGGCACGTGTACGGCCATCTGGTCACCGTCGAAGTCGGCGTTGTAGGCCGTACAAACAAGCGGATGGATCCGAATGGCTTCGCCTTCGATCAACACCGGCTCGAAAGACTGGATGGAGAGGCGGTGCAGGGTGGGCGCGCGGTTGAGCATCACGGTATGGCCGCGAGTGACTTCTTCGAGAATATCCCAAACCTGATCCTCTTCGCGTTCGATCATTTTCTTAGCGCTGCGCACTGTGTGCACGACACCCATGGCTTTGAGGCGGCGGATAATGAAGGGCTCGAAGAGCACCAACGCCATCTTCTTGGGCAGGCCGCACTGGTTCATGCGTAGACCCGGGCCGATGACAATGACGGAGCGCCCGGAGTAGTCCACGCGCTTGCCCAGCAAGTTTTGGCGGAAGCGACCTTGCTTACCCTTGAGCATATCGCTCAGCGATTTGAGCGGGCGGTTGCCCGCGCCGGTCACCGCGCGGCCATGGCGACCGTTATCAAACAGGGCGTCCACTGCTTCCTGCAGCATGCGCTTCTCGTTGCGGACAATTACGTCCGGCGTCTTGAGCTGCAACAGGTTTTTCAGGCGGTTGTTCCGGTTGATCACCCGACGATACAAATCGTTGAGATCGCTGGTGGCGAAACGTCCCCCTTCAAGTGGCACGAGCGGACGGAGGTCCGGGGGAATGACAGGCAGCACCTGCAGAATCATCCATTCCGGACGCGTATGGCTGGTGCGGAAGGAGTCAATAATCTTCATCCGCTTGGTCAGCTTTTTGCGGGTCGCCTTGCTGCGGGTGTTCTCCATTTCAGTCTCGAGATGGTCCAACTCATCAGCTAAATCGATCTTGGACAGAATCTCGCGTACGCCCTCGGCGCCCATCTGAGCGACAAAGGTCTCACCATACTTGTCCAGCGCTTCGCGGTATTCATCTTCATTGAGAAGCTGGCGCGGTTCCAAGGCGGTATCGCCCGGATCAACTACAATATAGTCTTCGTAGTAGAGCACGCGTTCGAGAGCTTTGGCAGTCATGTCCAACACTGTGGCCATGCGGCTGGGCGCGCACTTGAAGAACCACAGGTGCGATACTGGCACCGCCAGTTCGATGTGGCCCATGCGTTCGCGACGGACGCGCGCCAGGGTCACTTCCACGCCGCAGCGGTCGCAGACAATGTTTTTGTGCTTGATGCGCTTGTACTTGCCGCACGAACATTCCCAGTCCTTGGTGGGCCCAAAGATGCGCTCGCAGAACAACCCGCCCTTTTCGGGCTTGAAGGTACGATAGTTAATTGTTTCGGGGTTTTTAACCTCCCCATGGCTCCAGGACCGGATGATTTCCGGTGAGGCCAGGGTAATGGTTACAAAGTCAAATCCCGGCTGGGATTCAGTGTCAAAAATAGGCTTAGCAGGAATGGGTTCCACTGGGGCCTCCTCTATCTCACAAGTTCCATGTTGCAGGTTGCAGGCACGACAGGGCGATCAGTCTTCTTCTCGGCGCTGCACGCGGATATCCAACGCCAGGCTTTGGATTTCCTTCATGAGCACGTTGAACGATTCTGGCACGCCCGCCTCAAGCGAGTTGGTACCTTTGACGATCGACTCATAAATGCGTGTGCGGCCGGCGACATCGTCGCTCTTGACGGTCAGCAGCTCCTGAAGAGCGTAGGCGGCGCCATAAGCTTCCATGGCCCACACCTCCATCTCGCCGAAACGCTGTCCGCCGTACTGGGCCTTGCCGCCCAGCGGCTGTTGGGTCACCAGGCTGTAGGGTCCCACGGCGCGTGCATGGATTTTGTCGCTCACCAAGTGGTGGAGCTTCAGCATGTACATTACGCCGACGACCACGCGCTGATCAAATGGCTCACCGGTGCGACCATCATACAGTACGGTCTTACCATCATCAGGTAGGTTGGCCTTCTTCATCAATTTCCAAATCTCAGCTTCCGGACATCCGTCAAAGACAGGACTGGCGGCATGCAACCCCAGCACCCGGCAGGCCATGCCCAAGTGAGTTTCAAGCACCTGGCCCACGTTCATGCGCGAAGGCACGCCCAGCGGGTTGAGCACAATGTCCACCGGAGTTCCGTCAGGCATGAAGGGCATGTCTTCTTCGGGCAAGACGCGCGCCACCACACCCTTGTTACCGTGACGTCCCGACATCTTGTCACCCACGCTCAGCTTCTTCTTGCTGGCGACGAAGACCTTCACCTGCTTGATGATGCCGGCTTCGGCATCTTCGCCGCTCTCCAGCCGCAGCGCCATGTTCTCGCGGTCATCCTTGAGCTGGGCAAACTTCGAGCTGTATTCGCCGATGATGGTGCTGATCTTCTGCTGAATCGGGCTGGGATCGATCGCAATCACGTCATAGGCCGCCGCCAGCTTGCGCAGCAGTGTTTTGGTGATCTTGCGGTTGGCGGGGATGATGATCTCCCCTGTCTCGCCATTAACTACATCCAGCGGAATTTTTTCACCCAACAGGATATTAGAGAGCGCATCGGTCAGATTTTCAGTCAGCTCTGCTTCGCGCTTGTCGAAGTCATCGAGCATCTGCTTCTGCTGTTTGCGGCGTTCGTTGGCGGTCATTTTGGTGCGTGCCGGCAGGTCGCGCGAGGTTGTTTTCACGTCCATCACGATCCCATAGGTGCCACTAGGCACCGTCAGGGAGGTATCACGAACCTCGGCGGCCTTCTCGCCAAAGATGGCCCGCAGCAGCTTCTCTTCAGGAGCTAATTCAGTTTCACTCTTAGGCGTAATTTTGCCGACCAGGATGTCACCCGGCTTGACTTCCGCCCCGATGCGGACAACGCCGTCGAGCCCTAAATTCTTCAGGGCTTCTTCGCCGACGTTGGGGATATCGCGAGTGATTTCTTCCGGACCCAGCTTCGTGTCGCGGGCTCCGCACTCGAATGCTTCCACATGCACCGACGTAAATACATCTTCCGAGACCAGACGCTCGTTGAGCAAAATAGCATCTTCGAAGTTGTAGCCGCACCAGGGCATGAACGCCGCCAGCACATTGCGGCCCAGCGCCAGCTCGCCACGGTCGGTCAGCGGGCCATCCGCTAAGACGTCGCCCTTCTTAATCTTTTGTCCCTTCTTAACGATGGGATGTTGATTGATGCACGTGCCCGCATTTGAGCGAGTGAACTTGCGTAATTCATACGACTGGTACTGATCTTGGGGGGTCTTCTTTAGTGGCACGGTGCCATCCTTAGAGACCACCACCCGATCGGCCGCTACATAGGCGACCGTGCCCGCCTCACGAGCCAGAACCATAACGCCACTGTCACGCGCCACCCGGCCTTCGATGCCGGTGGCGACATAGGGCGCCTCGGCCTTGAGCAAGGGTACCGCCTGACGCTGCATGTTGGCGCCCATTAACGCGCGGTTGGCGTCATCGTGCTCCAAAAATGGAATCAAGCCTGCGGCGACGGACACCACCTGTTTGGGTGAAATATCCATGTAGTTTGCCCGGGTGGCTTCCACTTCCAGGAACTCTCCACGCCAACGGCCCGCTACGGTCTCACGGGTAAAGGTCCCATCAGGATTCAGTAGCGCATTGGCCTGAGCGATCACATAGTTTTCTTCTTGGTCGGCAGTCAGATAGTCCACCTGATCAGTAACCTTGTTGTCGATCACGCGCCGATACGGAGTCTCGATGAATCCGAATTCATTGATGCGTGCATACATCGACAGCGACGAGATCAGGCCGATGTTGGGCCCTTCCGGCGTTTCGATGGGACAAATACGGCCATAGTGCGACGAATGCACGTCGCGGACTTCAAAGCCTGCGCGCTCACGGCTAAGGCCTCCTGGCCCTAGGGCGCTGAGGCGGCGCTTGTGAGTCAGCTCGGCCAGCGGATTCGTTTGATCCATGAACTGCGAGAGCTGGCTGCGTCCAAAGAAGTCACGGATTACAGCCGCCAGAGCTTTGGGGTTGATCAGCTTTTGCGGAGTCAACTTCTCGGCCTGCTGATCAAACACGGTCATGCGCTCGCGCACCAGACGCTCGGTCCGGGCCAACCCCACTCGGCACTGATTTTCGACCAGCTCGCCCACCGTTCGAATACGGCGACTGCCCAAGTGGTCGATATCGTCGATGGTCCCCTCACCCCGACGCAGGCCGATCAAATACTTAACGGCCGCGACAAAGTCTTCCTTGTCCAGCGTCCGGCTTTCATTCTTAGGGTCCAGGTTCAGTTTCTGCTGAATCTTGTAGCGACCCACACGCCCCAGATCATAGCGGCGCGGATCAAAGAACAGGCGCTTAAGCAACTGGCGCGCGTTGGAGGTTGTCGGCGGATCGCCGGGACGCAGCTTGTGATAAATATCCTTCAATGCGTCATCGGTGTTGTCCGAGGTATCTTTGCGCATGCTTTTAAGCAGCAGTCCGTCGTCCCACGAGACGTCTACCACCTCAAGTTTTTCAATACCGGCCGCGTGGAGCTGCTTCAGCAGGTCCTTCGTTACCGGTTCAAATTTCGCCACCAGAATGCTCTGGCTGTCCGCGTCCACCACGTTGGCCTTGACCACACGGTTTTCAAGTTGCTCAGGCTTTGCCTGCGCCACCTTGATGGTTTCAAACGTGTAGAATAGTTTCAGCAATTCGTCATCGCTGCCGTAGCCCAGGGCGCGCAAGAAGGTCGTGGCCAAAAATTTTCGGCGGCGTTTCTTGCGGTCCAGATAAATATTAAGCATGTCCGAGGTATCGAACTGCACCTCGACCCAAGAGCCGCGGTCCGGGATGATCCTGAACGAGTGCAGCAACGTGCCGTTGGCATGAACACTCTGCTCAAAGCAAATGCCCGGCGAGCGGTGCAACTGGCTCACAATGACTCGTTCCGCGCCATTGATGATAAACGTGCCCTGCGCCGTAATCAGAGGCACTTCGCCCATGAACACGGTTTCCTCGCGCACCTCTTCCTCATTTTTGAGCCGAAAGGTCACATGCAGCGCCGCGGTATACGATTCGCTTTCTTTCAGCGATTCAAACGCGCTTTGCTTCGGCGGGGTAATTTCATATTTCACAAAATCCAACAGGCATTTCCCATCGTAACTTTCGATGGGGAACACCTCTTTAAATACCGCCTGCAGGCCAACGGACTTGCGCTTTGTGGGCGCCACATCCATTTGCAGAAATTCGTGGTAAGAGCTCGTTTGGATCTCGATCAGATCCGGTAGCTCTACGACATCAGACAACTCGCCAAAATTGATTCTTTCGACCATCGGTTCACCTGTGGGATAGGGGTGAAAACCTCAAACACCAGAAGACGGGTGCACCCCGGGTCCGCCAAAAAGGCGTCCCGGGGCTACCGTCACACGACAGGTTGGGGGGCTACTTGATGGTAACTTTAGCACCGGCCGCTTCCAGTTGCTTCTGGATTTTCTCGGCCTCGTCCTTGGTAATGTTTTCTTTCACCGGCTTGGGCGCGCCCTCGACCAAGTCCTTGGCTTCCTTCAAGCCCAGGCCCGTGATCGCGCGAACTTCCTTGATGACCGCAATCTTCTGCGCGCCAAAGTTGGTCAGTTCGACCGTAAACTCGGTCTGCTCTTCGGCGGCGGCAGCGCCCCCGCCAGCAGGTGCGGCAGCCGCGGCCGCTGGGGCAGCGGCGGAAACGCCCAACCGATCTTCCAAAGCCTTCACCAATTGCGACAGTTCCAAGACGGTAATCGTCTCGATCCAGTCCACAAACTCAGCCATCTTGCCTTCCAATTTCACTTCATCGCTCATGGGTTTGATCTCCTGATCCTTGTTTTTTAAATTCGTGATTCCTTATGCCGCCGGCGTCTGGCCTAGGCGGCGTTCTTCTTGTCCCCGGCTGCCTTCAGCACGTAGACTAAGCTCGCCAGTTTTTGGTTCATCACGCCAACCAAATTCGACATCGGTGCCGCAATCGTACCGACGAGTATGCTCTGCATGACCGTCTTCGACGGCAACGTGGCGAGTGTTTCGACTTCGGCTGCCTGCAGCAGCACGCCATCCATGCGGCTCAACTTGACCACGGGCACCTTGTTAAGCTTGGTAAATTCGCGCAGAACCTTAGCGGTTTCCGCCATATCGCCGGCACCAGATACCAATGCCGTCGGTCCTTTCAGGCCTGACTCAATCCCGTCGTAACCCAGTTCAGCAGCCACGACGCGGAATAAGCGATTGGGCACCACCTGGTATCGCGCCTGCGTGTCCTTCAAGGCCCGGCGCAAAGCCGCGGTCTTTGCCGTATCCATCCCGGTAAAATCGGCCAGGATGACATAGGTCGCCTCTGCCAACGACTCTTGGATTTCGTTTACAATAGCTTGTTTTTCCGGTCTCATTTGCAATTCTCCCAATGGGGCCTAGGCGATTTCGCGCGGGTCCAGGCGCAGGCCGGGGCCCATGGTTGAGCTGATCGTGGCGCGCTTGATAAACACGCCCTTGGCTGCGGGCGGCCGCGCGGCACTCAGTGCATCTACCACACTACGGCAATTTTCACGCAGGGCCGCTGCCTCGAACGACATCTTGCCAAACGGCACCATCACGTTGCCGTGACGGTCCATGCGAAATTCAACCCGCCCCGCCTTGCAGGCCTTGACTGCCGCAGCGGTATCGTCGCTGACCGTTCCAGTCTTGGGATTGGGCATCAGGCCGCGGGGCCCCAGCACCTTACCCAATTTGCGAACTTCCTTCATGGCGTCGGGCGTGGCTACGGCCACGTCAAATTCCGTAAAGCCACCCTGCACCTTGGCCAAGAGATCTTCAAAGCCAACGTGTTCCGCACCGGCTTCGCGCGCCGCATCGGCCGCGGGGCCGCTGGCGAACACCAGCACGCGCACGTTTTTACCGGTGCCATGGGGCAACGTTACGGTGCCGCGAACCGCCTGATCGCTCTTCGTCGGGTCTACGCCGAGCCGGAAGGCTATCTCCGCGGTGGCGTCAAATTTTGTCGTGGGATTGTCCTTCAAAAACTGGAGCGCACCCTCAATCGTATAGAGGGTCTCACGGTCCACCTTGGAGGCTGCCTGCTTATATGTCTTACCATGAAACGCCATGTTGCCCTACTCCACTTCAATGCCCATGCTGCGGGCGGTGCCGGCCACCATGCGAATGGCATGGTCCTCGTCGTCCGCGTTCAAATCTTTTGCCTTCACTTTGGCAATCTCCACCAATTGCTGGCGGGTCACCTTACCGACCTTTTCGCGGTTCGGCACACCAGAGCCCTTGGCAATCCCCGCTGCCTTTTTGAGCAGCGACGCCGCCGGGGAGCTTTTGGTCACGAACGTGAAGCTCTTGTCCTGATAGACCGTGATGATTACCGGAATGATCATTCCGGCATCTTTCTGGGTCGTTGCGTTGAATTCCTTGCAGAAGGCCATGATGTTGACACCCTGCTGCCCCAACGCGGGACCAACCGGGGGCGCCGGATTGGCCTGACCCGCCGGAATCTGTAATTTAATAATACCTGTGACTTTTTTCGCCATAATCGTCCACCCGGGGCTAGTCGCCCCTTTCCACCTGCCAATATTCCAACTCCACCGGCGCTGTCCGCCCAAAGATCGAAACTGAGACCTTCAGTTTCCCGCGCTCGGGATCGACTTCTTCAACAATTCCGCTAAAGTTGAGGAACGGGCCGTCCGTGATCTTCACTGCTTCGCCCGGTTCAAAAATGACCTTGGGCTTGACCCGCTCTTGTTTTTCTTCAATTTGCTGCAGGATTTGATCCACTTCATCCGGGCGCAACGCCACCGGACGTTGGCCACCGATAAAGCCGATCAGTCCCGGCGTCGCCTGAATGAAGTTCCACGGCTTCTCCATCAACTGCCGCGTCTGCTCCGATTCATCGAACAGGGCCATTTCAATAAGCACATACCCCGGAAAAAACTTGCGTGTCTGCGTGGTCCGCTTGCCCTGCTTGACCTCGGAGACCTTCTCCGTCGGGATCAGCACGTCGCCAATGTAGTCCTGCATCTCTTCGATCTGGACCCGGCGGGTGATGTTTTCGCGCACCTTCCCCTCCTGTCCGCAGAGGGCATGCAGCACATACCATTTTTTTTCCATGACGCTTGTCTTCCCTAAATTCGTCAAATCACCCAGCGCACCACTTGGCGCAGGACCACATCGCACACGGCCACAAACCCGGCCAGCATCGCCACGGACAGGATCACCACCACGGTGGAGTCAAACAGTTCTGGACGAGTCGGCCACGCGCACTTCTTCAGCTCGGTTCCCACCTCGCCCAAGAAACTGCGTAAACCGCCTAACGATTCTGCTATCCTGCTCATGTCTGTCTGCCTTCTGGTTGCCCGGGCCCCGCCTGCTGTGGCAGGCCAGGAGGGACTCGAACCCCCAACAACCGGTTTTGGAGACCGGTGCTCTGCCAAATTGAGCTACTGGCCTGTAGGCTATATGCCGGTGGAATCGTCTGCCTACTTGGTTTCGCGGTGCAGCGTATGCTTCCGCTCCGCCGGACAATATTTCTTCAACTCAAGACGGTCCGTCTTGGTCTTCTTGTTCCGACTGTTCACGTAGTTGCGCGACTTGCAATCGGTGCAGGTCAGCGTGATGATTTCCCTGGGCATGGTTTTAAACTCCCGTTCGAGATTTTCCGGAAGGCGGCAATCACCGCCCTCCGGTATTCCCGGCTAAGGTTTTATCCTTCGATTTCCGTTACAACGCCCGCACCGACCGTGCGACCGCCCTCGCGGATGGCGAAACGCATGTTCTTTTCCATGGCAATCGGCACGATCAACTGAACATCCATGTCGATGTTGTCGCCCGGCATCACCATCTCGACGCCTTCCGGCAGGGTCACGTCGCCAGTCACATCCGTCGTGCGGAAGTAGAATTGCGGACGATAGCCCTTGAAGAACGGGGTATGACGACCGCCTTCATCCTTGCTCAGCACATAGACGCTGACCTTGAATTTGCTGTAGGGCTTGATCGTCCCAGGCTTGGCCATCACTTGGCCGCGCTCCACGTCTTCCTTCTTCAGCCCGCGCAGCAGCGTACCGATGTTGTCACCGGCCTGGCCCTGATCCAGCAGCTTGCGGAACATTTCCACGCCGGTCACGGTCGTCTTCTTGGTGTCACGCAGACCCACGATCTCGACTTCCTCGCCAACCTTGATGATTCCGCGCTCGACGCGCCCGGTCACCACGGTGCCGCGGCCTTCGATCGAGAACACGTCTTCGATGGGCATCAAGAAAGGCTGATCCAGCGGTCGCACCGGCTCCGGCACGAATGTATCGATCGCGTCCATCAGCTCCTGGATGCACTTGGCATCCTCGCTGTTGGGATCGGTCGCCTGCACGGCCTTCATCGCGCTGCCGCGAATGATCGGCGTGTCATCGCCTGGGAAGTCATACTTCGTGAGCAACTCGCGAATTTCCATCTCGACGAGATCCAGCAGCTCAGGATCATCCACCGTGTCCACCTTATTAAGGAACACGACGATCGAGGGCACACCCACCTGACGCGCCAGCAGAATGTGCTCGCGGGTCTGGGGCATCGGGCCGTCGGAAGCGCTCACCACCAAGATCGCGCCGTCCATTTGCGCCGCGCCGGTGATCATGTTCTTCACGTAGTCCGCGTGGCCCGGGCAGTCGACGTGCGCATAGTGGCGCTTGTCCGACTCATATTCCACGTGACTGGTCGCGATGGTCAGAATTTTGGTCTTGTCGCGCCGTCCCTGCGACTCAGAGGCTTTTGCCACTTCATCGTAGCTGATGTAGTTCGCCAGGCCCTTCAAGCTCTGGATGTAGGTGATCGCTGCAGTTAGCGACGTCTTCCCGTGGTCAACGTGGCCGATTGTGCCAACGTTTACGTGGGGCTTGGTGCGTTCGAATTTATCCTTAGCCATGGAGTCGTCTCCTGTGTTGTTCTTTTTTAAATTTTATGCGCCGCTACCAGCGCGCTTCCGTCTTCTAACATCATTCTACACATACTGGAGCCTGCGAGCGGGATCGAACCGCTGACCTCGTCCTTACCAAGGACGTGCTCTGCCAACTGAGCTACACAGGCACGCTCTCGCGCTCCTCCCGCCGCCCGGTTGGACAAACGGGCACAAGACAAAACGCAACCGCTTCTTAGGGTTTCCCGTAGAGGCTCGGAAAGCGCTAAATCCTGTGTCAGACGCTATGTTTTCCACTCACAACCGCTTACCGGCAGTCCTGAATGTCGCGGCGTATCTTACGGGTTCCCCTCCCCCTGTCAACTGTTATTCACTTTTATTTGTCTTTTTTTGTGTGCCCACTTTGAATTTCAGCTTTCTGCGCTGCTGGATAAGCTCGAATCCAGTCCTTAAACCAGGCCCCTGCCGCCGCCAAATTCGCCCGCGCCGGAGCCGACAACGGGCCATTGGGCTCCCATTCCTGCCCACAAATCCCCATCAGCCACGCCGGGGGACACCTGCCGTACAACTCCTCCGCCAGCGCCAAAATACTTTCCGGTGCCATCGCGTGTGTCGAAAACGAAATCTCCGAATGGGGTTTCAATCGCTTGAACTCAAACGGGGAGCAGCCATAGTAGATCGCATCCACAAATACCACCGCCGCAGCCTCCGCCACCGCCAGCGCATCCTCTGCATTCAACTGATAATTCGTATCGAACACAAGCCCCGTAATCCCCTCAACCTTCGCCCATGCTTCGATCTGCTCGACCAGCACAACCCCCACCCCGTCATCCTGCCGCCCCGGATTGCCGTAACCGTAGATCAACAGCGAACGCCCCACCCCCCCGCGGCCTTGCGTCACCAGTGAATCAGGTCCGCTTAGACCCCCGTGGCCTTGTGCCACGAGTGAATCAGGTTGAGGAGGACGCGGAACCCCGGCCCCGCCCCACCCCATCTCTCCCTTGAACATTGAACATTCCTTGTTGAATATTGAATATTGAAATTCTACTTCCCCCGCCGATCCACCACCGCCCCCTGCGCATTCACCAGCGTCACCTCCAGCGGCATCTGCCCATAAGCATGGGTCGCGCAGCTTAAGCAGGGGTCATAGGCACGGATCGCCACCTCGACCGCATTGAGCATGCCCTCCGTGATTTCCTTCACGCCCGTGAGCATGGCGCGCGCGACGGCATTGACCGCGCGGTTCATCGGCTCGTTGTTGTTCGTCGTGGAAACAATCAGGTTGGCCATTTGGATCAGATCGTCCTCACCGACGCGATAGTGATGGAACAGGGTCCCGCGCGGCGCTTCCAGCAGGCCAATACCCTCAGACTGCCGAGTGCCCGTCACCATCAAGTCACCGCCCAGGATGTCCGGATCTTGCAGCAGATCGCGCATACACTCAGCCGCATGGAGCACTTCAATCAGCCGCGCCCAGTGGGTGAGCATACAGCGGTCGTTGGGCTTGCCGCCACTGGTAGCCCGGAAGACCTCAAACTCTTCCTGCGCCAGCGGCGTCGGAATAAAATCAGCCACATTCATGCGCGCCAGTGGCCCGACGCGATACCACCCTTTTTCCGGCCCCAACTTCTTTAGATACGGGAACTTCATGTAACTCCACGATTTCACTTCCTCGCGGAAGTGCTGGAGGTAGTCCTGCGAGTCGACATCATCGAGAATGCGCCGTCCGTTGGCATCCACTGCCCGCAGCACGCCGTGGTAGAGGTCCAACGCTCCATCCGCACGCACCAGGCTGAGATGGTTAGATGGAAATCTTGAAAACTCATCGATAAAGGTCTGGTGCTGGCGATAATAATCCTTAAAGAAGGCCAACGCCCCCTGCGCCCACACCACCATCTGACTGGCGTTGAGCAGTCCGCCCCCGCCATGGAGCAGCCGATCACGCTCCTCAACGCTCAGGCTCTTGTTGACGCCGCCGGGGATGGCACCTGTGCCATGAATTTTCTTACCCGCGGTCGCTGCAATGACCTCCTGCCCGTACTTGCGCATCAGCACGGCCTGCGTTGCCAACTCGCGATTCGCGAGCGCCACGCCGATCACATTGCGGGTCTCCGGCGCCGAGTCGTAGCCAAACAGCAGGTCCGGCGAGGCCAAATGAAAAAAGTGCAGCGTGTGCGACTGGAAAATCTGCCCGTAGTGCATCAGACGACGAATTTTCTCGGCGGTCGGCGTCAGCCCCGCGCCGGTCCCCGCACCCACCACGACATCCATGGCCTTGGCCGCTGCCAAATGATGGCTGACCGGACAGATGCCGCACAGCCGCTGCACCAGCACCGGTGCTTCCCAATACGGACGCCCCTGCACGAAACGCTCGAATCCCCGGAACTCCACAATGTGCAAACGGCTCTGCACCACGTTGCCCTTGTCGTCTAGCTGGATCGTGACCTTGCCGTGTCCTTCCACGCGCGTGACCGGATCAATAACTATTTTGCGGGTCATGGGCTCTCTCAATCAAATTTGAAGGTTCGGTATTCCAAGGCCAATTCTTTGCCGGTCACCAGCGCCAGCAGCGCGTCCCAAATCAAATCCGCGTTCGGCGGGCAGCCGGGCAGAAAATAGTCGATCTTCACCACCTCATGGCAGGGATAAACGCGATTGAGAAGTTTGGGGAGGTCGGGATCATGCGGAATAATCCGCTGGGGATTGCTGTCCGCCACCGTGGGCCCGTCTAGATAGGCCTCGTCCAGGCATTCCTTCAACGGGATCATGTTGCGCAGGGCCGGCAGCCCGCCCATGATCGAGCATTCGCCCACCGCCACCAACGTGCGGCAGTGCTTACGAAACTCCGTCAGCACATGCACGTTCTCGTCGTTGCAGCACCCGCCTTCGATCAGGCCGATGTCGCACTCCTTTGTGAATACCTTGATGTCATCAAACGGCGATTTGTTGAATTCCACCAGCTCGATCAGGTCAAACAACCGCTCGTCGATATCGAGCAGCGACATATGGCAGCCGAAGCAACCCGCCAGCGACGTGGTCGCAATCACCTTCTTGACCGGCGCGACGCTGGCGCTCATGGGGCCACCTCGCTACCAATGGGCGCATGGTCATAGGTGCGCCGCCCAATGGGAGTATCGAACCCTTTGCCCTTGCGCAGAATCGCCCCGACCGGGCAAATGTCCATCGCCTGCTGCGCCAACTCGTCGCTGATGTTCCGTGAGGTCTCCCGGTCGATATTGATCACCACCTTGTCGCCGCGCTTCCCGAACGCAAAAATCGCCTGCCCCTGCGCATTGTGGATACCGCGAATACAGCGTTTGCACTGGATGCAGCGGTTGTGATCCTTGACCAGCTTCGGATGCCATGCCTCCACGTCGCGTATCGGGAAGAGATAGGGGAAGGCTGACACCGTTACGCGGTAGCGGTACGCCAGTGCCTGCAGCTCGCAATTGCCGCTGCGCTCGCAGATGGGACACAGGTGGTTGCCCTCCGCTAACAGGATTTCGACGACGGACTTGCGAAAGGCCTCCAGTTCAGGCGTGCTCGTCACCACATTCATATCCTCCACCACCTTGGTCGTGCAGGCAGTGTGGGGAATCCCATTGACCAACACCGTGCAGATGCGGCAGGCCCCCTTGGGTGGAATCCCGGGATAGTTGCAGAGCGTCGGAATATAGACGCCACATTCTTTCGCGGCTGCGACCAACTGCGCGCCTTCCTCGGCCAGGCAGGCGCGACCATCAAGCGTAATCCGAACAAAACTGGCCATGGAGCGCCTCCCTACTCCTTCCCGGCACCAACCGCCGCCTCATAGTCTTGCACCGCCGCCGTCAAATCGAAGGACGGCACGAAACGCGGATCGCCCTGCGCCAACCGTGCGTCATAGAGGGGGCGGAAATTTTTGATCGTGCTGGTGATCGGGTTCAGCGCGGTCTGCCCCAAGCCGCAGCGGTTGTAGCGCATGATCGCCTGCCACGACTGCAACTGCTCCACATCTTCAGCCGTGCCTTTCCCGGCAATAATCCGCTCCAGAACCACCTGCGCCATGCCCGTCAACGCCCGGCAGGGCACACACGACCCGCACGATTCTGCGCGGAAGAACCGCGCGAAGTTCAACACCACGTCCTTCAACAGATTGCGCTGCGGACCGATGACAATGAACGATCCGCCCGTCGCCAAATCTTCGTAGGCCAGAACCCGCCCAAACTCCTCCGGGCCAATGCACGCCCCGGATGGCCCGCCCACCTGCACCGCCTGCACCGCCTCCGTCCCCGCCATCGCCAAGATGTCATTGACCGAAAAACCCCATTCCACCTCGTAAATACCTGGTCGCTCGCAGTCGCCCGACACGCACAACACCTTCGTGCCCTTCGACTGTTCCGTACCTAAGCGATTATACCATTGCGGCCCCTTCAACATAACCTGCACCACCGAACACAGGGTCTCGACGTTGTTGACTACCGTCGGCTGCTGCAAGTACCCCTTTTCAACCGGGAACGGCGGACGGTCGCGCGGCTCGCCACGCTTGCCCTCCGCCGATTCGATCAACGCCGATTCCTCCCCGCACACATAGGCCCCCGCGCCAAACTGAATGCTGATGTCAAAGTTAAAGCTCGCCACACCGCAAATCGCCACGCCCAGGAGATTCTGTACGCGCATTTCCGCCAGCACGTTCTCCAGATAGTCCCGCAAATAGTGATATTCGTTGCGCACATACAGGATGCCCTGCCGCGCGCCGACCGCATAGGCCGCAATCGCCATGCCCTCGAACACCATCTGCGGACGCTCCGTCAAAATTACGCGGTCCTTGAACGTCCCCGGTTCACCCTCATCCGCGTTGCAGAAAATATACTTGATGTCGCCCGCCGCGCGCCGCGCGAATTCCCACTTCATGCCCGTCGGGAAGCCCGCCCCGCCCCGGCCGCGCACACTCGCCGACTTGATCTCGGCGATCACCTCCCCCGAACTCAGGCCCGTCACCTTGGCCAGTGCCTCGCCCGGGTGATAATCCGCAAACACCGTCAGCCCGCGCCTCTGAATATGATTGTGCACCAGTGCACGGACCAGCGGATGCGCATTCTGACCGTCGCCGTACTCATTCCCCTTCAATTCCGCCAGCGTGCGACCGGCCCGCATCCCGTCCACCAGCTCCCGGGCCCTTTCCGGCGTCAGCCGCGGAAACACCTGCCCATTGATCAGCGCCGCGGGCTCCTGATCGCTCATGCCAATGCACGCCGTATGGAACAGCCCCACCACCCCGTCCGCGGACACTTCGCCAAATCGACAGCCCGCCGCTGCTTCAAAGGCCGCCTCCACCTGCTCCCGCCCATTGAACTCCGCGACCACGCTGTCGTTCAGATAGATCACGTAGGTCCCGCGCGGCTCGCGCGCAAAAAAGTGATAGAACGACACCGTTTGCTCCACGTTCACCTGTGGAACGTTCAGCCCCTTGGCAATTACCGCCACCGTCTCGTGCGTCAGGCAGCCCAGCGCCTCCTGGATGTCGATCAAGATGTCCATCAGCCGCGTGGCATCCCCCGTATAGCGGGCAATGACCGACTGGATGGTTTTCTTGGCCGACGCCGTCATGAGTTGCCCGCGCCCGTCAGAAGGTCCCCGTGATGTACTTCTCCAGGCTGTCGATCATGGACTGCTGGGCATCTAGCAGGGTTTTGACCACGTCGCCGATAGAAATCATGCCGGCCAGAGTGTCCCCGTCCAAAACCGGCAAGTGCCGGTGCCGCCGCCCGGAAATCAGCACCATGCACTCCTCCACCGTCTGCGCCGGCGTCACCGTCCGCATCTGCCGCAGGAACGTCATGGCATCCTTGACCAAGTGCGTCCTTGGCGACTTGCCCGCCGCCACGATTTTCCACAGGCAGTCGCGTTCCGTTATGATCCCTGATAACTTGCCAGTTTTGGTCACCACGGCCAGACAACCAATATGCTTCTTCTCCATGCGCCGGATCGCTTCGAGAATCGGCTCCGATGCCGTAATGGTTTCCACGTTGCTGCCCTTGATACGCAACAAATCGCCGACTGTCGTGCTCATGCCAAAACCTCCTCGTGTGTCATTGTGGTTACAAGGAAAGATTAAACAACCCCCAGCCTACCGTCAACGCCTCATTCGGTTCGCCTCAATCTAGTTGCCGCTTGTTGATCGTTGATGATACCGATCCCGCAATCCTGAAAGCACACTTGAAAATTGGATATTGGACATTGAACCCCCACTTCCTCGCCCCCTTGCTCTTTGCCATCTATTTAGACGGAGAGCTGGTTGTTCGGGGCGCTGCCCCCCCGCCTCCGGGCGTCGGCGTACGATTACAAAAAGCATAGACCAGCAACCCCAGCACCACCGCCAGCAGTAACACCATGCCCACAACGGAAAACCAACCCGCCCCGATTACTTCCCCGCAATACGGACATTGTCGAGTCCGCGGATGGACCCGATTCCCGCAATGCTTACATTCTTTGTATTTTACTTCTGCCATAACAGACATATTCCACGCTTACACTTAAAACTTCCAGCAGGCTTACTGTAATCATTGATGTGATTATGTCAACAAACAACACCACTTTCCGCAGTCTCATTTCTCATCCTCTCCCGACGCTGGCGCCCCTTATGCGCCGCCAGTGACTCTTACGTTAAATATTGAATATTGGATGTTGGGTCTCAGGGCCGTATTGCGCCTTCGGGGTTCGGGTTTTGGCATGAGCCCGACTGTCGGCATGCTTGACTTGACCTCTGGCTCTTTGGCATAGTGCGCGTCTCATTGGCGCCAAAGTAGCTCAGTTGGCAGAGCATCGCATTCGTAATGCGACGGTCGTCGGTTCGAATCCGACCTTTGGCTCCACTTTTTCCACTTTCCGAAGAACCGGCGGATGCCGGTTCTTTACAGGCCCTAGCTGCCCTGCCATAGTACTCTCCATCCTATGAGTCTCTTTGCCAACCCAATCGATCTGCCGTTCTGGGCAGCTGGCGGACTGCGTTTGTTGAAACGGCTGGTGCTGGCGCTACTGATCATCCTGGCGCTCGGTCTGCTGTTGGAACTCGCCGCGCGGTTGTTTTTCCCAAGCCGCTCCACACGCTACTTGGTCGAGGGCGTGGCCAATGACCAGCCCGTTTGGACGGAAAACCCGTTTTTTACCTACCGGTTTTACCCCGGCCGCCTTGCTCCCGCACCCCTGCCCATTGTTGCCCGTCAAACCCCGCCCGCAGAAACTATCCGGATCTGTCTGCTAGGCGGATCTGCTGCCATGGGCATGCCTGAGCCCGCGTTTGGGCTCAGCCGCCAGCTCGAGCTCATGCTCCAGCATCGCTACCCCGACCAAACCATCGAGGTTTTGCCCATGGGCTACGATGGCGCCAACTCGCATGTTCTGCGCGAAGTGGCCCGTGACCTCCAGCGCCTAAATCCCCAAGCCGTTATTGTGCTGACCGGCAACGACGAAGTCGCTGGCCCTTACGGTCCGGCCACAGGACTGGGCCGCCTGCATTCCAGTTCTCGCATTGCGCGCTGGATGGTGCTCTTCTCCCGCACCCGGCTCGCACAAATGATTGCCGGTACCTTTCATCGATTTTTCCCTGCGAAAATTGACATGGCGGCATGGCAGCATCAGGAGCCGATCACCCTGCGCGGTCGATTGTCACCTCGGGACCCACACCTAAAAACCGTCACGCGCTCCTTCCGCAAAAACCTCAGCGCTATCGTAGCGGCCGCAGAAGAGGCCTCGCCGACCGTCATTGTCTGTACGGTACCCGTCAATCTGCGCGATTGTGCCCCATTCTCGACCATCTACCTCACGGATGAAGCCGCCGCCCAGGAAGTGCGCGAAACACTGCGCGCGGCCGCAGCCGCTACGGCCGCCAGCAACCGCTTCGAGGCCACTCGCCTCTACGCCCATGCCATCCAACTCAATCCCGATCATGCCGAAGCGCTCTTCAGCGCCGCCCGTCTCGCGCTCGACGACAACCGCACCGCCGAAGCCGCCGCCCTCTTTTCTCGCGCCCGCGATGCCGATGCCTTGCGCCTGCGTGCTGATTCCAGCATCAATGCCCTTATCCGCGAATGCACCGCCGATCACACTGATTCCCTGCTGGATGCCGAAGCTCTTTTCGCCATCCGCTCCCCCCAAGGTATTCCCGGGCGCGAACTATTCCTTGACCACATTCATCTTACCTTCAATGGCAACTACCTGCTGGCCGCCGCCCTTGTTCACCGGATGGAATTCATGGGGGCTCTCAAATCTGCTCCCACCGTGCGCATTCCATCCGCTACCGACATGGCCGACGTACTGCTCTACCATCCCTGGGGTCGCGCCGCCCAAATCGAAACCTTGATCCACCAGCAACTCCGTGCTCCTTTTCGACGCCAGACAACCAATGCCGAGACGCTCGCTCGCTTGAAGGAGGAGCAAACGCATTGGCAAGAACGTGTGGCGGCGTTCACGCCGGACACCACCCGCGCCATCTTTGCCAGACGGCTGGCCAGCCACCCCGACAACGCCTGGCTCGCTATGCGTACCGCTTGGCACCTGCTTCAAGCCAACGCCCTCAGCCAAGCCGAAATTGCCGCCAACGCCGCCTATTCCCGCTGGCCCCATCGTTTCGACACTCGTGCCCTCCTGGCCTTGACTCGGGCCTGTCAAGGTCAGGACGCTCGCAAAGGCATTGATTTATTGCGCGGCGCCCCAGGCAGCAGTGGCTATTACGACATTCATTTTGCTACCGCCATCGGGCAGATGCTTCTTGAGCGGGACCAACTCGTCTATGCCCGTCCCTGGCTCAAATATGCCATCGAACGCGATGAATGGAATTCTGATGCGATTATCGCCATGGCCGAAACACTCCATCGCATTGATGGCATCAATAATCGTACAGCCGCGCAACTAGGCAAACTGCTTAATCGCCCCCAGCAACCTCTCACCTGGACGATCAACTGGATGATGGAAGCTCTGCGCCTGCTGGAACAAGATCAGCAGGCCGTCGATCTGCTCCAGGAGGCCATCAAGCGCAACCCGCGCAACCCCCTGCTCTGGGAGGAACTGGCCGTTCTCTATACGCTCAACGGCGACTGGAAAACTGCATCCGACTGCTACCTCCGCTCCGAAGAACTTGCCCCCTACCGCTACGAACGCTACCTGAAATGGGCCGAAGCCATGTTCCGCCTCCGCCAATACCGCCGGGCCAAAATTCAGATGAACCGCTATCAGATCTACATGCCCGATGACCCCGAAGCGCTGGCGCTACAGAAGCAAATTGATGCCAAAATGCCCTCGCAACCGGAATCTCCGGAACCCACCGAGGACAAGCCCGCCCGCCGTTTCCCTTGGGAATAGGGGCTCAGCCTCCCGTGGCTCTGCGCCCGGGCTAACTACGTCTGCCTTACGCGCCGCCAACCGTGCGCCGAAATCCGCTTTCTTTTGCCCGCCACATCACATAGGCCGTCATCGCATACGGCAGAAGAAACAGGGTGTGCGCCTCCCCGGAAAGTCGCGACCACTGTGCCAAGACCGTGGCGCTGCCCGCCTCCAACACACCTGCGCGCTGGAACAACCAGAACAGCGCCGCCACCGAGCAGGTGCTCATCCCTATCACCATGCCAATCCCCGCCTTCGCTTCACGCCGCAGCGCCCCATCGCCCAGTCCACGCGCCGCCTCCCCCGCCAGCCGGTTCAGACTTGCCAAAAACACCACCATCGCCAAGTAATGCCCTGCGGCATGGATCGCAAAATAGCCCCGCAGCGGCCAGGCGCTCCACCACACTAAAAAGGGCGCAAGATACATCGTGGCCAGAGCCAGTACCAGCGCCTGGCCCGTCCGCCGTCCCCAGCACGGCGTCCAATCCGCAATAGTCCGCAGCCGCCACAAGCCAAACAGTACCGGCAGATAGGCGCCCAGCAGCCCCCCCATCATCCACCGCACCGGCCATAGGCCCGTCAGCGCTACAGCATGCGCCACCGCCAGCGCTGGCATTCCCCAGAACAGGCTCGAGAATCCCCGCGAAAGCTGTAGTAGGTGCTCCCCCTCGCCAGCCGTTGGCTTCGGGGCTATTTCTTGCGCTACGTTCATAATCTCCTACCCGTCATCAGGGTCTCAATCTGCGCTCGCAACCCTTCCAGAAACCGCACTTCGCTGAACTGCTCCGCATGGACTCGGATCGCCGCCGCGTCCCAGGCCATGCTCTCTGCGCGCTCCACGGCGTCGATTAAGGCGTCCTCAGTCTGTTCGCCAAAAAATACGCCACTCAGTCCCGCCACCACCGTCTCCAGCAACCCCCCGCGGCCATAAGCCAGAACAGGTTTGCCGCACGCCTGCGCCTCCAGCGGGACGATCCCAAAATCTTCCTCTCCCGGGAACACCAGGAATCGGCAGCGTTGATATAACTCGCGTACCTTCTCGTCCGGCACTCGCCCCAAAAACTCCACGTTCGGCGTCGCAATTTTACGCAGTGCCTCCATGTCTGTACCCACCCCCGCCACCTTCAGCGAACGCCCGGTACGCGCATAGGCTCGAACTGCCAGATCCACCCGCTTATACGGCACCAGCGCCGACACCACCAAATCATATCCGTCATCCCCCCCCTGCTCATCCGGTGTGAAGTACTGCGTCGCCACTGGCGGATACACCACCACCGATTCGCGCCCATAGTAGTCCTTGATCCGCGTCTGGACGTGGCGGCTGATCGCCACAAACCGGTCCACTCGCGCACTTGCGTCCCGGTCCCACTTCCGCAACCGCGCCAGCATCCGGTCCAGTACCGCGCGCTTTAGCCGGTTGCGGCCAAAATATTCCGTTTGCAGTGCCCACGCATAGCGCATTGGCGTGAAGCAGTAGCACAGATGTTTGGCCCCCTGCGGCGGCACGATCCCCTTCGCTACGCAGTGGCTCGTACTCAACACCAGGTCCGTGCCCGCCGGCACCCGGAACGATTCAATGGCCTTCGGGAACAACGGCAGGAACCAGCGGTAGTGCTCGCGAAAGAACGGCAGCCGCGCCAGCCCCGCCTCGTGCACCTTATGACTTCGGATCGTCGCGGAGACCTGTTCCGGCCGGTAGAGCAGCGTATAGATGTCCGCCTGTGGAAATTCCTTGCAGATCAGGTCAAGGCAGCGCTCGCCGCCGCGCATGCCATTGAGCCAGTCATGCGCCAAGGCCACGGTCCAGGCGGGGTTCATACGCCCTCCCCGTAGATCCGCAAAACGGCCTCCGCCGCCGCGCGCCAAGAAAAATTCGCTGCCTGCGCGAGCCCCGCGGCGCGCAGACGGGATGCCGTCGCGGGATCCGTCAAAATCGTCTTCAGGGCCCCCGCCGCCGCTGCCGTATCGTCCGGTGCCACCAGCCAAGCCGCGCCACCCGCCACCTCCGGCAGGCTCGCCGCATTCGAGCACACCACCGGCGTGCCGCACGCCATCGCCTCCAGTACCGGCAGCCCGAATCCCTCATAGCGCGACAACAGCGCCAGCACATCCGCTTCTTGATACGCCCGCACCAACTCCGCCTCATCCAGATACCCCGCCCAATCGACCCGCTCCGCGACGCCCAGCCGTCGCGCTGCCTCGCCCGCCTCCGGATACCGCGCATCCGGCGAACCCACAATCCGCAGCCGCGCATCCACGCCTCCGTCGCCCACCATCTGCGCGAAGGCTGCCACCAGCCCCGGTAGATTTTTATAGGGATCGCTCCGCCCCACATAGAGCACCGTCTTGGGGCCCCCGCTCGCCGAGGGCTTTGCTCCGCCCGGCTGGTACCGCGCCTCCACCCCATCCGGCGCCACCACGATCTGCTCCCTGGGCAGCTTCAGCCGCTGCACAATGTCCCGCTTCGCCGATTCGCTGCCGGTCACTACCGTGTCCACCCGCCGCGCAATCTCATGCATCAGCACCCTGTAAACAGGAAGAACTCGCGTCTTCAGCGCCTTCGGGGTGAACTCTGGATGCACCAGCGGGATCAAGTCGTGAATGTTGCAGACGCAGCGGACCGCATGGGGCCGACGCCGCGAAAAGGCTGGCAGGGGCACCATGAAGTTGGTCGAGTGGTACACCCCCACCCCGCGCGCCCGTAAAAGTCGCGCCGCTGCAAACTGCCCCAGCGGCGAAAACAACCCATGAGGCAGATGCGCAAATTCAAAATTAGGCTTCCCCGCCAACTCCGACTCGCGCTCAACGAATGCCTGCCGCTCCCCATCCCGCACCAGCACCAGATAGTCAAACTGTCCGCCCATCTCCCCCAACTGCCGCAGCAGTTCCAGTGTATAGCGGCCAATGCCGCTCAACTCGTGAAACACCCACCGCGCATCAATCGCAATCCGCTGGCTCTGACTAGAACTCATAGCGGGCAGTCTAGCCGCCGCCCGCCGCCCAAATCCAGCCCATTCTGCCCGCGCACTTGTTCCAGCGCTGGAGTCTGGTCGACGGAATTTGAAATTGCCCCTCCACCGCTCTCGTTCTATGCTGTGAAGTTATGCCCATTTCTGAGCCAAAACAACCGCGCGCCTACCGCTTGCGAATCCTTGGGCGCTGGGCCCAGCGCATCGGACGCTCCTGGATGGAAAAAGCTCGCGGCGGCGAATACCTCTTCCTGCTCCTCACCGCCGCCGTCATCGGCATCTTGGGCGGACTCGGTGCCATCGCCTTTGACATCCTGATCCACCTTTTCCAAGACGGATTCTGGGGCGTTGTCGAACCCCACCTTGGCGTGCTGAAAGAAATCGCCACCTGGAAAATAGTAGTTGTGCCTGCTGTGGGCGGCCTCCTCGTCGGCCTCATCACCACTTTTCTTGTCGCCGAAGCCAAAGGCCACGGCGTGCCCGAAGTCATCAAAGCGGTCGCCTTGGATGGCGGCAAAATTCGCGGACGTGTCGCCCTGGCTAAGATGCTCGCTTCCGCCCTCACCATCGGCAGTGGGGGTTCTGCCGGACGCGAAGGCCCCGTCATCCAGATCGGCGCGGCGATCGGCTCGCGCATCGGGCAGGCCATGGGCATGTCGAAGCAACGCCTGCGCACACTTGTTGGTTGCGGGGCCGCCGCCGGCATCGCCGCCACCTTCAACGCTCCGATCGCAGGCGCGCTCTTTGCAGTCGAGGTCATTCTAGGCGAATTCGGTGCCGCCCAATTCAGCCCGATCGTCATCTCGTCGGTCATCGCCACCGTCGTGGCACGTGCTTGGCGCGGCAACGCGCCCGTCTTTTCACCGCCGGTCTGCACCTTTGCTAGCGCATGGGAACTGCTGCCCTACGCCCTGCTCGGCCTCCTCTGCGGCCTCATCTCTTTCGCCTACATCCGTATCAATGATTTTAGCGGGCGCTTCTTCGAGCACCGCCGCCGCCTGCCAAACTGGCTGCGCCCCGCTCTCGGCGGTCTCCTCGTCGGCCTCCTCGCCCTCGCCCTGCCGCAAGTGATGGGCGACGGCCATGGACTCGTTAATGGCGCCTTTGCCGGTCATTTTTCTGTCTTGCTTCTGCTCGTGCTGGTTTTCGCCAAGATGCTCGCCACCGGCCTCACCCTCGGCAGCGGCGGCTCCGGTGGAGTCTTCTCCCCGGCCCTCGCCGTCGGTGCCCTGCTTGGCGCCGCCGTGGGCGAGTTTGTAGCGCCCGCCCTTGGCGTGCGCTTCGGTGGCATCGCCGCCTACGCCCTCGTCGGCATGGGCGGACTCGTCTCCGGCTCCATGCTCGCCCCCATCACCGCCATCCTCATCGTCTTCGAGATCACCTCCAACTACGCCATTGTCCTCCCCGTCATGCTCGTCTCCATCCTCAGCACCGTCCTCGTCTCCCGCCTCAACCACAATCTCTCTATCTATACCCACCCGCTCACCCGCGCCGGCATCCGCCTCTTTCGCGGGGCCTCCCCCGACCTTCTCCAGGCCCACCGCGTGGCCGACCACTTTCAACCGCACTTTGAAACCACACGCCCATCGGAACCAGCCCACGAGTTGATCGACCGTATTCTCTCCTCACCCCAAGCCCAGTTTTATGTCGTCGATGATGATGGCGCGCTCCTTGGCGCCATCACCCTCGCCGATGCCCGCCGAATTCTACTCTCCCCGCCCGCTCTGTTGAACGTACTCATGGCCGAAGATGTCATGCGCCGCAATACGCCCTATGTCCTGCCCGGCAGTTCCCTCTCCGACGCCCTAGCCAAGTTTGCCTCCACTCATCTGCCCGAACTCCCCGTCCTGCATTCGCTCTCCGACCGCCGCCTCCTTGGCACCCTCGCCTACCCCGACGTCCTCAACGCCTACCAAGATGAAATATTCAAGGCCGACGCCCCCCAAGCCCTCTCCCGCGGACTCGCCTCGCTCGCCGGTCAACCCCTCGAAATCGCCCCCGGCTATGAACTGTCCGAATGGGATCCCCCCGCCAACCTGCACGGTAAATCTCTCGCCGCCGCGCGCCTCCCCGACACCCGCGGCGCACGCGTATTGCTCATCAAGCGCATTGCGCCGGATGGCTTGGTACAAACGTTCCTCCCCGATGCTCGCACCATTATTCAAGCCGCCGACACCCTGATCCTGCTCGGCCCCACCTCGACTCCCTCCCGCACCGACGACCGCTAATTTTTCCCACTTTTATTACTCGTTTTCAACCTGCTCCGTCGCTTTCGCCTTGCCCGGCGTCGGGCAAAAACCTACCGTTGCCGCATGACTCCACCTGCATCGAATCAGTCTAAGAAATGGCGCAAGCCTCTAATTAGATATTTCACACAAAAGGAAAACCGGATGCATGATTTTTCCACACTGTGGAAAACTTTTTTCCATAGCGTGGAAAAAATGCTAAAAACTCTTCCATGGTATGGAAACTATAACCCCCAAACCCTGAACCCTGAACCCTAGCCTCTGCCCCCCCTCATCCCAGCCCCCTACGACCATGAAAATCGGCATTGATCTAATTTCGTTCCACATCCCCTCCTATGTCCTCGATCTGCGCATCCTGGCGGAAAAGCGTGGTGTCGATCCCGATAAATTCGTCATCGGTATTGGCCAGGAACGTATGGCGATCGTCCCTCCCGACCAGGACATTGTCACCCTGGCCGCCAACGCCGCGCTGCCCATCGTCGAAAAAGCTGGCCGCGACGGCATCGAGCTGGTGATCTTCGCCACCGAATCGGGCATCGACCAATCCAAGGCCGCCGCCCTGTTCTGCCACAAGCTCCTGGATCTGCCCGCCACCTGCCGCTGCATCGAAGTCAAGGAAGCCTGCTATGGGGCCACCGCATCCCTGCGCATGGCCGCCGCGATGGTCGCCGCCCGCCCGCACACCAAGGCTCTCGTTCTCGCCGCCGATATCGCCCGCTACGACCTCGCCAGCCCCGGCGAACCCACCCAGGGCGCTGGAGCCGTCGCCATGCTCGTCTCCACCCACCCCCGCGTCCTTGCGCTCGACCCTGAAGCCGGCTTCCATGCCGAAGATATCATGGACTTCTGGCGCCCCAACTATCGCGAAGAAGCCATCGTCGACGGCAAATATTCCACCCGCATGTACCTCACCACCCTCCTTGCTGCCTGGAAAAATTACCAAGCCGCCTCCGGTCGCACCCTCGCCGACCACGCCCACTACTGCTTCCACCTCCCTTTCACCAAAATCGCCTACAAATCTTTCGAACGCCTCTGCAAAGCCGATGGCATCGCCCTGCCCCCCCGAGAGGAGCTTGAGCGCCTCATCGAACCCGCTCTTCGCTACAACCGCCAGACCGGCAACACCTATGCCGCCTGCGTCTACGAAGCCCTCGCCTCCCTCCTCGACCACGTTCCCGACAACCTCGCGCACAAACGCATTGGCTTCTTCTCTTATGGCTCTGGCTGCATGGCCGAATTCTTCTCCGGCGTCGTTCAGGCGGGATACCGCGAGCACCTCTTCACCGACACCCACCGCGCAATGCTCGACTCGCGCACCCCGATCACCTATCGCCAGTACGAAGATATCTTCAACTACGGTGTCCCCACGGACGGCGCCGACCACGTCTTTGCCCCCTACCGCGGAGGAGCCTTCCGCCTTGCCGGCATCAAGGACCATAAACGCCGCTACAAAGCCAAGTAGCACCCACCAGAAAACTCAGTGATACGCCCCCCCTCCCCCCAGCGCACAGGTCCTATTGTTTTATAAAACATGCGTACCAAGATTCCGTTCCTTTTCGCGCCGTTTTCGGTATTTTTTTCTGCATAAACTAAGACCTGATCAGAACTATTTCCACGACGCGTCTGACCCAAATGCAGGGCCCAGGCTTGACCGGCGCTCATGCTTGAGTAACAGTTTAACCATGCACTGCCTGTCTTATGCCATTCTCCTTGGAGTCGCCATGACCTCTCTTTCCGCTGCCCAGCCACCCATGCGTATCGCCTGTGTCGGCGATAGCATCACCTACGGCGACCAGATCGCCGACCGCGGACGCGACGCCTACCCCGCCGTTCTTGAACGCCTGTCCGCGGGGCGCTTTCTCACCGGCAATTTCGGCGTCAATGGCGCCACCGCCATCGCCACTATTCCGTTCCGGTCTTGGTCCACCACCCAAGCGTGCCAAGATGCTCTGGCTTTCTCCCCCAATGTCGTTGTCATCATGCTCGGCGTCAACGACACCGCCCACCCTGACCTTCATAACCGCTATCCCGGCGATCTCCGCCGCCTAGTCGAACGCTTCCAAGTGCTGTCCTCTGCTCCACGACTTTTCCTGTGTACGCTTACGCCCATTGCCGCCGCCGCCCCCGATGCCCCGGTTAACAGAACTATAAGCGAGACGCTCAACCCCGCCATCCGTGCAGTCGCCGCCCAGACGGGCGCTGGCGTCATCGATATCTCAACCGTTTTTGCCAACCGCTATGATCTCTTTCCCGACGGTCTTCATCCGAATGCCGCTGGCGCCGAGTTGATTGCCCGCACGGTCCTGGCTGCCTTGGATGAGGCGCTGTCCCCACCCACCACCCTCCAGCCCGGTGCCATCCCGGGCCCTGTCTCGCGCTCAATCGGACATGAAGCCCTAGCCGCCCGTTTTCGTGCCAGCCAATGGCTCCAGGACCATCCCGCCCCAGACGATCTCGCTGATCCCGCCGCCGAATGGGCTGGCCGCGACCTGCGCACTCCCGATGATGTCGCCGACCTCCTGCCCCTGCTAAACGGCACCATTCCCGACACCACCCCCGATCCCTATTACGCCTATGCCACCCTCGCCACCGCCCTGGCCCGCATTGGCCACGACACCGTTTTTCTCGATGCTGAACACCCCATTGCCTGGCGCGAAGCGCTCCTGCACCAGCTTGTCCAACAGCAGCGCATCGACACTCGCGGGCACGGATTCTGGGGGCGTGGCGACGACCCCGCCACCCTCGCTCGCGCCACCACCTACGCCCTCCACGCCCTGGCCGCTGCCGGCCTTGCCCCCCCCTAGCCCCAGCCCCCCACGGGCTTGCCCCGTGGGTGAATCAGGGCTGCTTTGTAGGGGTCGAATTGGCTCGATCCCTGCTCGCGGACCAAAGGGCAACGTCACATCATTTCTGAAACAGCCCGGTCGCAGTTTGGACCTCAAAGAGTCAGGACACCTCTGCAAAACAGGCGCCGGGTGGAACCGTGAAGATGTTTGTTGTGCCCCCCCGCGCGCTTTTAGGCTGGTTTCCTGCCGCGTACTGCGGCAGGATGCTGTGCATCATGCGTCCCGACCAATTTAAAATTTCCGCCTGCGTCACCGCCGGCAACGAAGAAGACAAAATTGCCGCCTGCCTCGCCAGCCTCACCTGGTGCGATGAAATCATCGTTGTCGACTCCTTCAGCAAGGACAAGACCTTCGAAATTTCCAAGCAGTACACCCCCCACGTCTACCAGCACCCGTGGGAAGGCTACATTGCCCAGAAAAACTATATCCGCACCCTCGCCCGCTATCCCTGGATCCTGTTCGTGGATGCCGATGAGGTGGTCTCTAATTCCCTCCGCAATGAAATTGAGGCTGAATTCGAACGCGGCCCCCGCGATATCGTCGGCTACTGCTTCCCGCGCATGGTCCATTATCTCGGCAAATGGATTCGCCACGGCGAGTGGTATCCCGATACCAAACTGCGCTTGTTCCTTAAAGACCGCGGCCACAGCGAGGGCCAGGAGCCCCACGACCGCGTCGTCGTCGATGGTGCCGTCAAGACCCTCCGCTCACCCCTTTATCACTTCACCTATGACAATCTTGCCGACCACATCCATACCATCAATCGCTTCTCATCCATCTCCGCTAATGAAAAATTCAACCGCGGCGATGTGTTCCGCTGGCGCGATTTACTCTTCCGCCCTCCCTTCCGCTTTTTCAAGTCCTACTTCTTGAAAACCGGATTTCTCGATGGCCGCCAAGGCTTCATCATTGCCGTGCTCTCTGCCTTTGGGGTCTTTATCAAATACGCCAAACTGCTGGAAACCGGTATCCAGCACCGCCAGCCCAATTCGCTTCCTCATGACTGATTTTTCTTGGCAGCCACGCGGCCCGTGGCGCATCCAGATTGCTCCGGGCCGGGACCGGCCAGAATTTATTGAAACCCTGGCGCGTCTCCCGTTTCTGGTGGAAAAGGATGCCAATCCTTTGGTCCGCCCAGGACGCCACCGGGTCGACCGCCTGCTGCTGCCCTGCGGCGACGCCACCATCGATGCGGTCGTAAAATCCTACGGCGCGCAAGCCGCCTGGCGCGACCGCCTCGCGCTGCGCAACGGCTCCAAAGCCGAACGCGCATTCTCTACCGCGATTGCCCTGCGCGATGCCGGTGTCGGCACCCCCGCGCCCATCGCGGTCGTGGAGCGCTGGGAAGGTCCGCGCCTGCGCGACAGCCGCCTTGTATCCGTCTACGTCCCCCACCTGACCAGTTTTCGTGACGAACTCGAGCGTATTTACTCCGACGCCCCGCGCTGCGCCCCCCTGATGGACCTGCTGCACAGCGTCGCCACGGCCATTCGCGCCCTGCACGATGCCGGCTATCTGCACTACGATCTCGGCAATCAAAATATTGGGCTCCAGCGTGACTCTGACCAACCCACCGCCCCCTGGAAGGTTTTCTTTCTCGACCTCAACCGCGCCCGCCACACGCCCGACCCCTCCCCCGCACTACGCGGGGCGGACCTCGCCCGCCTTGATTTACCCTCCGATTTCCGCCGCGTCTTCCACGCCATGTACCATAACGGCTATTCCCCGCCACCCGAATTCTCCGCTGCCGAACAACGCGCTCGCGCCGCCTTTGCCCGGCATACCGCCCTGCGGCCGATCCGCCATCCCCTGCGCGAAGCCCGCATCCGCCGCGCGCAAGCCGATGCCCCCTCTCCCCTGCGCGGGCGCGATATTTGGATTTGGGACGACCGCTCCGCCCAGGCCATCCCCGCCTATACCGCCCGCGACCGCCGCCGACTCCAACCCGTCGCGAATGTCACCGCTGCCTTGAGCGGACTGGTCCGCAAGGGATTGGCCATTCACCGTCACGAGCGCAAGCTGCTCGCCCAAAGCTTCCAAACCCCCGTGCCCTTCGATGGGGCCATTGGCCTGAGCCTCGATGCCGAACCCGCCACCTGGAGCCGCCAACTTGCCCTCCTCGACCAGCTCCAAGGCCCGCAGCACCTCCCGCTGCTCCTGCGCCTCTATCATCATCAAAATCCCGACGCCTGGCACTGGACGCTCGACCAGGCCCTGAACCTGCACAATCGCGGCCATGCCGTCGCGCTGGCTCTCGTCCAGGATCGCCGCGCGCTCCGCGAACCCAAAGGCTGGCGGCAGATGGTGACGCTCGCTTTTGATCGCGCCCATACCTTCGCCGATTTCTTTGAAATTGGTCATGCCATCAATCGCTCCAAGTGGGGCGTCTGGGACTACCGAGACTATGCCCGCCTGCTCGATCCGGTCCGTTCCTGCCTGATCCAGCACCCCAAAGCTCGGATCACCGGCCCGGCCTGTATTGATTTTGAACCCCATGCCCTCGCGGCGCTGCTCGACCTCCTGCCACCGGACATTCCGTTCCATGCCCTCTCCCATCATCTCTATGTGGACCGCCGCGGGGCTCCGGAAAATCGTCAGGGCCGCTATGACACCGTCGCCAAGTGCGCTCTGCTGCGGGCCTTCGCCCGCACCCACCGCTTCACCTCCGACAAGCCCATTATCACCGAAGTCAACTGGCCCCTGCTCGGCACCGGCCCGTGGTCCCCGGTGACCTCCCCCTACGAAACGCTCGATCCCCGTAAAAATGATCCTTCCGTTGACGAAGAAACCTACGCCGCCTTCATGACCCGCTATCTGCTCTTGACCCTTGCCTCCGGACATATTTCCCGCGTCTACTGGTGGCGGCTTGCTGCGCGTGGCTTTGGACTCGTGGACGACACCGATCCCGTCGCCTGGCGCCCCCGCCCCGCCTTCCATGCCCTGCAATCCCTCCTCGCCACCCTCAACGGCGCAACCTTCTCAAAAAAACTGGCCGCCCCCGAGGGTGAGTATGCGCTGGAATTCACCCACCCTAACGCCCCCCCCCTCACCGTACGCTGGACTCGCGACTCGGCCCCCGTTTTTTCCTGACCCCGATCAGCCAACGGCCCGAAGAATGCGACGTGACAATCCCGGACAGCACAGAGGCTCCGCCACAGTGGACAGGCTGTCCCTCCAGAAATCCCCTGGCATAGAGTTTTCCACGCTATGGAAAACTATTTCGCGATTCTTCCACGCTATGGAAGATTTTCTTCCACGCTATGGAAAACTCGGCTCTCGTAGCGTGGACCTCCCGGTCCGCGCCTCTTCCAGTTCCGTTGCGCGGCTTCTTCTGCCCGGCGCGGACCAGAGGTCCACGCTACGGGGAGCCCCTTCCTACCATTCGTGCCATTCGTTTAATTCGTAGTGAAACTCCCCCTCTTTCCCTTTCGCGATTTTCGTAGTTTCTCCCCGTCTCCAGTCTCAAGTCTCCAGTCTCTAGTCTCTCTTCCCCCCCCCCTCACCCCTCACTCCCCAAGGGTTTTGATGCCATAGAAAAGCGCATCATGCTCGGAGGCGGGCGGCTCATCGGGCCCGGGCAGGACAATATCCTCTGAGCCATCGGCGGCAGGGACATTGGTCAAGGCCCACACCCAATCCGCCTCGTGGGGGACACCGCCAAGATTGGTTACGGCGAACACAATGTTGCTCCAGCCCGCCAAACTCCAAACTGTCAGGCGGTCGAGTTGAAAGCCCTCGATGTGCGGGCGATCAGCGGCCAACACCCTCCACTCCACGTTGGTAGCGAGTTCATAGCCACTGGAGAGCAGTATCCGAATGAAAAGGCTCCCGCTCTTCCCGTCAGTTTCCTCCGCTGTGCGATAGAAATAGTGCGGCGTCTCGCCATCATACTGCGTCACATCCCAGCCATCGCGTAACACGGAGATCCCCGCAGTGGTTACTCCCGTCACCAGATTGGTTGCCACAAACTGCAGCTCAAACCCACTGCCCGCCGGGATCTCCAGCGCGCCCACCACCACAATCCGTTCTTCAGGGCGGTACTCGCCGATTTTCAACTCATCCACATTGACCAATTGTCCGGGCGCCCCGGATACCTCCAACCGAACTCTGGCCAGCGTTGTTACTCCCGCATACGTCCGATACCAAGTCAGATCGCGGGTCGGCACGACCGGATTGCCGAGCGGAACAAACTCAGAAGTTCCATCCAACTGAATCCACATCTGCACCGCGCCGCCCGCGCTCCCGGCATGGCCGGCACAGGCAAACTCGATGTAGCCGATTCCATCGAAAGCAGCCTGGCTCTCCAGAAATGCCACCCCTTCCGCCGGACATTGCAACCGCGCGGCGGTCGTGCCAACGCCGACATCCTCAGGGCTCCACCCAGCGCAAACGCCCGCCATGTTCCAATCTCTGCCCGACAAGTTCACCGTGCGCGAATCATAATCAGCGTCACCAAATTCTTCGAAGTCCACATAGCGCGGATCTTTGGGCTCGCGGTCTAAAACAAGAAAATGGAGGCTGTGCGTCGTGGTCAGGCCGTTGGACTTGTCCGTCAGGCTCAGGCTCACATCGTGGTTGCCCACATCCGCCGCCATCAGGCCACCACCGACGCGATAGCGGTTGTATTGGCTCACCGTGTTGGTAGCAAACGGCGGATACACCGTCCAGGACGCGGTATATTGCGCGTTGTTGGTGCAGACCACGCCCCCCACGACCACGTTGGTCGACCAGACATCGAGTATCTCGTTGGTGTAGAGAATGGTTCGCCCCTGCGGGCTGGCGTTGCGCAATTCAAATTCCGGTGCGGCGGCAACCGTAAAGGTCCAGTTGGTGGAATAGGTATACTGTCTGCCATAGATCGATACCGTCCCCGTCGCCATGAAGGCCTTACCGAGATCAGCGGCGGTGGGGGTAAACGCTAGGCACAGGTTGCCGTCCACTTCCTCGAAGACCGGGACTTCGCCGGCTCCCTCCAGCAACGCCACGCCATAATCCGTCCAGATGCGCGGCGCGCCGTCCCCGTTGACCACGCGGAAGGCCAACTCGTATTCCTGCCCAACCGCTGCCACGGGCGCCCCTGCCACCTCCAGATAGGGCACCAAATCGCCATAGGGACGAATCATCAAGTTGTCGATATTGATGCTCTTGTTATAGCCGCCGGTTGTGCGCAGACGCACCTTCAAAAGACCCGAACGGTTCACATCCACCGTATGGACCTGATTGCTGATATCGCCGCCGACCTCGACTCGACACGGTTCCCCGGCCGCCACCCATTCCCCGGATTCCGCGGCTTGCGTCTCCACCACAAACGTCAAAAATCCAGTCGTATTGAACAGCACCATGTGTACGGAAATCGAGCCAATGCCGTCAAACCAACCCTCGCTTTCCAGCAGCCCTGGGAGGTTGGACGAGTAGTGCCGCAACTGCGCGGAATAGGTGCCGATGCGATTGGCCGAAGAACGGCGCACATTGAAGAATTTCCAATCCATCCCGTTCAGATTCGTCGTTATGCCCACGTAGTTGGTCTGACCCGTGACGTCGTCCACCACGTAATTGGTTGGATAGCCGGAAAACGGACCAAGCGTTTCAAAATCGACCCGGCGCGGATTCAGCACCGTCAGACGGCAGGTCGCAGAGTTGCTCACCGCCTCCGCTCCCTCGCCGACCACCACGAGATAGGTCACATCGAACACCCCCCCGCCATCTTCCGGCGCCGGGATCAACACCAGGCTCTGACCGTCCTCGGCCTGAAGGCCGGCATAAGCATTGGTGGTACCGGCGGTGGGGACCACCGTCCACGCGGCGTGGCTGATTTCAAACTCGGTGGAATTTTCCACCGTCGCCGTCACCGTGTATTCCACTCCGCCCTCACCAATCGCCGTCAGAATTTCGGGTGCTACCGTTACCGCCAACGCGCCCCCATTCGTCAAGGGCTGCGGCCAGATGTCGGCCCCACTCAACCGACTCTGCTGCAGCGCTGGTGCCTTCAGATGCACTTTCGCTGCGCCGGACGGCGCCGCCTTCTCTATCCGGAAGAACAGCCGCGGCACCGCGCGGGGCAGAATAAAGTTGGTAACGCCCCCCGCCACCGGATTCGACCAGACTGGCGCCCAAGGCTGCAGATCGGCACTGCCGACCAACATGCCGTCCAGGCCAGCCGGTATCGTAAACTGCAACTGCTGCGTCCCGGCCACCGCTGCCAGAGCTAGGCGCACGCCGTCCGACGGTGGCGGCTCTATGGCCTCCACGCCGGTCATCACGGCGAATTGCGCCAGAAACGCGCGAGCGACTCCACCATCAGGGATGAACAGGAGGTTTTCATCGTTGGAAGTCGGGGTGTTGGCCGTCACTAGTGCGGTCCATGTCCAATTGGCTGATCCGTGAATCACCCACGGCTCTGGCCCAAACGGATCGATCACCATATATTTGCAATGAACCAGGTCAGAAAGCCCAGTGTCAAAATCAGTCGCACTAGTACATTTATAGTAGGCTTCATGCAGATGGATGCGGTTAGTGGTCGCGTAATTCGTTGCCGCCTGCATCCGCTGATATTGCTCAAAGCTAGCGTTGGAGGCTTTCGCGCGGTCGCTCACCGGAACCACCCCATGCACCTCGACGCCCCGATCGCAGGCGGCAATCAACTGATCCGTCACCACCGCGCGGGTCTGCTTGTTCAGTGCAAACCAGATGCTCTGGCGTGCCTGCGCGATGCGGTTAGTGATTTCTGTCTCGGCATTGTCTCCCCCGGTCCGGCCTGATGGATACGGGGCAAACCGCACCCACCCCCCTGCGGTCGTGTTGGCCGTGTCGAACGAGGCCTTGTCTTGCGGCACCCGCGATTTGTCCGGATTCGAATGGAAATAGCCATTAAGCATCTGCCGCAATTCGTTCGAATAGGCACACGCCAGATCATGATTAGAAAATTCGGTCAAAATGTTCCACTGCCGAGAGCTGGCCCACGCCGTGAAATTCCAAGACGCCGTCAACAGGCGGCTCTCGCCACGACCGCGATAAAAAAACACGCCCACTTTGTTATGCATGATGCCCTGGGCTGGTGCGCGAGCGACCTCCAGCGCATTGCCCGGACGTTTTGACAGCGAATTCAAAGAACATCCCGGCCAAAATTCTTCCGTCAAGTCCACATCGCCGCCCGCCACAAATCCTAAGCGCGCGCCGCGGGCGAGCGCGTTCGACACGGCCGCCAAAATCGGCCCCGCCGCGCCATTTTGCGCATAGCTGCCGGTCAAGGTATACGTCGCTAAGTAACCGGCGTCACCGCTTTGCAGTTCCTCAATGCAGGCCACGAACCGATCACGAATATCAAACTCGTTGGTGCCGATGCTGGTCAGCGTGGTGGTTTGGTCGGGACGATTGAACGTAACGCGCCAGTCTGCGCCGGTTATGACATCGGCTGCCGCTGACGCCGCCCACAGGAACACCGCCATCCACGCCATACCCCAAAGGGCGCGCAAGCCGCGCGTTCCATTCTGGAGAGTGTACCCCGTTGTCTTCATATCAAACTCAGCATCCCGCCAGCCGCCCCCCGCGTCAAGCAGGTTCCCCCCTTCTGCATTGTCAGGCTCATTCTCCTGCGGCACACTGCCGGCCATGCATTCCGAATATGAGTTCAGCCCCGTCGCACCTCATGCCCGTCGGGGGTTCTGGGCGATACTGGTTGTCATGGTGGGCTTCACCTTCTTCTCCGCCAGCATGTGGGCGGGTGCCGCACTGGGTACGGGCCTGCGCGCGTCTTCCTTCCTCCTAGCCGTAATGACAGGCAACGTCCTGCTGGGCACCTATACCGGCTTGCTGGCCTATATCGCAGCCAAAACCGGACGTTCCACCCATTTGCTGGCCCGCGATGCCTTCGGCGAGCAGGGCGCCGCCCTGCCCTCACTGCTGCTGGGCGTAACTCAGGTGGGCTGGTTCGGTGTGGGCGTAGCCATGTTCGCCCTGCCCGTGGGGCAACTCTTTCCCCACGTGCCGCACCTGGCGCTGTTGTGGGTAGCAGGGGCCTTGATGACCCTAACGGCCTATTACGGTATTAAATCGCTGACCATCCTGTCCATCGTCGCCGTGCCAGCCATCGCCGTACTCGGGTCGGCATCCGTCCTCAAAGCGTTCGCGGACTTCGGCGGGGTCTCGGCCTGGTTGGCGCAAGAACCGGCCACCCCCATTGGCCTGGGGGCGGCCATTGGCATCTGCGTGGGCTCGTTCATTTCAGGCGGAACCCTGACGCCTGACTTCACGCGCTTTGCGCGCTCGCCGCGCATTGCCGTATCCACCACCGTCATTGCCTTCCTGCTCGGCAATTCACTGATGTTCCTGTTCGGGGCCGTCGCCGCTGCATTTTACGG
>JAVEUJ010000091.1:0-10013 GCA_034005635.1 Kiritimatiellia bacterium | reverse complement strand
CTGTCCCTTGGGCATTGGAAATTGGATATTCAATACCACCAACCCATCCCTAACCGTCAACTAGCCCCCATCAATCGTTGTCTTCCTGCCCCTGCTCCGCCAGATCACGAATACGCTGCATGACCAGAGCGCCGACGGCCTCGTAGTCGCCTTTTTCAGGCATCGCGGCACAAATCTCCTCGGGCATGATGAGGTTGCCGATGCGTGCCACAATGCGCGAGGGTTTCAAATGGCTGGAACCCTTGGGAAAGGCCTGGAAGGTGCCAGAAATATGGAGCGGCACCACCGGCACGTTGCCCTTGGCGATCAAAAATCCAATCCCGCCCTTAGCTTCGCGCATCTGTCCGTCCGGTGAACGCGTACCTTCCGGAAAGAGACCGATCACTTGGCCGCCCTTCAGCAGGGCAATGGCTTTCTTTAATGCGCCCAGATCGCCGCGTGTGCGGTCAATCGCGATCACCTGCACACTCTTGAAGTACCACTTCGCAAGCCGGCTGGAGAACAGCGTATCGCGCGCCATGAAGCGCACAATGCGGTTGGCGCTGATGGCGCACATCACCGGGGGGTCGAGATAGCTGCAGTGGTTGGCGGCAATGACGGCGCCACCGGTGCGGGGAATGTTCTTCCCGCCTTCGACCTTCAGGCGATATTTCAGTTTAAGAAAAAGCCAAACGCCAAAGTGCGAAATCCAGTACAGCGGCTGCCTGATTAACCCTTCGCGCATGAGTCAGGAAACCGCTCCGGCCTTTTTCAGGTCGCTGACGATGGTATCCACGACCTGGTCAATGGTCATGCCCGTGCTGTTTATAATCTTGGCGCCCAATGCAATCTGCAGCGGGGCCGTCGCGCGGTTCGAATCCTTGTGATCCCGCCGCCGCAGCGAACTGAGCACTGCGGTTACATCCCCAGTGCCTTCCGTTTTCTCAATTTCTGCCGCACGCCGGCGGGCGCGCTCTTCGGGATCTGCATCGAGGTAATACTTGTACGGTGAATCAGGAAACACAACCGTGCCAATGTCGCGGCCTTCCATCACCAAATTGCCAAATTTGGTCATCAGGCGCAGTTTTTCGACGATGTAAACGCGCACCGACTGCTGGGCGGCGATATCCGACACACGTTCGCGCACCGGCTCAGCCCGAATCTCCTGCCCCGGATCCTCGCCGTCGATCAAATAACACACCGCGTTGTCCTTCAACACCAGTTCCATCTTCATACGGATCAGCAGGTTGGTCACCTCCTGCGAATCAGTGACGTCAATGCCTTCCTTGACGCACTTCCAGGTCACGCCGCGGTACACCGCGCCGGAATCCACATAAATGAAGCCAAGGGCTTTCGCCACCCGGCGCGATACCGTCGATTTCCCGGAGGCTGAGGGGCCATCCACCGCCACGATGATCTCTGCTTTATTCAACATTCACTCCCAGATTGCTAAGTTGATCCCAAAATTCCGGATAAGACGTATCCACGCAAGCCACATTACCAATGCAAACTGGCTCGGAGGAGAAAATGGCCAGAATGGACATACTCATGGCAATGCGATGGTCACCATAGCTACGGATGCTCTTGACGGGGGATATCTTGGCGGAGCCCTCAACGACCATCCCATCCGGCCGTTCCGCAACCTGGACCCCCATGTTGGCGAGATTTTCAACCATCACCGCCACCCGGTCCGATTCTTTGACGCGCAATTCACTGGCGTCGCGGATTTCTGTGCGACCGCGCGCCAATGCGCCGAGTACCGCCACCAACGGCAGTTCGTCGATTAGATTGGGGATTTCGTCCCCGCTCACCTCCGTGCCGGTCAGTTCTGCCCCCGTGACCGTTACGTTGCCGTAGACCTCGGGATCGGTCGGCGCTGAGGTGCGCTCGATCTCCACCTGCGCGCCCATCCGGCGCAGCACATCGAGAAGCGCTGTGCGCCGTAAATTCAGGCCCACGCCTTCGGCACACACCCGCACGCCCGGGATAGCCGCCGCTGCGGCCAGCCAGTAGGCCGCCGACGAAAAATCACCAGGAACCACATAGGGCCGCGCCAGGAATTTGGGGCCCTTCGGACCATAGCCCTCCACGGAAATGAATTGCCCCTCCACCCGGATAGCCGCACCGACCGCGCGCAGCATTCGTTCGGTATGATCGCGAGTGGGGATCGGCTCCAGCACCGTTGTGCGCCCGGTGGCATACAAGCCGGCCAAAATGCAGCAGCTTTTTACCTGCGCCGAGGCCGTCGGCAGACGGTACTCAATGCCATGCAACTGACCGCCCTGAATCGTCATGGGCGCCGTGCCTTGCGGCGTCAGGTCCACCTTGGCCCCCATCTGCTCCAGCGGTTCCTTGATACGCCGCATCGGGCGCGACAGCAGCGACTCATCCCCCGTCAATGTCACCTTGATTGCCGAACCCGCGCATAGCCCCGCCAGCAGGCGCATGCCCGTGCCGGAGTTGCCCACATCCAAGGGGCCCACCGGCTCGATCATTTTGCCGCCTGTGCCCTGGACGCTCAGCATCCCAGCGTCATCAATCCATGAGCGCGCGCCAAACGACTCCATCGCCTTCAGCGTGTTCAAACAATCTTCCGCCTGCAAAAAACCACGGATTTCCGAGGTGCCCGAGGACAATCCGGCCAGCAATGCGGTCCGGTGCGAAATGCTTTTGTCCCCCGGTACACACACCACCCCGCCAGTGAATCCACCCGGGTGCACAATCTTTGTTTGTTTCTGTATGGCCATAAAATTACTTATTTCTTCTGTTGATTAGACCGCTAGCGGTTGCGGCCCTTCAGCAATTCCTCGCGAGCGTCCCGGGCTCGCTCCAAGAAGGTCGCGACCTCGGCAAATCGGCCTGCTTTGAGGTCATCATATACCCGCTCGACCTCCATTTTGAAAGCTCTCAATTCCTCCGCCACCGCCTCGGCATTGGTTTGCAGAATATCGTTCCACATCGCGATTGACCCGGATGCCACCCGCGTCGAGTCGTAGAATCCCGTGCCGCAGAAGGCACCCACCTGATCCGCACAATTGCGACCAATGGCTTTGGCCAGAGCCGCCGCAGCTACGTGTGGCAGGTGACTGGAGCGTGCCAGCAAGCGGTCGTGGTCTTGCGGATCCATCCGGCACGTCCGTGCCCCGGCGCTCTCCCACAGGGCGACCACCCGCAGGGTAGCCTCTTCCGGCACGTCCAGGTGCGTCGTCACCACCGTCAGGGCCCCGGCGTACAAGTCGGCCGAGGCCGCCTGCATGCCCTGTTTCTCCGATCCCGCAATCGGGTGGCTGCCCACAAAGGTGCCCGGCGGCAAAATCCCCGCCATTTGGCGACAAATCCACCCCTTGGTGCTGCCCACATCCGTGACCAGCGCGCCCGCCGCCAGCAGCGGCGCAAAATCAGCCGCAAGATTGGCACAGGCCCGGATTGGTGCGCACAACACCACTAGACTGGCATCCTTTACCGCTGCGTCAGGATCGTCGAACACCGCATCCACGACGCCGCGCTCCCGCGCCTCGGCCCGAGTTTGTTCCTTGCGGGCATACGCCACCAGCCGCCCCGCATAGCCGCGCTGACGCAACGCCATCGCCAGCGAGGCCCCCATTAGCCCTAGCCCGATAATCGAGATGCACGGTTCCTTGGTCATGTGCTGTCTTCCTTGTTCGGCGGGCTAATGCAGGTTGCGCCCTACGGCCCGCGCCACCAGTTCCAACTCGCCCATCAGTGCCTTGAATCGTTTGGGCGTCAGCGATTGCGGCCCATCCGAGATCGCCTGAGCCGGGTCCGGATGCACCTCCAGCAGCAGTCCATCGGCCCCAGCCGCCACGGCGGCTTTGGCCATCGACGCCACCAAATCCCAGTGGCCAGTCCCATGGCTGGGGTCCACCACCACCGGCAGATGGCTCTCGCGCTTCAATACCGGCACCGCGCTCAAATCCAACGTGTTGCGGGTAAAGGGTTCAAAGGTTCGAATGCCCCGCTCGCACAAAATAATATCCTCGTTGCCCGCGTTGATCACATATTCCGCGCTCATCAAGAACTCTTCCAACGTGCTCGCCAGCCCGCGCTTGAGCATCACCGGCCGATTGCAGCGCCCCAGCACTTTCAGCAGGTTGAAATTCTGCATATTGCGCGCGCCCACTTGGATAATATCAGCAAATTCCGCCACCATCTCGACGTCGCGGGTATCCATGACTTCGGTAATGATCGGCAGCCCCACCACCGAACGTTCCTCAGCCAGATAACGCAATCCCTCCACCCCCAGGCCCTGGAAGGCATACGGTGATGTCCGCGGCTTAAAGGCCCCGCCCCGCAACAGGTGCGCCCCCGCCCCCTTCAAAAAGGCGCTCAGGGACAAGATCATCTCGCGGCTTTCCACCGCGCACGGCCCCGCCATCACCACCACCCCCGTCCCCCCAATCGTCAACCCCTTATCCCCATGACGGGCAGGCGGAATCTTGACCACGGTCCGCTCCGTATGAAATTCCAGACTGGCCCGCTTATAGGGCTTCAAGACCGGCATAACCTTTTCCACCCCCGCCATCATCTCCAACGCCGGCCCGTTGACATTGGATTCATCCCCGATCAACCCAATGATCGTCCGCTCCTCCCCATGACTCACATGGGCCCTAAGCCCCCATTCGGCTACCGCCGCTTCAATCGCCTGAACCTGGTTGGGCCCGGCACCCTTTTCCATCACCACAATCATAGCTGTCTTCCGTTCGTCGATTGGTTAGCGCCCGGCCACACACCGGCGTCATGTGAAGCCCTGACACTACCCCGCCCCCTCCCCCTTGGCCAATTCAAAAACGATTAACTTGATCATATACGCCCCATTCTCGGTTCAAGAAGGCAGAATACAGTGCCGCAGCCCAACAGCCGTCTCCCAAGACGCCACGGGAATAACGGCCGAGGGATGAATCAGAACTCAGGAACTCAGGAAAGAGCAAAGGGAGGGAAAGAAGGGATAGCAGCCGGAAGACTTATCAGGAAACCAGGAAACCCAAGAAAATAGGAAAGCGCGCTGGGGGTCAGGGGAGACAATCTCAAAATCCCCTCTCTGTGAAACTCTGCTTGCCCGCCGAAGCCTTGGCGAAGGTGGGTGATCTCTGAGGTAAACATGGCTGTTCACCACTCCCTCCCCCCCACCGTTCTTTCATGAGTTCTTGAGTTCCAAATTCACTCACCCCCCCCAGTTTCACCCTTTCCCCCCTTGACGCCTTGGCGTGAAACGCTATTTTCCCCTCCCCCCATTTCGCGCCTTTCGCGGTTTTCGTAGTTTCTCCGACTCCCCCCCTTTTCTCCATTCGTGAAATCTTGCTTGCCCGCCGTAGCCTTGGCGAAGGTGGGTGTAATCCGTAGCTTCTTCTCTGGTTTTTTCGCTCCCTATCCCGCACGGAGGGTCCGCCACGGCGGACAGGTAGCCCTTCCGTGAACCATTCGTACTACAATCCCTCCAAACCGTGCATTTTAAACGCGATTCTCATGTTACCATCTCCATAACTCACTTTTTAACAAGATGTTACAGGATTAAAAATGATGAAGGACAGCGGGGGAAAAACGTGGCTCTCGTAGCGTGGACCTCCCGGTCCGCGCATCTTCCAGTTCTGTTGCACGGCTTCTTCTGCTCGGCGCACCCAGCGGGCGCACCTACAGGTAAAGCCGTCGCCCTGTTCGTCCTGTAGCTGCGCTCGTTGAGCGCGGCTTTTCCGTCTGTTTCACTCCCGATCCCGGGCAGGACGGAGCCTGTCCCTCCAGAAACCTTATTCGTAAAATTCCCACCACGGGCGGGCAAGCGAGTGATTTGTAGTTGAACTCTTCGGCTGTTCGCCGCTTTCCCAATCAGGCGCGCCCAGCGGGCGCACCTACAGGAAAGTCGTCTCCTTTTCGTAGTTTATCTTCATCGTTATTCTCTCCTGAGTTCTTGAGTTCAGATTCATTTTCCTCTTTGTCCTCCTTTTCTCAATCTGTGAAATCTTGCTTGCCCGCCGTAGCCTTGGCGAAGGTGGGTGTAATCCGTGGTGGTCTTCTCTTCTTTGGTTGCGGCGATGCCGCGCCGTGTCCATTCGTGTCCATCTGTGGTTGTTCCAGATCTTCTTTGTCTCCCCGCCCTCTTGGCGCCTTGGCGTCTTGGCGTGAGTCTGACTTTTCCGGCTGTTCATGAGTGCTTGAGTTCAGATTCATTCCCGCCTCCCCCCCCCTTCCAGTCATGGTGAGCGTAGTCGAACCATCTCGGCCCAATCCCAACGGCCACCCTGCGGAACGTCGCGGAGATCCCTCGACAGGCTCCAACCTTCGCCAAGGCTACGGTGGACAAGTCGGGATAACAGACGCAACTGGGCATCTCCATCCTTATCCGCGCCATCAGTGTAAAAATGACTGTTCACCGCTCCCAACTTCCCATTAACCACTCCCCCCTCCAACCTTTTTTTCATGAGTTCCAAATCCAATCCCCAGCTTCACCCTTTCCCCCCTTGACGCCTTGGCGTCTTGGCGTGAAACACTGGTTCCCCCTCCCCCCATTTCGCGCCATTCGCGATTTTCGTAGTTTCTCCGAAAACTGGATAGTCCCAGTTGAATATTGAGCCCCCCTTCAATCAATCTTCCCTAATAGAATCCCCCTTACTATTCTGCTCATTCACTTTGTAGCGGTCATCCCAATAGTGCCAATCAAACCACGGAGCATCGGGAGCCGGCGGAGCGAATTCAATCATTTCACCCAAGACCTCGTACGTCTCTTCTTCTACAAGAATAGGTTTTTCATCAATCTGAAGCCATTTCCGGATTATGGTTTTTCGAGGATAATAGGTTCCATCTTCTAATGCCATATAGTCTGAATATACCCGTTCCTCCTGTGGTGCGTTGAACGCCCCATACCATGTTTTTGAAATCTGTTCCGGCTCAGTCAGTGAGGCGACGACACCGACTTCACGCCCCTTGATCCCTCGCTGATCATCACGGAATAAGTACGTAATCATATTTTCTGATACATTTGTTGTTACCGTCCATGAGTGAGTCTGCTGTAGATAGCTAGTTTCAATGTAGGGTGAACGGCCAAACCATTCGAAATGCGGCGTAAGACCCATTGCAGATCGCGGATATTGCCTCCATGGTTCACGTTTGGAGTGCTTAACCCACTCAACTTGATCTTTAAACAACGATACGCTGATTGGTTGTAGCATATCTAATGATCCCCAGTTTGACGGAATAGCCTCGCCAGCTTGATCTGAATAGATGGATTTCAACTGTGTTCGACTTGACGCGGTTTGCTCATATTGCGAATAGCCATAATACAAAATGGATGTTTTAAGTTCTCCTTTTTGATACGGTTTATGTCGCGTCAAAGTCGATAAGAGACGAACCGCCTGATCCTGCTCCGCACCTGCTAAAGGATTTCGCCCCCGGGAAACAGCAGATTTTTGCAGCAGTTCAGACATATTATAGGGGTGTCTCGCTCTTGTGTATTGAAATACGGCACGTGCCGAGCCTGTCCCAACTAGTTCGCTGGCATATGCCCGCTTCAAAAGTTGATCTGTGGGCAATTGGGCATGCTGATTTATTCTATTACCATCGTCCGTGCTCTTGATATCAGGCGGGACTATTCCGCTACTTTCTTCTCGCGTAGGTTCATTGCTATAAACATTGTCATAATGGGTGTTTCCCTTGCCCGATGTTGGGCTTGCGCTGGGATCGACAGGCTGTACTGGCCTCAATTCGCGAACAACCCCATTTGTTGTCAGAAATACATCTCTCGCAGAACCTTTCCGGTAATCTACGCAATAGATATCTTCATCATATGGAAAAGGATAACCAGATTCGGCAACATCCCCCATATGAGTACTTGATGGAATAAGCGTATAGGTCACTTCCCTTATTGCTTTGTCCTTAGAAATCGAACCAGTCCCAAGGTAATGAACTATGCGCGTCGATTTTGGCAATTTAACTCCATCAATTGATATGCGATCTCCAAACACGACTTCTCGTACCAACACCTTATTAATGTAATACTTGGCATTCTGCATAACTTCATCGTCCATGCTGATAACTAGTTCCGCAACGGCATACTCATTGCTTTTTCCCAAAACTATCTTGTTGCTGCTGACCTGCATTGATTCCATGCGATATTTGTCGTACACGTGGTCAACATATCCATCTGCTGCAAAGAGCCAGAAAGGGTCATCTGAATATGAATCATCGAATACGCCACAACTGATACCTTTGAATCCTGATGATTTATGCTTGATCAGTTGAATTTTCATATCAGGTGCATAAATGAATACATCCCGGTCTGTGGGAAAGTGATCTAATGGATCAGTCCCCCGTTGTGCCTGCTCGTATTCCGTTCGAGAAATTTCAACACTCTCCACCCATACAACACTGGATTGAATAAAGGCCCGCTCACGGCGGTAGACTGTCGTTTTTTTGTCAAAAAACAACTTCATCCCATGCAAAACGCGCTTGAGATTTTCTAGGGCACCTGACGGCGGATCCTTGGCATATTTTTCTAGCTCAAAATATCCATGAATTTCTGCATCAGTCAACGCCTCCCGTTTTTCCATGACACCAACCGTATATACCCCCACCGGTTGCGACCCAATAGAAATATGGGCGAGTAGGCACAATATAATTACAATGAACATCATTATTGGTTTCATAGACACCCGTCCCTTTGTTGAATAACTTGAAAACCGCCAAAACTCGCCATCTTGCAGCCCTCACATGTTTTATTCAGTTGACCACATAACCAACCCGGAACCATGTCATTGCGCACGCAACAATACGTGCCGACACCTTGAGAATGGCACAGGGGTTGCCCCCTTCTTTTTAACTCGTTCTCTGACTATACAATTCACCTTGCCGACTGGCAGTGTTTTACCACACCGCCAGCCCGATTTCCCGAGACCAATCATCCCATTCCATTAGATCCCCAGGGCAGTCGCTTTGCTTTGCCTCTTCCCACTTCATGGCAATGCGGGCTGCAATGTCTTGCAGTTCAGGTTCGAGTTCCTCATCGCTGATAATTCCATGAATGATCTCGTCCGTCGTCTTATACATTTCATTTCGAAAAGCAGGCACTAAATGGCCATATTGAATGCACCCCTTCGCCTCTTGGAGCATCAGACGCATCCGTTTAGAGCTCGATTCGACATGGTTGGCCTGCGCCTCCCGGCTTGTGAAAATAGAATAGATCGCCGTCATGATGGGAAGCCGTGTTTCAAGTAACACGCCGATCCATGGACACCCTTCGCTCTCCTGCTGCCGGAGCATACGGGTATGAAGCGTAAAATAGTACTGCCACTTCATCAGCGCCTCTCTCAGGGCCTCCGCAGACCCGACAGGTGAAGCGTCATGGAGGGTATAGTGCGCATGGGCTACATCGCCAACAGATACGCGGCCCGCATACTCCTTCACCCCTCTAACTTTGGGTGCCAGGTTGGCCGCGCCTTCCAATACTTCTGCCGGTGATAAGACCTGTACATGGGTCTTGAATATGATTGGGCTCGTGATGATTTGATCTGTCACCGTGAGAAGTACTTCCCCAGTAAAATTCAACAGGTAAGGGATTTTATCCGCAAATGCAATGGTGATCAGGGCGAGCAAGGCCTCGCGGGGATGGGTCCAATAAATATTCGTTCCGCCGGGGTCATAGGCCTCACGGATACCCGCAAAATAATCAGGATTCCATAGCCACCGGTGCAGATGGTCCCTTCGGAGCATCACCATGTCTTCCACGTATTTCAACGCGGCATCGGAATCATAATGACGCAGAATTCCAATATAGGCACAATACGACCACCAGAAGCGTTCATGTGCCCGCCGATTGAAATATGGGTTGGGGTGGCTTAACTGATCAAGCTGGCCTTCCCACTGGTCCACCGAGTCCAGGAATAGCCGCGCACCAGTGCCCACCATCGTGGCATCCACAAATTGGCTCTTAAGTGAATATTCCGGCGACCCCACCAGAACAGGTTGAACCACATCATTAATAAACAACAATGTCCGTATGTCGCAGGGGTGAACCACACGGCGGCCCC
>JAVEUJ010000218.1:0-2529 GCA_034005635.1 Kiritimatiellia bacterium | reverse complement strand
TGACGCAGCAGCGTCACCAGTAGAATCCCGGCCACCCCCACCCCCACCCAATGGAACGAGGGACGCAACCCACCCCACACCCAGGCCGTGTAGGTCAGCAAGAACCCCAGCCAAAAGCGTACCGCCAGCGCCCCGGGCCGGCGGATCGATCCGTTTGGGGAAACCGCCGACGGATATGTTGCTGCGGACCTCATGGGATCGCTAAAACATCGCTTCTGGCACAAAGACCACATCGTCCGCTTCCAGGACGATGTCGTCGTCCAGCCGCCCGGCGGTTCCGACGGCTTTTAAATTGATTGTGCGCGATTCCGTCTTGCCGTTGGGCAGCACCCTCGTCACCAGAATCGCATTGTCCTTGGCGCTCGTGGCAAATCCGCCCGCCTGCTGAATGGCTCCGCTCACGGTCAGATCCCGAGTGGCCGGAATCACAATCCGCCCCGGGTCCTTCACCCGCCCCAGCACCGTCACAAAGCCCCAGGGCGAGATGCCTTCCTGTTTGGTGTCCCGCGCAAAATCCACCATCACCTGCGGGCGGATATAGTAGGCCTGATAGCGCTTGGTCAGGCGATCCCGCAGGTCGTCCAGGCCCAAATCCGTTACACTCATCTGCCCAAGCAAGGGCAGTACAATTGTTCCGTTTTCCGAAATCCGCTTGGCCGGCTCATCAATTTCCTTCTCGCCGGCCACCAGCACCACGATGTTGATCACCAACCCCGAGCGCAATTTGACCACCGCCTGGGATTTGTCCGCCTCGGGTTGTCCGAACGGAGGCGTGGAACGACACCCCCCCAGAATCACCATCAGCAAGCAGGCCACCCACAATTCTGCCGCCCGCGGTTTGAGGTTAAAAAGTCCCCGTTTAGTCATTGGTTTTGTCATGGCGAGTCACGCCTTTGGTCTGCTGTTTTGGCATCTGGGCACGCCGATGGCAACTCGCGCCGCACGACACGAATCTGCAATGCCTTGGGGCTCATATTCCTACCTCAATTCGACAATGTCAATGCCCGTCGCAGCCCCCTTACCAGGCAACCTCGACGCCACCCTCTGGAATTTCCACCGCTATCCCCCCCCCCATCATCTCCACCTGCAAAATTAAACGCCCCTCCCGACCGAGGCGCTCAAACCGCGCTTCCACCCCTTGCAAAGGCCCCGCCGTGATCCGGCAGGTTTCGCCGACGGCCAAATTGCGCACCGGCGCGACATACGCCCCCTGGGTCAAGCCCCGCCATACCCCGCTCAATTCTCGTTGCAACTGCGCTGCTTCGGCCTTGCCCCGCGGCGCCAGCACGTAAACTACGCAGCCCGTGGCCGAAAATTCTTTCTTATCCATCTTCCCGGCCACAAAGACAAACCCGGGAAATAACGGCAAGTCGGCCACTCGCCGCTTGCGGCCGCTCACCGTCTCATGCGCAAATACCGGCAGAAAATGGGGCTGATTCCGCTCCCGCAGCCACGTGGCAAATTTTTTTTCCCACCGGGGGCGAGTCCTTACGCAGGTCCACCACCTCTCGCTCTCCCCAGGGGCTCCCGCAAAAAGATTCGCAGGATGAACATAACTTTGCTGGGCCAAAGTCGCCCTCGCGCCAACTGTTTCCCCGCTCTTGCGCAGTGTAACCTTATAGACCACTTGCCACTATCCTGAACAGGATTGCCCGCGTTGGCCAGCATGCGTCAGGCTTGCCGTGCTTATTCTCCCCCGGCACCGGGATACCGTCAGTCCAGTCATCCTGTACGGTTGATCGGGCCACAGATTTATTTCTTTTCCAGGCGCAAATGGGTCACGAATGTAGCCATCCGGGACATCGCTTCGCGGATGTTGTCCATGCCAGTGGCATAGGCGCAGCGTAAAAACCCAGCCCCGCACTGGCCAAACGCATCGCCGGGCACCACCGCGACGTTGTGCTCCTCAAGAAAACGCATCGCGAAATCTTCCGACGATATCCCCAGATCGCCAATGTAGGGGAACGCATAGAATGCCCCCGCCGGCGTATGACAGGGCACTCCCATCTCCGCAAAGGATGCAATCAGGTAGTTCCGCCGCCGGTTATACTCCGCCAGCATATCCGCCACTGCCGCATCTCCGCGCTCCAGCGCTTCGGCCGCCGCCTTCTGACCCGTCGTTGGCGCGCTCATGATCGCATACTGGTGCAGCTTCATCATGTTCTCGGACACTTCCGGCGGCGCACAGGCGTAGCCAATGCGGAATCCCGTCATGGCCCACGCCTTCGACATCCCATGCAGAAAGATGGTCCGCTCCTTCATCCCCGGAATCGAGATGAAACTGACATGCTTCGCATCATACGTCAGTTCGGCATAAATTTCGTCCGTCAGCAGCAGCAAGTCGTGCTTTATGCAGAAATCGGAAATGTCTTCGACATCCGCCTGATTCAATATCGCACCGGTCGGATTGCACGGGAAGTTCAGCATCAGTACCCGCGTCTTCGGGGTCACCGCCCGTTCCAGCATTTCGCGCGTCAGCCGGAATTGATCCTCGCGGCGTGTCTCCACGCACACCGGTACCCCGCCCGC
>JAVEUJ010000090.1:0-10085 GCA_034005635.1 Kiritimatiellia bacterium | reverse complement strand
GATATTCGGCTGTTCGCCCTTTTTCCGACCGGGCGCGCCCAGCGGGCGCACCTACAGGAAATCCGTCTCCTCTCCTCTTTTCGCGCTTTTCGTAGTTTACCTTCACCGTTATTCTTTCCTGAGTTCTTGAGTTCAGATTCAGTTTCCTCTTTCCTTCCTTTTCCCAATCTGTGAAATCGGTGTAATCCGTGGTGGCTTTAATCCCTTTGGTTGCGGCTTTGCCGCGCTGTGTCTATCCGTGTTCAGCCATGGTCGGCTGTCTCGGCTGTACTATTTTCCCATTCGTAAAATTCGCGTCATTCGTAGTTTGCTGTTTGGGCTGTTCGACTCCCGCGACCGTCATCCATCCGCATCAATTTGCGCCACAAGCGCATCACGCTGAATCCCAGCCCCTTCCCAGGCGGTTAACCGATCTTGTAGCGTCTGGGCTACGGTTTTGAGTCGGCGTCCCGCACCAGCGCGGTCTTCTTCAGGTGTATCCAAGGCCGCGAGCTGCTCATGCAAAGCGGATTCTTCCTTCTCCAACAACCGAATCTCTTTTTCCAGGGATTCAAGTTCACGATTAAGCCGGCGTAATTCTTTTTTAAGTCCTTTGCGGTCCTGATAGGCTTCGGTCCGTGCCACCTTGGCGGCATCTACCGGGGTTTTGGAATCCAGCGGATCTTGGTTCACTGCTTCCTGAGCGATTTTCTCGCGATAGTAGTCATACCCCCCGGCAAAGCGCCGCACTCCGCTGCCCCCAGGTGCTACCTCCACGACCCCTTCGGCCACCGCCCGCACAAAGGTCACGTCGTGCGACACAAACACCACTGTACCGGGATATGCCGTCATGGCCTCCTGTAGCGCCTCCCGGCTTTCCACATCCAGATGTGTGGTCGGTTCGTCCAGCAACAGCAAGTTCGGCGGGCGCACCAGAATTCGGGCAAAGGCTAGACGGATACGCTCCCCGCCCGACAACACCTCAACACGCTTCTCTGCCGCCTCGCCGGAAAATCCGAATCCGCCCAGCAGTGTCCGCAGTTCGGTTTCATTGGCGTCTGGAGCGATGGCCTTGAGAGTCTCCAGACAGCTCCGAGTCCGGTCCATTGTGTCGGCCATTTCCTGACTCTGGTAGCCCGGCACCACCAGATGCCCCGGTCTGCAACGGCCTTCTGCCGGTGCCAATTGCCCGGCCATTACCCTCAGTAGTGTTGTTTTCCCAGCTCCATTGGGCCCAACTACTGCCAACTTCTCCCCCTTTTGCACCGCCAGGTCTACACCGCGAAAAATCCAATGCCCCTCATCATAGAAGTATCCCACCTGATCACAGCGCAACACCTCTTGGCCACAATGCGGTGGCTTGCCCAGCCGAAAATGTCCCCGCCCCCGTGCCACCTCCACGACCTCCGTGCGCTCCATCTTGTCCAGCATTTTGATTTTACTCTGCACTCGAGTTGCTAGCGTGTTCTTGGACCGGAACCGTTCCACAAAGCGCTCAATCTGCTCCCGCTTGCGGTTTTCACTGGTCTGGCGCGCCAGCGAAACCTCGCGCCGCTTCTCCCGCTCTTGCGCATACCAACTGTACTGGCCCGGATAGCGCGTCACCCGCCCCCCTGCCACCTCAAGTGTGACGTCGCACAGATGTTCCAGCAGATAGCGGTCGTGGGAAATCATCGCCAGTGTGCCGCGGTAGCCTTCCAGCCGCCGTCTTAACCATTCTACTGCCGGCAAATCCAAGTAGTTGCTGGGCTCGTCCAGTAGCAGCAAATCAGGCTCCCCGATCAGCGCCCGGGCTAGTTCCGCTCGCATCTGCCAGCCTCCAGAGAATTCGCCCAAGGGCCGCGTTAAATCCGTAACTTGAAATCCCAATCCCGTCAGTGCCGCTGCTGCCCGCGCATGCAGATCATAGCCCCCCTGTGCTTCAAATTGGGTTTGGAGTTCCCCCAACCGCAGCAGTAGCACCCGCAATTCTTCCGCCTCCAGGTCTCCCAGCCGGGCCTCGAGGTGGTGGATTTCGTCTCGGATTGCCTCTAAGTCCGGAGCCGCTGTTTCTACATAAGACTGGATCGAGGTGGCCTCTTCCCCGGCCTTGACCTGCTGCCGCAGGTACCCGATCCGGATATCCTTTGCCCGCTCCACCCGGCCCGCATCCACCTCGGTATCTTCCGCAATCAACTCAAAAACAGTTGATTTCCCTGCCCCATTGGGTCCCACGACTCCAACCCGCTCCCCAGCCAACAGTCGAAAGCCCACGCGATCGAGCACCACCTGCCCACCATACCGTTTGCTAACCTGTTGAAATTCAATCATGTGCCTGATTACCACGTTCCCACCTACCTCCGCAAGCCATCCGCCATCCCGTCCACTATCTCACTATCCACCCACCTCCTGCCGCGCAACACCCCCCTCCCACCAAATCGACCGCTTATTATAATAAGCGGTTATTCTGCCTTAATAATATCAACTTATTCAGTCCTATATCCTCATAAATTTAGAACTTTTAAGAGATAACCTCTTATTATAATATGTGAACATACCTTAAGGAATATATCATGATAAAAAGCCCTCAACGTCCATTGAATCCCACCTTGTGGCGAACCGGTCGCGCCCTGGCAGGACGAACTCGCATCCGGCTGTTTCGCGAATTACTGGCTAATCCCGGTAGCTCGGTTAGTGAACTCGCAGATGCCGTACATATCGGTCAATCCGATGCCAGCCAGGAATTGCGGCGTTTGCAATCCCGCGGGCTGCTCCAACGCCGCCGAGCGGGACCGAAGGTGCTCTACCGTCCGGCCCCGGATCCCCAAGTTTACTCGGCGGAGCCACTGCTGGAAGCACTATTCCGCTGCATGGCTAAACCCGCCAGTGCCGATGAAGATATCCTGCGCATTGCCCAAGGTGCTGCCCATGAACACCGTATAAGTCTAATTCGGCTTCTGCTGCTACACCCCTTGCGAACGGAAGACTTGAGGAATCGGACCCAGCTTGCACTTAGCACACTAAAACGACACTTGGGAAAACTGGAGGAATGCGGCTGGATCCAGCGCCAAGGGGCTCTTTGGGAAATTCAGCCCAACTCCCACCCCTTGGCACAAACGTTGCTTACGCTGATCCGCTAGACCCGTCTGTAGGCTAAATGCATTCAGCGAATCAAAGATCTTGCTGCCTTCCGTTGCAGGTAAAAATCGACAAATCGATCAATACCCCGATGTACCTCACCGCCTTGACCAGGTTGAATCAGCGGTCTATCCTGCCTCCATGTGCGGACGTTTTGTAGTACCAGATGAAGCTGCCATCTTAGCCTGTTGGCCTGGAATTAGCCAGGGACAGGGTCATAGTTGGTCAGCGGGCTTCAATATCGCCCCAACCCGGGTGATCCCGATCCTCATCCCAGCGCCCAACGGAGGCTTGGAACTACTACCCGTGCGCTGGGGCCTCATCCCTGCCTGGTGGCAGAAAGAAACGCTGCCCACCATGTCTTTCAACGCCCGCTGCGAGGATGCGGCCCGTAAGCCCCTGTGGCGCGACAGTCTGCGCACCCAGCGCTGCCTGATACCTGCTCGCGGCTGGTACGAATGGCATTGCACCGAACGCACGGCAGCCCTGTCTGGTCGCTACACGCCCCAACCCTATTTTCTCTTTAGCCCCAGCCGCGATGTCATCGCCCTTGCCGGCTTGTGGAGCCAATGGCAACGCCCTGGTGCCGAGCCAGTCTTTTCCTGCGCCCTACTTACAAAACCGGCGGCATCAGGAATCGCCGCCATCCACCCCCGAATGCCCGTGGTGCTGCAACCCGAATTCCAGGCGAATTGGTTGGACCCCGCCACGCCACTCGACACCGTTCAGGCCCTCATCGCCAACTCAGAGGAGGGCATTCAGGCCCATCCGGTCAGCCTCCGCGTCAACGATGCCCGTCAGGATGATGCTCACCTGATTCAGGCTATCCAGCCCCCACCGCCTGAACTCGATTTATTTGGTACCCCCTCCCTGTATCCTTGAAAATCACAACCGTCTGGTGGAGTGATAGCGTGCTCTGTAAATTTTAACTCCATACTGCGCAGAGACAGATGGCCCCCACAAACGTGCCTCTGCGACAGGGGCGCGATCGTTGTCTTTTACACGTCAGATCGTTCGTTTGATCGTCCGTTTTCAGAGTTGCAGCTTTGCGACTCGGTTGACAGACAGCCCCCACCCCGCTATCTTTCCTCACTGACATGAATGGCGCGGTAGCCAAGTGGTAAGGCGAGGGTCTGCAAAATCCTTATTCATCGGTTCGAATCCGATCCGCGCCTCCAAATTTCCATTCTGTCCCCCAGAGCCGGCAAGGTGCCACTTATCTGGGGTTCTTACAGCTCAATTATGAGTGCAGTGCACACGCAATCGGTTGAAGAGGTTCTCGCGAGCCAACGAACTACCTCCGCGGGCCTGACTCCCGCTGAGGCGGCTGAACGATTGAGCATCCATGGCCCCAACGAATTGCGGGAAACAATCTCGCGCCCCGCTTGGCATATGCTGCTGGCGCAAATTCGGGAACCCCTGATCCTGATTCTAGTTGCCGCCGCAGTCCTCTCTTTGTTTCTGGGCGATTTTGTGGAATCGATCGCCATCCTCGCCATTGTGTTCCTGTTTGGGGTGCTTGGCTTTATTCAGGAGTTTCGCGCCGAAAAGGCCATGGCGGCACTGCGCCAACTGTCCGGTCCCGTGGTGCGAGTCCACCGTAATGGTGAATTGATCGAAATCCCTTCCCGCAATCTCGTCCCGGGCGACATGGTCCTTCTCGAAGCCGGCAATATTATCCCCGCCGACCTCCGTTTGGTCCACGGCGTCAATCTAAGCACCATGGAATCCGCCCTCACCGGCGAATCCGAGGCTACCCTCAAACAGACCGACGCACTTTCTGCCGTCTCGCTGCCATTGGGGGATCGCAACAATCTCGCCTACATGGGTACCATTGTTGTCCATGGCCGCGGCTCAGGGGTGGTCGTCGCAACCGGCATGCACACTGAACTCGGCAAAATTGCGGGCATGATCCAAGGCATAGAATCCGCGCGCACGCCCCTCCAGCGCAAACTCGCCCAGGTGGGCAAGCATCTCTCGCTCGCCGGGCTCGGTGCCGCTCTCGCGCTCATGGTGATGGGCCTGCTCCGCGGCGAAGCCTTCACCACCATGCTTCTCACCGCCGTCAGCCTCCTGGTCGCTGTCATCCCTGAAGGCCTCCCCGCCGTCATTACCGCCACCCTCGCCCTCGGCGGCCGACGCATGCTCAAGCGTCACGCACTCATCCGCAAGCTCCCGGCCGTGGAAACCCTCGGTGCGGTCACGGTGATCTGCACCGACAAGACCGGTACCCTCACCGAAAACCGAATGACGGTCACCCATCTGCATACGCTCCACCATGAAGTGTCCTTGCTCGACAAGGCGGCCACACCTCCGGAGGAAACCCACTCCGAGGTTACTCCCCTCCTGCTCTTGGCGGCCCTATGCAACGATGCCCACTTGACCTCCGAGAAAGCAGATGCCCCCCCCACCTTTATCGGCGAGCCCACTGAAACCGCCTTGCTCCTCGCCGCCGAGCGCTTTGGCATTCCCTGCCAATCCCTGGCACAGGAGTTGCCCCGCATCACCGAATTTGCCTTCGACTCCGAACGCAAGCGCATGACGACCCTTCACAACAGCAGCGCCAGCAACTATCCCCTCCCCCCCTCCTTGCGCGCACCGGTAGTAGCTGCGGTCAAAGGCTCGCCCGACGACCTACTCGCCCTCGCCACCCATGTGCTCAGCCACGGTCGCATCGTCCCCCTTCAAGAGCAGGACCGCGATCATTTTCTTGCCGTCAACGCCCGCATGGCCGAGGAGGGCATCCGCGTCCTCGGCGTCGCGTTCCGCCATTTCACTGCCCCGCCGTCCCTTGCTGCCACCGCCGCCGACATTGAAACCCAACTTGTGTTTTGCGGGTTGGCCGGACTGCTCGATCCCCCGCGCGAAGAAGTTCGCGCCGCTATTGCTCGCAGCCATGCCGCCGGCATTCGCACCATCATGATCACCGGCGACCATCCCATCACTGCCGCCGCCATTGCTCGCCATCTGCACCTCGCCTCAGACGGAAGGGAACTGCGCATTCTGACCGGCACCGAGCTCGCCGCCCTTTCCGATGCCGAACTCGAACGGCAATCCGAACAGCTCACGGTCTATGCCCGCGTCTCCCCGCAAGACAAACTGCGCATCATCTCCGCCCTGCAAAATCGGGGACATATTGTCGCCATGACCGGCGATGGGGTCAATGACTCTCCCGCCCTAAAACGTGCTGAAATCGGGGTGGCGATGGGTATCACCGGCACCGATGTTGCTAAAGAATCTTCTGATATGATCCTGCTGGACGACAACATTTCCACCATTGTCGCCGCCATCGAAGAAGGCCGCACCATTTTCGACAATCTGGTGCGTTTCATCAAATATTCCTTTGGCGGGAACCTGGGCAAAGTCCTGATCATGCTGGGCGCCCCCCTCGCCGGCATCAGTGTCCTGGCCCTGCGTCCCCTGCACCTGCTCTGGCTCAATCTGCTAACCGACGGCCTGATGGGGCTTGGGCTCGGACTCGAAGCCCCTGAACCGGATGTCATGGCCCGCCCCCCGCGACACCCCGATGCGGCCATCCTCGACCGCCCCGCTATTCTCCACGTGGGCTGGATGGGGCTGTTCATCTGCATCACCTCTCTGCTGCTCGCCGGGGCCTGGTTCCGCCTGCCCAACGCGGGCAGTGAGTGGCAGACCGTCCTGTTCTCGGCCATCGGCTTCGCCCAAATCGGCCAGGCCTGGGGCCTGCGCTCGTTGACCCAATCGCTCTTCCGGTTTCGTACGAATCGCGCACTGGTCGGCCTGACCCTGTTTACGCTGGTTCTACAACTCGGTGTGATCTACATCCCAACCTTCGCCCGAGCTTTTAAATTGCAGCCCCTGTCGCCTGCGGCCCTCGGCGCGACCGCCGCCCTCGGCTTGCTCACGTTTGTCGTCGTCCATTTAGAACGCTGGATTCAGCGGACTGTCGCTGCGCGCAGGAGAAGATCCTCCACCTGAAATTGTTGAGCAGGAAACTACGTTTGACCGCGTCATCCGCCTCGCCACTCTTCTCTCTTTAAGCATCGCCTGCCGCCCGCCACCAAAGTCTCCTCCGCTGCCCGCGGCAGATAAAAAAAGGCGCCCCTCACTCCCAGAACGGCCAGAAATGATGCACCGGCCCGTGACCGTGCCCAATGCGATAGACGGCCCCAGCGCGGATGGCTTGCTGGATGTAATCCCGGGCCTTTTTCACGGCGTCTGGCACCGGAGCCCCCTGCGCTAAATTAGCCGCGATCGCCGACGATAGCGTGCACCCAGTCCCATGCGTATTGCGCGTGGTCACTCGGGTGCCTCCAAACCATGTTGCCTCGCCGCCGCCACTCGCCACCAGCACGTCCTCGCTGTCGTGGCCCTCAGCATGCCCACCCTTGACCAGGACATGCCGACTGCCCCAATGTAATAGATCACTAGCTGCCGCCGCCATCTCCTCCCGCCCAGCAATTTTGCGTCCCAGCAACACCTCGGCTTCGGGAAGATTGGGGGTGATGAGTTCGGCCAGCGGAAATAGATGCACCTTCAAGGCCTCCACCGCATCATCCCGCAGCAGCTTGTCTCCCCCCTGCGCCACCATCACCGGGTCCAGCACGATCTGCTGCGCATCATATTCCTTTAGTTTACGCGCTACCGCCGCGATCAACTCCGCCGAATACAACATGCCAACCTTTATCGCATCCGCGCCGATGTCCCCCAACACGGCATCGAGTTGCTGCTCCACGAACGCCACTGGCACTGGGTGGATTCCCGTCACACCCAGCGTATTTTGCGCCGTCAGCGCCGTAATCACACTCATTCCATAGCAGCCGTTCGCGGCAAAAGTCTTCAAGTCTGCCTGAATCCCCGCCCCCCCCCCGCTATCTGACCCAGCAATCGTCAACACCCGTTGGTATGTCTTTTCACTCATAACACCATCTCCTCTCCGAACTTTCACGTAAACAAACTGCCAGCAATGCCACCCTCTTCCGGGTGCGGCATCCTTCCAACTCATGCACAACACAGTATATATATTGCAACAACTATAGTATATGTATTGCAATAACTATAGTGTGGGCAAATCCCTCTGTTGACTAGCCACGATGACTCGCCACAATTCCGCCGCTGCCACCCGCGGATCAGGCGCGGACACAATCGCAGAGACCACGGCCAGCCCGGCAGCGCCAGCGTCCATCACCTGTGAAGCATTGCTCAAATGAATGCCGCCAATCGCTACCACTGGGATAGCAACCGCTTTGCACATCGCGGCCAGTCCGCTCAGGCCCAGTGGCGGGGAGGTATCGGTTTTCGTCGGTGTGGCAAAGACCGGACTAGCTCCCACGTAGTCCGCGCCTTCCTGTTCTGCACGAACCGCGTCTTTCACGGATTCCGCCGACACGCCGATGATCCAATTTTTCGGCACCAACCGCCGGGCATCGGCCAGCGTCATATCCTGTTGCCCCAAATGGACACCATCGGCCTGCGCCGCCAGCGCCACATCCACCCGGTCATTGATAATCAACGGCACACCCGTACCCTGCAGGACCGCCCGCACCGCACGCGCTTCCTCGATAAATTCTCGCGTGCCGCAATGTTTCTCCCGCAACTGTACGCAAGATGCGCCGCCAGCCACGGCCTCGCGGACAATATCCGCCGTCGCCCGCCCTCGCGCCAAACTGCGATCCGTCACCAGATAGAGAGTTAGATCCAACCGCGCCATGGCCTCAATCCTCCTGAATTCGGACGCCCCGGATGACAGTGTCCGCGGTCAGGGCGTGCAACGTGTCGATCAATCGGATCATGAAGGTGCCCGGCCCGGGTGCCCCCTCCGCTGCACGCTCCCCCGTCAGACTCCACACAGCCAGCGCCGTCGCCGCCGCCGACACCGGATCGGGATCCACTCCTGCGAAGGCACCGATCAGGGCCGTCGCCGCACACCCTGTCCCGGTGACCGTGCGCATTAACGGATGCCCATTCATCACCCGCACCTGACGCTGGCCATCGGTAATGAAATCCATAGGGCCGGTAATTGCGACAGGCACGCCAAGTTTTCGTGACAGGGCCATTGCTTGCTCGGTCGCCGCCGCCACGCTATCCGCCGAATCTACACCCTTGGTTGTGCCCCCCCCCCCGCCCAGGGCCATGATTTCCGAGGCATTGCCGCGCACAATCGACACCCGGGTCTCGGCCAAAATGCGGTGGGCCGTATCCGTGCGCAATGTCGTCGCCCCGGCACCCACCGGATCGAGGATCACCGGCACTCCCAGTTGCGTGGCCCGTTTTCCCGCCTTGATCATCGCCGCAATCCAGGCGTTATCCAACGTGCCAATGTTCAGCACCAGTGCCTTCGCCAAGGCCACCATCTCCTCCACCTCATTTTCTGCGTGGGCCATGACGGGCGACGCTCCGGCCGCCAACAGAATGTTCGCGGTAAAGTTCATCACCACATAATTAGTCATGTTGTGCACCAGCGGTCGGCTATCGCGTACTGCTGTAAGATTGCGGGCCGCCTGTGCCGCCCATTCCGTTTCAGATTTCATTTGGATCCTTTCGCGTTATGAGAAATCAACAAGTAGAGTGCCGCCGCCAGCACCATCGCCGGGATCGACGCCCCGCCCGCAAACCCGGTCCTGGCGCACCAGTGGTAGATACCGAATCCCACCGCCCACGCCGCCATGCCCCGAACATTGACGCCCCCCGTATACCAATAGCGCCCGCGCCGATACAGGTCTTCGGCCACGTAGTGCCCCCGCTTCAGCAGAAAATAATCAGCCAGCACCACACCAAACAGCGGACAAAAGGCCGATCCGATGAACAGCAAGAACCCCTCGTATTGGGTGGCATCGAAAAACAGAGCGATCAGCGTGCCCGCCAACCCGCCCAGCAGCACGAGCCCCCGCGTCCCCAGCTTGGGGAATAGGCTCTGGGCCGACACCGCATTGGAATAGATGTCGAGAAAAGTCGTTGTCAGAGTGGAGAGCAACACCACCGCCACGGCCGGCACCAGCCACCCCTGCCCG
>JAVEUJ010000089.1:0-10225 GCA_034005635.1 Kiritimatiellia bacterium | reverse complement strand
TCTTCCGATCTCGAGCGTTCATGGGGGCGGGCACCTCGTTCGTGCTTTCGCTACTGCTCGGACGCTGGATGATTGGCCGTTTGCGCGCCCTTAAAATCAGGCAGGTGGTGCGCCAAGAGCAGGATGTAGAGGGAGCGCTCCAACACCACGCTCGCAAAACGGGCACGCCGACCATGGGCGGGGTATTGATTTTGTTCACCACTGTGGCGTCGGCGGTGCTGTGGTGTCATTCCTCGAATCCACAGGTGTGGATCGTGATGGCGACCATGCTCTTTATGGGTGCGGTGGGATTTGCGGACGATTGGATCAAGCTGCGCCAACAAAATTCTGATGGCTTGAAGGAATGGCAGAAGCTGGTGCTGCAGGGCTTGTGGGTAGTGATTGCCTTTTTGGCAATCGAAGCGGTGCCCGGCACCCGGACTTATGCCCGCCAGCTCATGGTGCCGTTTTTTAAAGCGCCGGTGGTGGCGGATCTCACGGTGCCTGGGGCAATGTTGTTCATGTTTTTGGTGCTGGTGGGGACGACCAACGCGGTCAACTTGACTGACGGACTCGATGGCTTGGCGGCGGGCTGCATGGGGTCGGTATCTGCCGCCTATCTAGCACTGGCCTATGTGGCGGGCAACGTTGTGATGGCTGGTTACCTGCAAGTGCCAGCGGTCAGTGGCGCACACGAATTGGCAGTTTTCTGCGGCTGCCTATTGGGCGGGGTGCTGGGTTTTCTGTGGTGGAATGCCTATCCCGCCAAGGTTTTCATGGGCGATACGGGCAGTCTGGCCTTGGGCGGCACCATCGCCATGATCGCCATTCTCATCAAACAGGAGTTGACGCTGCTGATCGTGGGACTGGTGTTTGTGGCTGAAGCCGGCAGCGTGCTGATCCAACGCATCGCCTGTAAGACGCACCGCTGGCGCACGGGCGAGGGTCTGCCACCGGAACGACGTCCCTTCCGCATGACGCCGATCCACCACCACTTTGAACTGATCTCCAAGGAGCGGGCGCGGGCCGAGGGGCGTTCCCCCGACGCTGCTGAAAACACGGTGGTGATTCGTCTCTGGATTGTATCCATCGTCTGCGCCCTGTTGGGGCTGGCGACGCTGAAGCTGCGCTAGGGTAGATCGCGATGCTGCGATACTCCAAGGCGTTGGTGTGCGGACTCGGGGCCAGCGGGGTTGCCGCCGCCCGCTTACTGCGCGCGGAGCACACAGAGGTGCGGGGGGTGGATGAACGCGATACGTCAGAGACGCGCGCCCGGGCCGAAGAGCTGGTGACGCTGGGTTGCGTGGTGGATCTGGGTGTCTCCCAAGCACCCACTGATGATTTTGACGTCGCGGTAGTCAGTCCGGGTTGGGCCATAGGCGAGCCGTTTCTGTCCGCCTTGCGCGGACGAGGAATCCCCTTGATCGCGGAAATGGAATTGGGCTGGAGCCGATTTTGTGGCCGCACGTTGGCGGTGACCGGCAGCAATGGGAAAAGCAGCGTGGTCAAGGCGCTGGCATCCGCCTTCGGTGCGGCCGGGCATTCCGCCATCCCGTGCGGCAACTATGGCCGACCGGTATGCCAAGCGGTGATGGATTCACCCGCGGCGAATTGGCTGGTCATCGAGGTTAGTTCATTCCAATTAGAGACCTGTCGCGCGTTTCGGCCTGATGTCGGATTGCTGCTGAATATTCTCCCCAACCACCTCGACCGCCACGGAACCCTGGCGGCTTATGCCCAGCTCAAGGCGCGAATGTTTTCGCGCCAACAACCTGATGACGTGGCTCTGGTGCCACCGGAATGGCTCGAACGATTTCGGGCCTGGTCCGGAGGGCAGGGGGCATGGGCCACTTTTGGTGCCGAGTCGGAAACGACTCACGTCTATTCGCCAGGACGGATAGCCGGGCAGGGCCAGACCATTGATATCCACGGATCGCTATTCGACAATGCCGTGTTAGGCCCTAATGCCGCGGGACTGTTTGGCGCGGCCCGCGGTGCGGGTGTCGCGCCGGAGCACATTCGGCAAGCCCTGTTACAGTTTGAATCCCTGCCGCATCGTGCCCGGCGGATAGGCGAGTATGACGGGGTCGTCTACGTGGATGATTCCAAGGCGACGAATTTGTCCGCCATGATGGCCTCGCTTCAAATGCAGGATCGGCCGGTGTGGCTGATCGCCGGGGGGCGTCCCAAGGAAACAGATTTTACCGCCGCCATTCCCGTGCTGCGTGAGCGAGTGCGCGGCGTGTTCCTCATCGGCGAGGCCGCCGCGGCGATGGAGGCGGCGTGGGGCCAGGCGGTGTCCTGCCAGGTATGCGGAACACTGGAGCACGCCGTGGGTGCAGCTCGCACGGCGGCCCACCCCGGCGATTGTATCCTGCTGGCGCCCGCCTGTACCAGTTATGACCAGTTCCGGTCCTATGTCGAACGTGGCGATGCGTTTGGTCGCTGGGCGGCAGCGGGGGCTTCCGGAAAATACTAATGAAAAAGGATTGAATTCCTCCGGGAGATGGGTTCATACTAACCAAGAGTTAGTTGCAAATAATTTTGAGTCAAGAATCAAGGAGTAGATCATGAGGGTATCGATTGTAGCAGGTTTGATTGTGGCCGTGCATGTCGCGGTGATTGGGTCGGTCGTGATGACGCAGGGCTGTGCCAGCACTCAGCGCGATGCTGGGCGGGCTCAACCTTCCGTCGTGGAACCTGCTCCAGCCCCCGTCCTGCCGCCTTCGGCAACAGTGGTGATGCCCCAAGCTATGCCCCCGGTCACCTTTCCGGAAATCAAACCTCCCGTGAAGCCTGCGCCGCTGAAGACGGATGTCGCCGCCGAAAATGTCTACGTGATCAAGGCGGGCGATTCGCTGTCGAAAATCGCGGTCAAACACGGTGTGAATACTCAGGAACTGGCCGAACTCAATCAGATCGCAGATGCCAACAAAATTCGCATTGGCCAGAAACTAATTCTGCCTGATTACGCCAAGCCCTCGCAGTCGCAGCCGACCGCTGCCCCAGCGGCCGCCAAGTCTACCGCTGCCGCCACGGGCGATGCTTATGTCATCAAAGCGGGCGATTCCCTTTCCAAGATCGCGTCCGCGCACGGCGTCAAGATGAAGGATCTGGCGGCCGCCAATCAGATCACCGATTACAACAAGATCCGCATTGGGCAGAAATTGGTCATCCCGAGCCGGGACGCCAAGGCTGCTGCGCCGAAGGCTGAGGCTGCAAAAGCCGATGACAAGGCGGTTGTTGAGCCTAAGTTGGAAAAGTCGGCGACACCCGCTGCGGCGCCGGTGCCTGTAGGACCGCGCTTGGTTCCCGATGACCTGGAATCTGTGGTGTCGGCTGCCGAGCAGGAAGCCATGCTGGAGTATACCGTCCAGGACGGCGACACCGTGGAGAGCATTGCACGGCTGTTTGTGGTGCGTCAGGATGAGATTCGGCGCGTGAACAACTTGTCCTCCGGTCAGGATGTGTCGGCTAATCAGCGCATTCGAATCCCGCCGGCGTCTTCGCTGTAGACGGTGGGCCCTGCGGGGCAGATGAACATGCGCCCGGCCCGAATGGACCGGGCGCTTAGTTTAGAAAGGATGACACGGTGCGGGCCAGCGCAGTTTTGATCTTGGTGGTGGGCATTCTGTGCCTGTTCGGTCTGGTCATGCTTTATAGCACCAGTGGGCCGCAGGGTGAAAAGCTGTTTGGCAATCCCAACTACTTCACCCAACGCCAAATGCTGTGGCTGCTGGCGGGAGTGGTGGCCGCGACCGCCGCCGCACGTATCGATTATCAACGCTGGCTGAAAATGGCCTGGCCTATGTTGGCTGTCACGCTGGTGCTGCTGATCCTGGTCTATGTGCCAGGGATCGGCTTGAACATCAAGGGCAGCCATCGTTGGCTTCGTCTACCCATGGGCCTGACCTTCCAGCCCTCCGAACTCGCCAAGTTTGCGGCCATCTGCATGATGGCCTCCTGGTACGGGACCCGCCGCCGGGAGCGCGCCGGCTTCAAAGGCGGTCTGCTGATTCCGGGCATGCTCTTGGCCTCGATGCTGGGCCTGATTGTGTTCGAGACTGATTTTGGGGCGACCATTTTGATTGGAGCCACAGGGGGGGGAATGATGTTTGTAGCGGGGGCACCGATCCTCTATTTGGCGGGGGCGGGGATACTGGGCGGGACAGGATTGGCGTGGATGATCTCAAAGAATCAGCAGCGCATGGGGCGCATCATGGCTTTTATGGACCCCGAAAAATATGCACAAGATGAGGCCTATCAATTATTGAATGCACTCTATGCCTTCGTGGCCGGCGGGATTGGGGGCGTGGGCTTGGGTCAAAGTTTGCAGAAACAACTCTATCTGCCGGAAGCCCACACCGATTTTATTTTTGCCATCATCGGAGAGGAATTAGGCATTACGGGGTCGCTGGGGGTGGTGATTCTATTCGTGGTGTTCTTTTTCTGCGGGCTGCGCATTAGTGGCCGTGCGGCAGATCCCGGCGGGCGGCTGATGGCGTTTGGCATTACTCTGCTGGTCAGCTTGCAGGCTACGCTAAACATCGGCGTGGTCACCGGACGCCTTCCCACCAAGGGCCTGCCACTGCCCTTCATCAGCTTCGGCGGCACCAGTCTGGTTGTTCTGCTGTTCATGGTGGGGGTGCTGGTCAACATTGCGCGCCAAGGCTCGGACCGCCCGGCCGTACGACGGCGGGCAAAGAGTTGATGGTGGGTGGAAAGAGCCGTTGGCCGTTTGTCGTTGTTTGTTGGTCGGGAGGAGCCGGATCGGTCGGATCGGTCGGATTCGACTGTCCCCCTGTCTCCTCTCTGATCCACCGGGTCTCGGACTTCCGACTTCGCCCACCCTTTTCCTGTCTTCCTGAGTTTCCTGTTCTCCTGATTGGGGGTTGTTTGATTGGTTGGCGGCTCTGACGATACTCTTAAAAGTGGTTCAAAAAGTATCGGTGTTTATAAACACCGTGCATCGTTAAAAGCGGGTGAATTTACAGGCACGACTTTTTCACGGTGAAAATACGGCCGCAATGCCTCAAACGTCTTGGCGCACTTGGCGAGAATACTGATTTTGGCTATTCGACCTAAAGGGTTTCCCTGCAAACACGCCTTGCAACAGGCCCGGTCTGACCGTATAGTCCCAGCTGGTTTCGATCATAAAGGAGCGATGAAGATGGCGACCGCACGCAAGAAAAAATTAGACGCTGTAGTGAAAGATATTTCCTTGGCCGCCTTCGGGCGCAGGGAAATTGAATTGGCCGAACATGAAATGCCGGGGCTGATGAGCGTCCGGGCGGAGTATGGCCGAAGCAAGCCATTAAAGGGTGCCCGCATTGCCGGATCCATCCACATGACCATTCAGACCGCGGTATTAGTCGAAACACTCCAGGAACTGGGGGCGCGTGTGCGCTGGGCCAGTTGCAACATTTTTTCCACCCAGGATCATGCTGCGGCGGCGCTAGCAGTCAAGGGAACGCCAGTTTTTGCAGTCAAGGGTGAGACCCTCACAGAATATTGGGAGTACACCGATCGCGTGCTTGACTGGGGCAAAGAGTCGCCCAATATGATTCTGGACGACGGCGGCGACGCAACGTTATTCGTGCATTTGGGCGTCAAGGCGGCCCGAGAGGGACTCCAAGTCCTCGATGGCCCCTACAGCAGCGAGGAAGAGGAAATCCTCAAGGCCCAAGTTCGCAAGGCCGTGAAAAAGAGCCCCCAGCGGTTCTTGAAGATGGCTGAAACAATCCGCGGCGTGACCGAAGAGACCACAACGGGGGTGCATCGCCTCTATCAAATGGCGGCGCGCAAAGAGCTGTTGTTTCCGGCATTCAATGTGAATGACTCGGTCACCAAATCGAAGTTTGACAACATCTATGGCTGCCGCCATTCGCTGGTGGATGGCATCATGCGCGCGACCGACGTGATGATCTCGGGCAAGGTGGCTGTGGTCGCGGGCTATGGCGATGTGGGCAAAGGCTCGTGCCAGTCCCTCAGAGGGCAATGCGCACGAGTCATCGTGACCGAGATCGATCCTATCTGCGCGCTGCAAGCGGCCATCGATGGCTATGAAGTGATGACAATGGATGAGGCCTGCACTCAGGGCGATATTTTCGTCACAACCACAGGCTGCTGTGATGTCATCACCGCCAAGCACATGATGAAAATGAAGAATTTGGCCATTGTCTGCAACATCGGCCACTTCGACAGCGAAATTGATACCGCCGCGATGCGCAAGTACCGCTGGGAGGAAATCAAACCCCAGGTCCACCGCATCTGGACTAAGAAAAATCGCTCCATCATAATGCTGGCCGAAGGCCGGCTGGTGAATCTGGGCTGTGCCACGGGCCACCCGAGCTTCGTAATGAGCACCAGCTTCACCAACCAGGTCATGGCTCAAATCGAGCTGTTTACTCGCACTGCCGACTACCCGCTTGGTGTCTATACCCTGCCCAAGAAGCTGGATGAAAAGGTCGCCCGGTTGCATATTGATCACTTGAGCGTGAAGTTGGACCGACTCAACCGCAAGCAGTCCGCTTACCTGGGGATACCCATTGAGGGGCCCTACAAGCCTGAGAATTATCGGTATTAAGTCCGCGGCCGAAACCACGCTTGCCCCTTTAGTGGTGCGGCTGGACGGGAATAACGCCTGTTGGGGCCTGTGCAGGATTGGATGAAAGTCGTTCTTCAAGGATTATTCCCAGAGGAGCTCCAGGCCCTTTGCCAACAGGCCGGACAGCCTGCATTCCGTGGCAAGCAGCTTTGGCAGTGGGTGCAAGTCCATCACGCGATTGATTGGGAGCAGATGGGCAATCTGCCCGCGCCCCTGAAAGAGACGCTGGCGCAAACCCATACCCCGCGACCGTTGAAGGTGCTGAAGGAGTCGGGCGATCCCGGTGGTGCGCATAAGTGGCTGGTCGGGTTGGAGGACGGCGACAGTATCGAGACGGTGTTGATCCCTGCCCGCGATCGGAACACCGTGTGCGTATCTACCCAGGTGGGTTGCCGGATGGGGTGCGCCTTTTGCGCCAGCGCCAAAGGCGGCTTCGCGCGCGGTCTGTCGGCTGGGGAAATCGTGGCGCAGGTTCACTTGGTTGCAACGGCGTTGGGGAAGCGGCCGGATAACGTGGTCTACATGGGCATGGGCGAGCCGTTCGACAACTACGACGAAACACTGAAATCCATTCGCATCCTGAACCACCCGGACGGGCTGAACATTGGTGCGCGGCGAATCACCATTAGCACTAGCGGCATCATTCCTGGTATCCGACGGCTGGCGGGCGAGGGCCTGCAAGTCGAGCTGTCAGTATCCCTTCATGCGCCTAATTCCGAGCTGCGCCGGCGGTTGATGCCGGTCGAAAACAAATATCCGATGGATGATCTGCTGCGAGAATGTGCGGATTACACCGCACAGACCAAGCGGCATATCACCTTTGAATACACCCTGATCAAGGACTGCAACGATTCCATGGACAACGCGGTGGAATTGGCGGCACGCCTGCGACGTTTCCCGTGTCGCGTCAATCTGATCCCCTTGAGCCCCGTGGGGGAATTCGCGGGAGAAGCACCGCCGCGCGCCGCCATGGAGGCTTTTCTGCGCACGCTGGAGAAGCGGGGGGTGGAAGGGACGCTGCGCGACTCCAAAGGCCGGAATGTGGATGCCGCCTGCGGTCAGTTGCGGCGACGGTCTGCACGCGGGGAAGCGCCGGAATAAGACGGTCGGGGCGAGCCCTTGACTATTTCCCAGGAGCCGCGGGCGTCGGCTCAGGCAGGCGGGTGCTCATAATGTGCTGGATGAAGGCCTCGCGATATTCCGGGTCTAACCGGCGGCGAGTGGGGCTATCGAGAGCGATCAGGGGTACGCCAATTTCGCCGGTAGGCGTGGCCAGCAACACCACGCGGTTGGTGCCGGTGCCGGCAAACCCAGTCAGAGTGCCCTTATTGAGCATCCCGTCACGGCGGCGCAATTCCATCAGCTCGTTGGTGACATAAAGCGGTTCGCGGTTATCGAGATCAAAGCGCAAGGCTTGTTCCGCGGCGAATTTCTTTTCAGCAAAAGCGGCCCGTTCGGCTTCGGCCTGCTGCGCCGCCTGCTCTGCCGCCAGCTCCGCCGCAGTTGGCTTGGGCGGGGGTGGGGGGGTGGCAACTGCTTCTACCTTTGCTAGAGCTTCAGATGCCGTTGCCACGATTTCTGATTGGGGTCTCGAGGAGAGAGCGGTCTCGGTGGCAATGGCTGCGAGTTGCTCACCGGTTGACGCTGGAGTCGTGTACACAGGGGGAGCGTCCTCCTGTTTGGGCCATAACACGAACCCCAGAGCAATGGCACCTACCACCAGCGCTCCACTGATCAATCCCACCAATCGGCCATGCGCCGCCAGCCAGCTTGAGCCCTTCGCCTTCTGTCCCGTAGCCAGATTAGTGCCGCAATGGATGCACAACACCGCATCCCGTTCGATCTGGGACTTGCAGACGGGGCACTCCTTAACACCCGCCAGAGTGGGTGCGCCGTGCTGGACTGTTAGCACAGGGGCGGCGGTATCGCCAAGGAGCTCAACCGTGTTGGATTTGCCGCAGTGTGGGCATTCCGCCGTCGGGTCGTCACTGGAACTGTCATAGTCGAACATCTGCTCGCAAAAGGCGCATTTAGTATTTACAAACATGACTAGTCCTCCCTTGGATCGCGTCTCGGGGATTATCCGATTTCGGCGTCGAGTTTGTCAATCAGTTCGCCGAGGCCCAGCCGGACCTGCTGCATACTGTCGCGCTCGCGCAGGGTGACGGTGTCGTCCTCAAGCGTTTGGAAGTCCACCGTCACGCACCAGGGGGTGCCGGCCTCATCCATGCGACGGTAGCGGCGGCCAATGGCCCCCGACTCGTCCCAGAAGCAGTTCCAGCGGCGTTGGAGTTTGGCGAAGATTTCACGGGCCTTGCCATAGAGCTCGGGCTTGTTTTTCACCAGAGGAAATACGCCGAGTTTGATGGGGGCGATGCTGGGATGGAATCGCATCACGGTGCGGGTGTCGGTCTTGCCCTTGTCATCAGTGATCGTTTCCTCTTCATAGGCGTTGCACAGCAGCGCGAGGGCCAGGCGGTCGGTGCCGGCAGAGGGCTCAATGACATGGGGAATATACTTGCCGTCAAAAAGCTTGGCCACGAAAGCACGGGCGTCTTCCTCGGATTTTCCGCGGCCGGTCCATTCCGTAACAACCTTAAGGGTGAAAGCGTCGCGCGCGGCCTCGTCAAGTTTGCTGACGGCCTGCTTGAGGGCTTCGTCGAAGACATCCATCTGCTTGCCAGAGTGGTTCTGGTGCTGGGTCAGGTCGAAGTCGCCTCGTGCGGCGATGCCCTCAAGCTCCTGAACGCCGAAGGGGAAGGCATATTCAATGTCAACGCAGGCGCGAGCATAGTGGGCAAGTTCGTCGCCGACCTGCCAGTACTGTTCGAGACTGGCATCCGGCAGGCCGATGGCACGATACCACGTCATGCGCTGCTCAATCCAATAGTGGAGCCATACTTCCCAGCCCCAGCTAGCCTGCGGCGGTCCAGTCAAATCCGGGTTGTCGGCCAGTGTAGTCACCTGCCCGCAGATCAGCTCTACGGCTTCGTCGGGACGGATGAAGAATTCGAGCTCCATCTGTTCGAATTCACGCGAGCGGAACGTATAGTTGCGCGGGTTGATTTCATTGCGGAAACTCTTGCCCATCTGCGCCACGCCAAAGGGCACCTTCTGGCGCGCAGTGGCAACGATATTGTTGAACTGCACAAAAATCGCTTGAGCCGTTTCGGGGCGCAGCCACGCCACGCTAGTCTCGTCCTCCACTGGGCCCACGAAGGTTTTGAACATCAGGTTGAAACTACGGGGGGGAGTGAGGTTTTTGGAGCCGCAGGCGGGGCACTTGACACCGTCGGGCAGGGAGAACGCGGCCCCGGTTTTGATCAGCTCCTGCCCCTGTTCCTCACAGAGCTGATCGGCGCGAAAGCGCTTGCGGCAGTCTTTGCAGTCGACCATTGGATCGGCAAAGCCATCGGCGTGCCCTGAAGCCTTCCAAATGGCCGGGTGCATGATGATCGTTGCTTCCAGACCCACCACATCCTCGCGCAGGCGGACGACGGCTTTCCACCAGGCGTCCTTGACGTTGCGTTTAAGTTCGCAACCGAGCGGACCATAGTCCCAGAAGCCGTTGATGCCGCCGTAGAGTTCAGAAGATTGAAAGATGAAGCCGCGCCGCTTACACAGGGAGGCAAGTGTTTC
>JAVEUJ010000217.1:0-2568 GCA_034005635.1 Kiritimatiellia bacterium | reverse complement strand
GGCCTCGGCGGTTGGTGCTGGCCGTGGCGGCTTCATGGGCTTCATTGCTGGCTGCTGCTTCGGCGTCCGCGCCGGGTCGGCCTACAATGACGGCAAAGAAATCCATTGGCGGGAATGGTGCATGCTGATTCCCTACGTGAACATCGTGTTTGCGATTTGGAACGGCATTGATGGCGCGAACGGTACGACCAGCAGCGATTTGGCCGCGAAGTACGGCGCGATATATTATTAAACTGAAGACACACAAAAACACACAAAAAACACACAAGGAAAACGCAATGAAAATTATCGCAAGTCTGTTGGTGGTGATGCTGGTGATGTTCTCTCTGGCCCCGGCGGCGGTCGCTGCCGGAGATGGCCCGGGCGGCTTCATGGGCTTTCTCACGGGCTGCTGCTTCGGCATCCGCTCCGGCGCGGCCTTTAATGATGGCAAGGCCCTGCACTGGCGCGAATGGGGGATGATTATCCCGTTTGCGGGCATCGTCGTGGCGATCATGAACGGCCTGGACGGCATGAACGGCATGACTACCTCGGACATGGCGGCCCAGTACGGCGCGAACTTCTACTAAGATGTTCAGCACGCGGATAGTTTCCGCGCGACAGATTCCGGGCCTGGTGCCCGGAATCTTTTTTTTAGCGCTGGGTCTGGCGGCTGCTGCCGCCAGCCCTGAGGTGGCGCTGGAACTCGGGCGCGAACTGCTGGCAGAAGGCCAGTGGGCCGCGGCGCGGGCCGAAGGCCTGCGGGCACAAACGGAAGCCACGGAGTCGGCGGACGCCGCCTCGGCACGCTTGCTGGCGTCGGTGGCCGCGCTGCGGATGGGCCAGAATAACGCCGAGGTGAAAGCCGAGCTGGGGGCCGTGTGGCAGGATGAGGGGGCGCCGCTCGCGACCCGTTGCGCTGCTGCGTATGAATTGGGTGGTGCGGTGGCGGAGCGCGACCGCGCAGGAGCCTTTCTCCCCTGGAAATTCGCTTTTCTGAATGCCACGAATTCCCCGCTGTTTTGGCGATCAGGCTGTTCGCTGTATTTTCTTCTGCAGGACGACGCGGCGCTGCGCCGCGCTGAGCCGTCCCTGTGGCGGGCGCTGCTGAGTTGCCGCGATGCCTGGCCGCTCCCGATCTGGCGCGAGTGCCGACCTCGTCGGCAGAGCGGGCCGGGGCTGGCGTCGCGGCCGGGGCAATGGATCGTGTCATTTTACCGCAAGCAGATCGGCCCGGCCATCGGGGCGCGCTGTGATTTAGAGCCGAGCTGCTCCGAGTATTTCCGGCAGGCGAGTCGGACGCATGGGCTACTGGGCATACCGATCATGGCGGATCGATTTATCCGCGAACCCACCGTGGTGGCCGCGAAGGAAAAACCGGTGGTCATGCCCGACGGACGCATCCGCTATGCCGATCCGCTGTCCGATCACGACGCCTGGATGAAGGGGAGACCATGAGAGAGATGAAAGAGATCAGAGATCAGAGGTCAGAGGTTTGGGAGGGGATTCAATATCCAATATCCAATATTCAATATTCAATTTTCAAGGGAAGAGAAGACAGGGGGGCGGGCCGTTTTCCACGCTATGGAAAACTTTTTCATGATTTTTCCACGCTATGGAAGATTTTCTTCCACGGTGTGGAAAAAAACGGCCGATTCTTCCACGCTATGGAAGATTTTTTGGCAAAAGTTCCACGCTATGGAAGATTTTCTTCCACGGTGTGGAAAACAAGTGGGGTAGCCCTGTTGGTGGGGGCGGCGACACTGGCGGCGGCGGAATCCGTGCCGCCGGCACGTTTGGCGCTGGCGTTGGATGCGGAGGGCGAGCCGGTGGCGGCGGCCATCGAGTTCCGGCGTTTAGCGCTGGGGGCGGAGGATGATGTGGCGGCTGCACGCTGGTATTGGTGGGCGGCCCAAGAGTATGCGCAGGCGGCGCAGCCGGAGATGTCTAACCGGATGCTCGACCGGGCGGAAGATGCGGCGCCGCTGGCGCTGGCCACGGGCGTATCGTGGCTGCGGGCCGAGAACGCCTTGCGCGAACGCGACTGGTCGGCGGCGGCCTTCCACTTCGATAGCCTGCGGCTTAAAGCCGAGGCGGATGACTGGCGCGACTTTTCGGCGCGGGGGGCGGCGAGTGCCCATTTGCGGGAGAATAATGTGTCCTCCGCGCGCGATGTATTGGACAAGGCCCCGGGGGCGGCTGAAGACGCGCAGGGAGCGCTCGAGCGCTATGCGGCGGGTCGCAACAAAAAGCCCTGGCTGGGGGGGGTGTTGGGGTTGGTGCCGGGATTGGGCTATATCTATTCGGGGGAATATGCCAACGCGACGCGCTCGCTGATTCTCAATAGCCTGTTCATCTGGGGCATGGTCGAGGCGGCGGATCGCGATGCCTGGGGCATTTTCGCAGTGGTAACGTTCGGGGAAATCACATGGTACACGGGCAGCATCTACGGGGGGGTGGATGCGGCGCATCGGCATAATGCCCGGCGCTTGGAGAGTGCGGTATCCGATATTCGCGGCCCGGCGCGGCCGGAGGCGGACCGCGGTCAGGTGCCACTGGTGGTGCTGAGGCTGGAGTTTTAGAGCCAGC
>JAVEUJ010000216.1:0-2576 GCA_034005635.1 Kiritimatiellia bacterium | reverse complement strand
GTGTGCTCTTCCGATCTGGGGGATAGTGGATGGTTGATGGTGAATGGCCGCTCCCCTTCATAGAATTCTGCTTGCCCACCGGCTTGTCCGCCGGCTTGTCCGCCGGCTTGTCCGCCGTAGCCTTGGCGAAGGCGGAAGCCTTGGCGAAGGCGGAAGCCTTGGCGAAGGTGGGGCGGGCGTCTTAGCGTGAGACTGGCGGCCCATCCACCGGGCTTGTCCCGGTGTGCTTAAGGCTACGCAGCCAAGCTAACCATCCCCGAGACAAGCTCGAGAAATTTCCCACAGTCAGAGCCCCTGTCCCCTGGCATCCTGTTGTATCGGTATTTGCCTTGCATGAAGTGAAAAGCAGGAGTTCAATGCAAATTAAACCCAGCGATTTTGCGCCGGAAGGTGTGGCATGAAAGTGAAGAAACGAATTGCAGCTTGGGTCGGAGTGTTGTGTCTGTGGACGGGGAGTGCTTGGGCCGCCGATTGGCATGTCGCAACGAATGGCAGTGACTTGGCTGATGGCACGAGCTGGTCAACAGCCAAGCTCACCATTCAGGCCGGAGTGGACGGGGCCGCAGATGGCGATACCGTGTGGGTGAGCAACGGCGTGTATGCCGCAGGCGGTCAGGCGGTGGCCGGTGACTGGACCAACCGTGTGGCCCTTACCAAGCCGATTCTTGTCCAAAGCGTAAATGGGCCTAAGGCAACCGTGATCACCGGCGGCGTTGTGCGCTGTGCCTACGTGACCAATGGCGCTGTGTTGTCGGGATTCACGCTGACCGGGGGGCGAAGCGCTTCGAAGGCCCCCTTGAATCTGTATTCGAAACTTCTCAGGGGAGGCGGCGTCTGGTGTGAACCGTTGGGTGTGGTAACAAACTGTATTCTGCAGGGTAATTGGGCCATCTGGATGGCGGAGGAGCCTCTGGGGGAACGCTGAATAATTGCCTTTTGATCGACAACTGGTCGGATAGCGGCGGGGGGACATACGAGTCAGATGTGAATGACAGCATTTTTAGCAATAATTATGCTGGTGCCAAAGCCGCTCGCCTGCCGGCAAGCAAGGCTGAGCCACTGAATCAGATTCCGCGGGATTTGGAAACCCGTGACGGGGGGGCGGCCAGGGGTGGCACTCTCACTCGCTGCGTGTTGCAGGACAATGTGGCACATGGCCATGGAGGTGGCACGTTCAACTCCAAACTGAATTTCTGCACAGTGAAGGGGAATTGGGCTGCGTACGTGGGTGCCTCCCATTATGGAACGCTGAGTCATTGTGTGATTACGGGCAATCGGAGCGAAGGGTTCGGTATTATTTTTGAGGCGACACTCGATAATTGCCTGATCATGAATAATCATAGCGATGAAGGGGGCATGGTTATTGGGTGCTCGCTGATGAATTGCACCATCGTCAGCAACTCGAGTTATGAGAATACCGGTGGCGCCTATTCCAGCACATTGACGAACTGCATTGTGTATGGGAATTCCGCTGGGACATTTTCCGATAGCAACCATCTTAACAGCACGTTTGTCTACTCCTGCACGGCCCCCAACCCGGGTGGAGCCGGAAACTATGTTGGGGATCCGCAATTTGCCAATGAAGCTGCAGGTGATTATCGACTGAGCGTCAGCTCTCCGTGTCTGGATGCAGGAGATACTAGCGGGGTATATGGAGAAAAAGATCTGGATGGCCGTCCACGCATCGCTTATGGCGCAGTGGACATGGGGGCTTATGAGGCGCAACTGACAGGTCCCGGGATCTGGTTCACAGCCATCACCAATGGCCTAACCAGCGACCTGGATTGTGTGGCGGGTGACGGCGTGCCCAATCTGCTGAAGTATGCAACCGGAAGCAGCCCGCGGATCGCCGATTCGATGGCGAATCTGGACAGTGGCACAAGTAGCGGCGTGCCGGTTCTGATGTTCTACCGAAATCCGCATGCCACGGATGTTAACATCCTCGTAGAAGGGGCGGATGAAATGACGGATGACGCGGTCTGGCGTGGGCTGGCCACCAACATCAACGGCTCCTGGAGCGGCGCGACAAATGTGAGTGAATCGGCGATGGGTGTGCCCGTGGTCGTCACCGTGGAAGATTCTTTCCCGTTGCTAACCAATCGCTTTCTGCGCCTGAAAGTTACGCGCCCCTAGCCTTTTCGAGCCGATTTCAGTGGATTTTGGGCCGTTTTTGGTGATTTTGACCATTTTTGGCCATGTTTTCGTACTACAATCCCTCAAAATCACGCTTTCCTAACGCGTTTCTCATGCCACTATCTCTATAACTCTTCTTTTGACAATGGATAACGCAGCATAAATTGCAGCGCCAACTTTCCTGTTTTCCGCTGCCTTGAACATTTCATATGGGTTACCACTCAACTTCCACTTTCCCCACGTTCCCCCAGCTGTGTCCATCCGTGGCGGCTTTGGCTATTCGGATCCCCGATCCCGGGCAACACGGAGGTTCCGCCACGGCGGACAGGTAGCCCCTCCAGAAACCTTGAAAATTGAATATTCCTTATCGAATATAGAATATTGTCTCTCTCTCCCCTCCATCTTTTCCTCTCCCCCTCTGTGCCCCTCGGTGGCCCTCTGTG
>JAVEUJ010000088.1:0-10359 GCA_034005635.1 Kiritimatiellia bacterium | reverse complement strand
GGCGGCGATGGGACGCCATGCTTATGGGGGGGCGCTGGAGCCGACCGATCCTGACGATATCGCTGCGGTGGCGCGGGCGCTGGATGCGGTGAAAATGGAGGCGTTCCGTCCCCGGCGGTTGTCGCAACTTTCCGGCGGGGAGCGACGGCGGGCCTGGCTGGCATCGGCTCTGGCGCAGGAGCCGGAGCTGCTGCTGCTGGATGAACCGACACAGGCGCTGGATGTGCATCATGCCGCCGCGGTCATGGAGGTGCTGGCGCGTAAGGCCACCGAGGGCCTGCGGGTCGTGGTGGTCTTGCACGACTTGAATCTAGCGGCGTTGTATTGCGACCGCTTAATTCTGCTCCAGGACGGACAGGTGACCGTCGATGGTCCGCCCGCTGACATCTTGTCCGAAGATCGCCTTGTGGCTGCTTACGGTCGGCATGTGGAAGTGATTGTGCATCCGGAAACTAAAAAACCTGTCATTTTGGCTAAAAAATGATCAAAAATCATAAAATTTGGCTGTTTTTTGGTGTTTTTGTGGCCTGTTTGGTCATTTTGCCGTGGATTGGGGCGGAAAAGCTTAATTTGCGAGCCATTTTCGGAATTTGGGGTGGCACCGCGACTCCGGACAGTCAGATCTTTTTTCAGATGCGGTTGCCGCGGGTTTGGATGGGACTAGTGGCGGGCGGGAGTTTGGCAATGGCCGGGGCGGCGTTACAAGTGATGTTTCGCAATCCGCTGGCGGAGCCGTGGACGCTGGGCATGGCGGGGGGGGCGAGTTTAGGCGCGTTCGTGGCGCGGATCTGTCCGGCGTTGTGGTTGTCGCTGGGACCATTGAATACGTCGCAGGCGCTGGCGCTGCTGGGTGCGGCGGGGGCCTTGGCGCTGGTGCTGGCGGTGGCGCGGCGGCAGGGGGGAACCGGTGGACAAACAATGCTGCTGGCGGGCATAACCGTGGGCGTCATTAGCGGCGGGGCGATCATGGTGGCGGCGGGGGTGGTCTCGCCGGACAAGCTGGCGGGCTTCCATCGCTGGCTGCTGGGGGGGCTGGATGCGGCCGACTGGCGCGCGGTGGGGACGCTGGCGGTGATCTCGGTTCCAGGGGTGGCGATTTTGGCGGCGCTGACGCGGGAATATAATCCGTTGGGGCTGGGCGAAGCGATGGCGGCGGGGCAGGGCGTGGATGTGGCGCGCGTGCGCCGCTGGACGGCGATCGGTGCCGGGCTGGCGTGCGCGGGTGTGGCCGCCGTGGCGGGGCCGATTGGATTTGTCGGGCTGCTGGCACCGCACGCGGTGCGTAAATGGGCGGGGCACGATATGCGCATCGTGATGCCGGGCTCGTTTCTGGTCGGTGGGGCGCTGCTGGCGGTCTGTGATGCAGCCGGGCGCTGGGCGGCGGCGCCGCTGGAAATTCCGGTGGGGGCGTTGACGGCGTTGCTGGGTGGGCCGCTGTTTTTATGGTTGCTGATGCGGAAAAGATAGCCGAACAGGCGGAAGGCGAACTACGAAATAAGCGAAAGGCGCGAAAAATTTGGGAGGGGTGGTTTAACCACGGATTACACGGATTTTACGGATGGGGGAAAAGAGGGAGAAGGAGGGGAGGATTCAATATTCAATGTCTAATGTCCAATATCCAATTTTCAAGTTTGGATGAATCTGAACTCAGGAACTCATGAATTGTGGGAAAGCAGCCGGAAGGCAAACAACATTTCTTGACAGGATTAGCAGGATTTTCAGGATTGGGAAAGGGCCGGGCAGGCCAACTACAAAAGGCGCGAAAGGCGCGAAAGGTTTGGAAGGGGGGGGGATTAACCACAGAGGACCGCAGCGGTTCACTCACCTACGCTAAAGCTTCCACCTACGCTAAAGCTTCCACCTACGCTAAAGCTACGGCGGACAAGACGGCGGACAAGACGGCGGACAAGACGGCGGACAAGACGGTGGGCAAGACGGTGGGCAAGCAGAGGGGACAGTTTAACTACGAATGACTCGAATTTTTCGAATGGGAATTGATCAATCAACCACCCACCCCTAACCATCACCCCCCGTCCTGCGGGCGGGCTACAGCACGGTGGCGGTGGCGGCGGCGGGGAGCCAGCCGCGGGTGGAGTCGTATTCAACTTCTAGCCAGGGGCCGCGTCGGTCGAGTTGGCGGACAAGCGCGCCTTCTGGGATGGCGAGCAATGGGGTGGAGGTGTCCAGCGGCCCCGAGAATACCTTTTGACCGGGGATCATGACGACTCGCTCTGGAGAGTGGCGCAAATCGCGGTGGGCCCAGAGTCCGGCGACCGTCAGGGCAAACAGGAGCGCAGTGGCCGCGACGGCGGGGCGCGAGATAAAACGATAGCGGGGCCAGGCAATCCAAGCGGCGAGCGCCAGGAACAAGAGCCAGAACACCCCGATCGCGGCAGCCCGCCATTCGCGGTGGCTGCCCTGGAGCAGGACGCTGGCGGGGGGACGGCGCACCGGCAGCGTAATGCCGGCGGTCTGGGCGGCAAAGCCGAGATTAGCGCGGATGTCGGGGTCCCGCGGGGCGAGGGTTTGCGCGTGGCGGTAGGCACGGATGGCGGCACCGAGGTCGCCATGGCGGTAATAGGCATTGCCGAGATTGAATAGCACCGCCGGCAGTTCCTGGCCTTGATTCAGCAGCGATTCCCATCCGGCAATCGCATCGGGCAGACGATTGTCGTCGTAGGCTTTCGCCGCTTCGACAAAGGTGCGGGTGTGGTCTGGCGCGGCGGCGCGGGCGGCGAGGGGGGGGGCGAAAGCCATTAAAAATGAAAAAACAAGGATTAAGAATGGGCGGAACGGTCGAAGAGTTGAACCACGGATGGACACAGATGGACACGGATAGGGAGAGCAATATTCAACATTCAAGTGATCAGGTGGGGCAGACGAATCCGTCTGATCTGTCTGATCCGTCCAATCGAGCTTTTCCCGACCAACGACTGACAACCAACGACGACCAACTTTGTGGAGAAAGTGGTTCACAGCTTGCTCCTTTCGGCTTTACGCAGGAGGGTGGCTACCGTTGAAATCCAGGTGGAGAGTTCGGCGTGAGAAAGGGGCGGGGGGATGCCGTAGAGGGTTTGGTCGGCGAGGGCGAAAAACTCCTGCCAGCGGGCGAGGTCGTCAGCGGGAATCTGAGCGGCGATAAATTTTTGGTGCAGCAGGTTGGCATCGACGGCACCGGGGGGCAGGTTGAGGCGATGGCCGAAGTAGTGGAGCACGGCGGCCAGCAGCGGATCGAAGACAGCGGCGGGGGTGGGGGTGGCGCGCAGCGCGGCCTCGGCCTTGCGCAGATTGGCACGGGCGCTGCGCGGGGCCTTTTGGCGCCGGGCGAAGGCGACATCGCGCTGGAGCCGGTTGCGGCGGCGGGTGGCCAGCCAGAGGCCGGCAAGGGCGAGGGGTGCGGCGGCATGGAGGCCCATGGCGACGCGGCGGTGGACGAGGCGGGCGGCGGGATCCAGCCAATAGGCGGGCGCGGGTTTGATGTAAAAGATGTCGGTGCCGAGTACGAGTGTTTTTCCGCCGCCGCCATTGGAGCCGGGGATTTGCAGCACCAGGGCATTGGCACCGTTTTCGGAGGGATGGACTGTAAGCGGGAAGGGGCCGACCGCAACTGTTCGGTAGTGCTCGGCGTCGGGGTCGAAGAAGGAGAACTGCAGGGCGGGCAGTTCGTGCAGGTCCACCGTGCGTGGCATGATAACTTGCTCGAAGGCTTTGGCACCGCGATCGGCGGAGGGATCGGGGGTGTCGCCGAGCAGCCGCGCTTCGTAGGCGCGGAAGAGATCGGTATCGGTGTAGGCTGATGGCCGTGCGGCGGCGATGTTGCCGGTGCCTTGCAGTTGCAGGGTCACGGTGATGGGCTCGCCGACTTTCAGCTCGCGCGGACGTACATCCGCGGTCAAAGCAAACTGGCCGACGGCACCAGAGAAGTCCGCCGGGCGGCCTTCCTCGGGGATGGCGCGGATGGTCAAGGTTTGCGGCGGGGCCGAGACGTTGACGGGCGTGGAGGGGACTCCAAAAAACGGACTGTCGAAGAATCCGCTGAACGGATCGCGGCGGCGCGTCTGATTGGGCTCGAGAATCCCGGCGCGCAGGGCGGGTTCGAGGGTGAAGGTGCCGGAGGTCAGTGCGCGGACGCGCGTCCGGTAGCGGCGCAGATTATACACGTGGCCGTCGACTTCTTCGCGCACGAGTTGCAGCTCCTCGAAGGGGCCCAGCACGAAACCGGTTTCGGGGAAACCGCCAAGCAGACTGATCTCGCGTCCCAATTCGACCGTCGGCAAATAATAGAGCTGCAGGACGAGATCAAAGACTTGGTGAATATAGGGCGAGGTGTCGGGCAGTTTGAGCCGCACAAAGATCATTTCGCGTTCGGCGTTTTCTCCGGCAGAGTTGCCGGGGCGGACTTCGAGACGGATTTCCGGGATCTGGATGGTTTCGCCATTGAGATCAAGAGCGTAGGGGCCAATGGCAAATGTTCCCGCGCGCCGCGGCACAAGGCGGTAGTTCATGAGGACTCTGTGGGCGCCGTTGATATTTTGCTGCATGATGCTGGGACTGGCGATGCTCAGGCCATCCACCGCGGGCAGATTCAGGGCGTTGATTCCCTGGGCACCATGGAAAACCAGCGTGGCGGTGGCGGTCTCGCCGAGATTGAGCAGGCGCGGTTGGACATCGAAGGTGACGTCCAGGGCGGCGGCGGGGAGGGCGCAGGCGAGTGCCAAGCCACAGGCGAGGCAGAATATAAAAGGAAGGCGCCTGCGGCGGAACTGATTCACCCATGGCACAAGGCCATGGGGGTCTGGGGCGGAATGACCTGATCTTTTCACGGGAACGTATTCTAGCGGGGTGGGCGACATCTACCAGTCTTTATCCACGGGGACGGGGCGGCCGAGGAAGGGATGGAGGCGGTCGCGTTGGGATTGTTCCTGGGCCTTGAGTGTATCGAGCAGCATTTCGGCTTCTTCAGGCGTCATTTCTTCTGCGGATTCGGGAGTCGCGGCGGACGCTTGCTCCTCTTCCTGCTGGTCACCGGGTTCAGGTTGCTGCTGGGCCTGTTGGTCTTGTTCCTGTTCCTCCTTTTGGTCAGATGGGTCCTGCGGCTGCTCCTGCTGATCGCTGGGCTGCTGTTGTTGCTCGTCCTGCTGGTCATCCTTTTGCTGCTGCTGGTCTTGTTGCTGTTGCTGCATTTCCTGGATTTGCTGCTGCTTGAGAACGGCCAGTTCGTAGTTGGCCTTGGCATCGGCATCGTCCGGATCGAGGGCGATGGCATTTTCATACATCTGGATCGCTTCGCCGATGGCTTTTTTGCTGGAATCGAGATCGGTGGTGGGCGCGGCCGCGGGCATGGCCTGGGCCTGAGACGGCCTATCGACGAGTTGGAAGAGAGAGTTGCCGCGGTTGTAGTAGGCCTGGGCCTGAAGGGCGAGATCGGGGCCCGCGGCGGCATTGGCGAAATGGGTGGAGGCGGCTTCGGGGTCGCCCGCAGCCAGGGCGGCAATGCCGGCATTCAGATGGGCGGCGGCGGGATCCAGCTTGCTGGCTGGCGCGGCGGTGGCGGCGGCGGCGAACGATTCCGCAGCGGCGGCATAGTTGCTGGCGGAGAACGCTTGCAGGCCGGTCGCGAATGATTGGCGCGCGGGCGGCGGGGCGGCGCGGGTGGCTGGTGGAGCGGATGCTAGGGCGATTAAAAATGAAAAAATGAGGATTGAGCTTGGGCGGAACGATCGAAGAGTTGAACCACGGATGGACACGGATGGACACGGATAGGGAGAGCAATATTCAATATTCAACTTTCGACATTCAACATTCAAGTGATCAGTCGGGGGAGACGGATCCGTCTGATCAGTCCGATCCGACTTTTTCCGACCAACGACCAACGCCGAACGATCAACAGCCGTGTCTGTCGTTTTGGGCGGCTGAGGCGTTGTCCACTGGCCACTGACCACTGACCACTGACCTCTGACCACTGACTTCTGATTTCTTGTTTTCACGCGGCGGCCTCCCCGTTGGGTTTGCGGCGGTCGGGCAGGAGAGCTTCGCCGGCGAGCAGGAGGAGCGCGGCGGCGAGGAACCAGACGAAGCGTTCTTCGTAGATCTTGGCAGTGCGGGTTTCCTGTTCGGCGCGCTTGAGGCTGTCGATGCTTTCGCGGAAGACGCGTTCGAGTCCGGTGTCGCCCGGCGCGGCGCGGACATAGGTGCCCCCGGTGGAGAGGGCGAGCTTTTGCAGGGTGTCTTCCTGGAGGGAGGACATGACGACTTGGCCCTGGCGATCCTTGAAGTAGCCCGCGCCTTCGCCGCCGGGGATCATCCCGCCATCGAGGGTGCCGATGCCGATGGAATAGACGCGGATATTTTTCCCCTTGAGCGTGGGCAGGAGCGTCAGCGGATCGCCATCGTGGTCTTCGCCGTCCGTGATGAGCAGGATGACGCGGTCGGCGGCGCTCTCGGTTGGGAAGGCGTCGATGGCGGTGCGCAGGGCTTGTTCGATGGCGGTGCCGCCGCGGGGAATGATCCCGGCGTAGAGATCGTCGAGGGTCATGGTGAAGGCGGCGTAATCAATCGTGAGCGGGCACTGGAGGACGGAAGCGCCGGCGAAGGGGATCAGGCCGATGCGGTCGCCGCGCAGGTTGCGCACCAAGTCGCGGATGCCCCATTTGGCCTGTTGCAGGCGCGATGGTTTGATGTCGCTGGCGGTCATCGAGCGCGAGGTATCGAGCACGACCAGGATATCGAGTCCCTGGCGGCGGACGTCCTCCCAGTGGAATCCCCACTGGGGGCGGGCCAGGGCCAGGAAGAGCAGCAGGAGAGCGCCCAGGCGCAGGCCGAGTCGGGAGGCGGCGCGCGCGGGATTCCAGGCGGGGGCCAGGATGGGGAGCATGGCAGGATCGACCAGCCTGGCCAGTGCGCGGTGGCGGCGGCGCAGGAGCGCAAATAGAATCCACGCCAGCGGGAGGGCCAGCGGCAGCCAGTAAAGCAAATGGATTTGGCCCCAGATCATGGCAGTCTCCCGAGGCGGGTGAAGCCCAGCAGGGTTTCGAGCGACAGGCACAGCAGTGCCAGGATCAGGAAGGGCGCAAAGCGTTCCTCATAGCGGGTGTACTGATCGAGTTCGATCTTGGTCTTCTCCATTTCGTCAATGGCCCGATAAGTCTCCTTGAGGCTGGCGAGATCGGTGGCGCGGAAATAGCGCGCGCCGGTCACTTCGGCGACCTTGGTCAGCATGGCGTCGTCGATCTCGGGCCCAAGCTGGGCGAACTGGAACAGGCCGCGGCCGCGCGGGGCCTGGCCGGAAGCCGCACCGACGGCGTAGACCTTGATGTCGAGGGCGGCCGCGGCGCGGGCGGCATCCAGCGGAGTCAGGCGTCCGGCATTTTGAATGCCATCGGTGAGCAGAATGACGATCTTGGATTTGGCCTGCGACTCGCGCAGACGATTGACGCCGGAGGCAATCGCATCGCCGATGGCGGTGCCATCTTCGAGCATGCCGGTTTTCAGGCGCTCGAGTTGCAACAGCAGCCAGGCGTGATCGGTCGTGAGCGGGGCAATGGTATAGGGCATGGCGGCGAACGTCACGATGCCGATACGGTCATCGGGTCGCGCCTTGATGAATTGTTCCATGACGGACTTGACGGCGTCGAGCCGGTTCATACGGTGGGTGGGGGTGGAGAAATCTTCCGCTTGCATCGAGGTGGAGGTGTCGACGAGCAGGACGATATCGACGCCTTCCGTTTCGACGCGCGACTCGCTCATGCCAGTTTGCGGTCGGGCCGCAGCGAGGATTGCGAAGATGAGACCGGCGGCGAAGAGGGCGGGGATCAGCCAGCGCAGGGCGATCCAGGGAGAGATGGGCAGCGCGGCCAGGGCGTCGCCATCGGGGAACGTCAGCGGTGCCCGGCGGCGGCGGGCATGGCGCAGCCAGACCCAGGCCGGGACGAGCAGCAGCAGCAGCAGAACTAAGGGATAGCGGAACAAGATCATGACACGCCTCCGGAGGGGGGCGGGGGCACCGCGGTCGACTCAGTGACAGGGGCGGCGGGGCTGGTTTCGTGGACGAGGCGCAAGGCGGAGTCGAGTGCGTTGCGCATGTCATCGGCGCCGGGGGTGTGGCGGGCAAACTTTACCAGATCGCTTTGTTCGAGGAAACCGGCGACCAACTCGCGGTGAGGTGCGGCAAGCGTGCGTGCGGTGAGGGCGTCGCGGATGAATTCCTCGGTGGTGCGCTCGGGGGCCCGCAGGCCGAAGCGCGCTTCGAGGTAGCGGCGGACAATGGCCGAGAGTTCGACATAGAACGGCTCGATGGTGCGGGCTTCGATCCAGCCCTTGGCGCGCAGGGCGGCAATGGCATCGAGCGCGACCTGATGGGGCGGGATGGCCGGCGGCATATGCAGGAAGGTACGCGGGGTGCTCAGGACCTTGTGCAGAATGGCCGCGGCCACCGCTAGCAGAATCAGGCCGACCAGTGCCACCCAGATCCAGCGCGAAAGCGGCGCAGGCCAGTGGGCCAGAGTGCCTTTGGTCGGGCGCGGATCGGTCTCGCCCGGGGCGAGTGTGGAGACGACTTCCAAGGAGACAAACGGGAACGGCAGCGTCCAGCTCAGACCATTGGACGTTGCCACGGCAATGGTCGCGCCATCGGCCAGGATGTGGTTGGTGATGGTCATCGAGGTGAAGTGGATGGCTTGCTCAGTTGACGCCAGCCCGTTGGCGAGGGTGGCGGTCGTGGTTGTGCTGTCGCGCACGACAATGTCCTTGCCCTTGGCGACGGGCGGGAACTCGACGATGACGCCGTCACGGTGGAGGACCGAGACCGTCAGGCGGACGGGATCGCCGATGCGGATGCGGTTGGTCGAGAGCGTGGCTGTGGCGGCGGCATCCTGCCCGGCTGGCAGTGTGAGGACGGGGGGGGGCGGCGGGGAACAGCCGGTCAGGAGGGCCAGATGAATAATTAAAAATGAAGAAAGAAAAAGGGCGGGGTTTTTCCACAGTGTGGAAACGTTTCTTCCACACTGTGGAAAAATGGGGCTGTTTTTTCCACGGTATGGAAGATTTTTCGACGAAGTTTCCACGCTATGGAAGATGTTCTTCCACAGTGTGGAAAACTTAATTGTTAAGGGCTGACCCCGGTGGCGGGCCGATAGGTTATATTTTAAGGGCTGACCCCGGGGATTCATCGGCGTTGCTCCCGTTGGCGGAAGAAGCGGACGAGCTCGCGGTCGTAGGGTTCGCCGGCGAAGAGTTCGACGGCGTCGGAGCTGGCGGCGCGGAGAGAGTGCAGGAGGGCTTCGCGGCGCTGGGTGTGGCGGGTCAAGAGGGCGCGGCGGGCGGGGGCATAGGAGGTATCGATGGTGAGGCGTCGTCCAGTTTCGGGGTCTTGGAAATCGACGAGGCCGACGGGGGGCAGGGCCTGTTCGCGTTTGTCGCCGATGATCAGGCTGACGAGGTCGTGGCGGCGGGCGGTGACGCGCAGCAGGCGCTCGCAGGGCGGCGCGATGAAGTCCGAGAGCAGGAACGCGACCGAGCGGCGACGGACAACATGGTTGAGATATTCGAGGGCGGGGGCGAGATCGGTGCGTGGCGACGCGGGGCGCGGGGCGAGGATGTCGGAGATGACGCGTAGAACATGGGTGAGGCCTTTGGCGGGGGGGATGTGTTTTTCAACGTGATCGGAGAACAAGATCAGCCCGACGCGGTCATGGTTGGTGATGGCCGAGAAGGCGAGCACCGCGGCGACCTCGGCGGCGAGATCGCGCTTGAGCTGGGACGTCGATCCGAAACGGTTCGAGGCGGAGATGTCTACCAGCAGCATGACGGTGAGCTCGCGCTCTTCGGTAAACTTTTTCACGAAGGGCGTGCCGGTGCGGGCAGTGACATTCCAGTCGATGGAGCGGATGTCGTCGCCGGGGACGTATTCGCGGACCTCCTCGAATTCCATGCCGCGCCCCTTGAAGACGGAGTGGTAGCGGCCGGCAAAGACATCATGAACCGCGCGCCGGGTGCGGATTTCGATCCGGCGGATTTTTTTTAATGTGTCGCGGGGGATCATTTTTTAAGAGGAAGTATTCAGGAGTCAGGGGTCAGGGTTCAGGAGGGGGGGGGAGTTTCAATATTCAATATCCAATGTCCAATATCCAATTTTCAAGTGAAGCGAATACGGGGTTAGGGGACGGGTAGTTCGTTGAGGAGAGTGGTGACGATGTTGTCGGCGGTTATTTCCTCGGCTTCGGCCTCGAAGGAGGGAATGATGCGGTGGCGCAGGACATCGGGGGCAATGGATTTGATGTCTTGCGGGGTGACGTAGCCGCGTCCCTGAAGAAAGGCATGGGCGCGGGCGGCCATGGTGAGATAGAGCGTGGCGCGCGGTGA
>JAVEUJ010000087.1:0-10403 GCA_034005635.1 Kiritimatiellia bacterium | reverse complement strand
GCGAGTTGGAATATGTCGGAGGCCAGCGGAGCGGCGCAGGCGGCCACCTCCTTCGCCAAGGCTTCGGAGAACAAGCCGCCGTGCGGTTCGGAAGGGTTTCCCCCGCCTATCCCCGTGCCTCGCGGCGGCTCTGCCGCACGCGAAGCCTGCCCGAATCCCCCCAAAAACGGCCCCTTTTCGTCCGTCGCCGATCCCGATGCCCCGTTTGTGCCGATCCTGCCGCAAGATGTCGCCGCGTACATTCCCGCCGCAAAAATCTTTCGTTCGCTCGGCTCAAAAACGGACCCGATCCTCCATGTGCAGTTCACGCGCTTGTGGGGAATCGTCGCTCAAAATCGGCGTAGCAGGAAATGGCGGAGGGAGTGGGATTTGAACCCACGGGACGCTTTTAACGCCCGTCCGATTTCGAGTCGGGTGCCTTCAGCCACTCAGCCATCCCTCCGCAACCGAACCGCGCAGGGGTCCGGAAAACGTGCCATTCATTACCCTAGCCTGCGTCTAAATTCAACCGCTATCTGATGCCGCCCAAAGAAAAGGCGCGGGAATCATCCCGCGCCCGGTCCAATCGGGGAATATTAGAAGTAAAACCGCATGCCGAGCATGAGTCGCAAATCACGGTTGGTGGCTTTGTTGTCGTCGACATAGACATCTTCCGTGGCGATTTCGCCCAGCAGCGATAGGGTCACCGCCGTCGTGTCAGTCAGAAAGAATTTTGCTCCGCCTTCGCCACCGAGCACCACGGCGCTTTCATCGCCCACGTACTTGATGTCCGCATAGCGGTAATCCAAGGCCACGCCCAAAAATGGAACCAAATCTGTCCCAAACAGGGGCTTGAAGTTCTGCGGCAACTTAAAGTTGTATTCCGCAGTGCCGCCGATACCGAAATGACGGTAATTGTCATTGTACTGCATCGATGCCTTGGCACCCAACGCCACTCGGTCCATTACAAAGTAAGCGTAGCGCACATCCAATATAGTTTCGGTGCCTTCGCCGCTCTGGAAATCCACCATGCCGGAAATCGCCAACTCATTCGCACCTTGGGTGATCAAGGCTGATCCCATTGCTGCGGGTACCGCCACCGCCACGACCAAGGCTAACGCAAACCATTTTATATGCTTCATCTTATATCCTCCTGTTATGTTCTTCATCTGTTTTATCATGTTGTGTTCGTTTTGTATATTTCCATGATGTCGGCTAAAGAAAAATCTTCTAATGAGTCTTAACTCCAAGACTTATATACATTTCTAACAGATATTCAAGTTTTTGGTAGTGGGTTGGCCTCTATTTTCACGTTGGGAGCCGAATGCCCCGACGCATAAAAGTAGGGATATCCAAGTCGGCCCCATCATGAATAGTCGGGGCCACATCCTTAAACCGCCCTCGATCGTCGACCAACCGCAGTTCGGATTGCTGCGCCGACTTCCGTCCGCGACGGCCTTTCCCCTCCGCCGGTGATGCTTCCTGGGGGGTGCGAAACAATTCATTAGCGGTGATTTCACCTGCACCTGAACGCGAAGGCGGCAACCAATGTTCGGCTGCCAGAACGGTTAGCGCCAATCGCCCCTCCCAGCCCTCCAGCACAGCCGCGCCCATCGAGATCCGAGCCCCAGGACGCGCTGCTTCCTGAAACCGGCGATGGATCTTTTCCAATTCGGAGAGTGCCAAATCCGGCCCCCCGGCCACGCATAGCAGCATGGCGCCTGAATTGGCAATCACCCGGCCTTTTTCCAGCATCGGCCCCTCCAGCAGGCCGCTGAGCGCTTGCTCTACCCGGCCGGCTCCAGTCCCCGCACCGTAACCAAAGCAGCATTCGTTGCCGCTATTTTCAACCAGTGTCTGTAAATCAGAAAAATCTAAGTTCAACATGTTGTTGCGAGCCAGCAAGGTCCATAACCCGCGAATGCCAGCTCCCATCATGCGATCAACAAAAGCAAAGGCCTCCGCCAGCGGTGTGCCTTCCGGCAACATGGCGTGCAACCGTTCGTTGGGCAGGCAGATCACGGCATCCGCCTGCTGCCGCAGCAGCACCACCGCCTCCTGAGCTTGTTCTTGGCGGCGTGTGCCTTCAAAAACAAACGGCGTGGTCACATAGGCCAGCGTCAGCAGTCCTTCTTCGCGGGCGATCTGCGCCAGCACCGGCGCAGCTCCGGTGCCCGTGCCGCCGCCTAAACTCGCCACAAGTAGCAACAAGTCATACTCCGTCACCATCGCGCGCAACGCATCTAAATCTTCGCTGGCAGCCAGGCGGCCCAGTTCCGCATCACCGCCGGCCCCCATCCCCTTAGCAATGGTTCGTCCGATCTGGAGTTTCAATGGAATCGCAGAATCGGCCAGCGCCCGTTCATCCGTATTGACCGCCGCCATCGGGGGGGGCTCCGCCCAGTCTGCTAGCACGCGCCCCAGAACACTGCATGCGCCGCCGCCCACGCCCACTACGAGGATGCGGCAGCGCGGATCACCGCTCCTTTTGTCCTTACCAACATTCATGGCCCTGTCTCCCTATTCCTCGTCAACTCAATCCAAACCAATGCCCCAAACGCCGCCAGATGCTGCGCGACTGCTCTTGCCGCTGACAGGCATTTTTATAGGCGCAGAGTACGGCCCCCACTCCGGTCGCATATTCCGGTCCGGCCAGATTAGCCGTCAGACCACTCACGTTGCGCGGCCCACCGATTTCACATGGCAGCCCAAAGACTTTCTCGGCCAACTGGGCCACATTTTTAAGATAGGCCCCGCCGCCCGTCAACACCACGCCCCCTCCCATCAAGGGCAGCAGGTTCTGCTGCTGCAATCGCGCCCGGATCAGCCCAAAGGTTTCCTCCAAGCGCAAGTGGATCACGTTCTGCAAATCCGATAATTTTGCGGTGCGCGGGCTTTCACCCGCCGCCGCTGGCAGCGGCAACCGCCGCGTACGCCCCGCCGCACTCACCATGGCATCGCCATGCTGAGTTTTCAACGCCTCCGCCTCCATTGTAGACAGCCGGAATGCTTTGGCGATATCGTTGGTCACGTGGTCCCCGCCTATGCCCAGCGCCCCGGCATCTGCAATTTTGGCCTGAGCATAGGCCATGTAATCTGTCGTCCCGCCCCCGAGATCGATCAACAACACCCCCTGCAGCTTCTGTTCTGCAGACAGTGCCGCCATGGCCGCGCACAAGCCGCTGAACAAGATGTCCGTGACCTCCAACTTCAATCCCTTCACCACCCTGACGAGGTTGTACATCCGCGAATGTTTGCCATGCACGATCAAAACATCGACCGCTAATGTCTGCCCCACCATCCCCTCCGGCTTGACCCCGCATAACCCGTCCACGCTAAATTGCCCAACAATACTATGTAGAATTTCACGATCTGTCGGCAAGGTCACCTCTCGCGCCACCCGACAGACATGCGCCACGTGCTCCGCTGCGATTTCTCCATCCACTGGAATTTCACCGCGATTGGGCATCCCCTCAATTTGCGATCCCGACAAGGCCACATGCACGTCGTTTACGCTCAGACCTGCCGCATCCTCGGCCTGGTGCAATGCCCGTTCCAGACTCTGGCTGGCGCTTTCGAAATGGAAGAGTTCCCCTTTGCGTACGCCGCTGCTGGCGCAATCCCCAACCGCCGTGATCATCAGGCCGCCATCCTCGCGAGCCTCGCCCACGAATACCCGCACCCGGCTGGTGCCGACTTCCACTGCTACGATTGGTTCCATGCTCATACCTGCTTCATGCCTTTCCGCCCGCCGCCCACACGTCTCAGTTTTGCCCCGCTGGATCTTGCCAGGCGGTGGGCCGCCCCACAAAATTACGCTCCACCGTCATGTCGTATACCCCGAGTGCCAATCCCCGTCGACGGGCCACATCGCGCATCACACAAAGTTGACCTAATTTCTTTTCTACCCCTGTGCGTGACAACAGCACCTGCTCCCCGGTCGACAATCCCACAGCCAGTTGCTCCTCGTTGCTCACGTCAATGGTCGTCACGGTCAGTTCCAGACGCATCCCGGCTTGATTGCACACCTCTAACACGGTCAACGCTTCGGCCAGCATGGGGTCCTTCACTTTATCCCCCGGACGCAGTCCCACGTCTCGGATACCCACGACGACCGGTAGGCGGGCCCGTACCGAACTCGGCCCCAGCACATAGCCCTGCGAATCTAACGCCAACGGACTGCCTGCACCGGCCCGACCGAGGCGTGCCACAGCCACTCGTTCCGTCAACTCGATCACGAGCGTATCCGGTAGTCGTCGCCCCACCTGGGCATTGGCCACCACCGGCACGCTCATCAGCAGGTCGCGGATTTGATTGGGATTCACCGCAAACAGATTCTGCCCCACACTCACCTTGGCATATTCCAAAATGTGCTCGCGCCCCAAATCGCCATCGGTTGTGACTTCAATCTGCTGAATCTGAAAAAAGATATTTTCAGAAAACATGGCCCGCCACGCCGCTAGCCCGCCCCAGGCCAGCCCGGCCAGTAAGACCGGAACTCCCAGTATCACCCCCAGCGTTTTCCAAGCCCGCCGCCGAGCCTGACGCCGTTCCACGGTACGCGCTGCCGCCCGCAGCACGCTCTCGCGTCTGCGGGGCCTGCGTCCCGATTTACTGCGCCGGTCGGCCATGATTCTTCTACTGCCCTCTACCCTCAAATAAACAGACAGTATGCCATAGCTCCCCCGGCGATTGAAATAGTTTTCCTACCGCCCCCCAGTCAATATTTCCTCATGTACGCTGTTTATAAACACCGATATCAATTGAGTTACAATTTTCACATTAACAAACGATTTATACCCTGCTGTACAGCTTGACAACCATATGCACGGTGTTTATAAACACCGATAGTATTCAAGGAGGATTTTATGGCTTTGCACCCTACCCTGTGGCGGACCTGTCGCGTTCTGGCCGGTCCTACTCGCCTGCGCCTCCTGCGCAAGGTGATCGCTAAGCCCGGACTGACCGTCCAGCAACTCGCCGATGCCATGCTCATCAGCAAGTCGCGCGCCAGTCAGGAACTCCGGCGCCTGCAGTCGCGCGGCCTCATCCAAGCCCGCCGTCATGCTAATCATGTTAGCTACCTTCCCGTGTCCGATCCACTGGTGGGCACGGCCAAGCCATTGTTAGATGCTATGAAAGCTACTTTTGCATCCCCCTCCGCACGTCAAGATCAGCTCGCTCTCGACAGCGCCACCGCCCTCGCCTATCCCCGGCGCATCGAGATCGTCCAGCAACTCCTGATCGCCCCCGCGGCCGCCTCTGTATTGTCTCGCAACCTGCGTATTCCTCACATCTCACTGACCCGCCATCTGAAGGTCCTGCGCGATCTGGATCTGGCCCGGAACGTGCACGGCACGTGGCATTTTACCCCCAATCAGCACCCCCTCACCCGCTGTCTGGTCCATCTACTGCGGCAAGAAGCAGGCCCCCCAGCGACTTGAGCTGGAGCTAGCCAGCCACACTATTTCGACACGCCATTGCGCTTGTCGGGGGCTCGGCCATGTTCAAAATCCGCTCACACAGCTCTGGGAAGCCCCAACCATGGACGCGCGCTGCATCTGGCAACAGGCTGACTTCCGTGAAGCCGGGAATATTGTTCAACTCCAGCACGAAGAACTTTCCATCCTCCCGCAAGCGAATATCCACCCGTCCCATGCCCGCGCAACCCAGCGCGCGAAATGTCGCCAGCGCTACCGCCTGGCAGGCCTGAGCCGTCTCCGCTGGAATGTCGGCTGGGATCAGGTGCGCGGCCACTCCCGGTGTATATTTTGCGTGGTAATCGAAAAAATCCGATGCAATTTCAATGACTGGCAGCGCTACATCCCCCACCACCCCCACTGTCAGCTCGCGCCCCGGAATGAACGCCTCCGCCAGCACCACGTCGTCGTATACCAATGCCGTAGTAAATGCCGCCGCCCATTCTGCTTCATGAAATACCCGCGAGATACCCACGCTCGACCCTTGCCGCACCGGCTTCACCACCACGGGCAGCGGTAGCGTCCGTTGTTCGCCCTCCCGCAATATTTGAAACGCTGGCGTGGGAATGCCCGCGGCCGCCATCACCGGCTTGCTCTGCGACTTGTCGAATGCCCGCGCACTGGCTTCCGGGCTTGATCCCGTATGGGGAATACCCCGCTGGCGAAGGAGTGCTTGGATCGTGCCGTCTTCCCCAAATTTTCCGTGCATGGCCACGAATGCCGCTTCGGTACCCGGCGGCAGCTCGAACGAGCAATCCTCACCCACCACGACTTCGTGCACGTCATAGCCCTGCTCACGCAGCCCGCGCGCCACTGCGGCACCCGAGCGCAGCGATACCGCCCGCTCTGACGACGGCCCACCCAGCAGCACCGCCACCGTCTGAAATCTCTTCTTACCGCTCATGAGTTCCTATCTCAAATTCTTCCACACTGTGGAAACTTTTCTTCCACGCTGTGGAAGATTTTCTCACACTTTTTCCACACTATGGAAAATATCTCGTTCGTTTTTCCACGCTATGGAAGATTTTCTTCCATACCATGGAAAACTGCCGCCCACTGTATCGCGTCCCGAATGGGAGGTGAAGGGAGAAATCAGCAAACCTCCACCAGAGAGAGACGCCAACTATGCAACCCTAAACTAACCGTTGCTCAGCGCCAGATATTCATAGAGCCGCCGATAGTAGCCGCCCTGCTGCAGCAGCTCTTCGTGCCGCCCCTGGGCCACCAACCGCCCCTGATGCAGCACCAGAATCCGATCAGCATGACGGATGGTGGACAAGCGGTGGGCAATGATAATGCCTGTTCGAGTTTTCATCACCCGTCCGATGGCATCTTGAATCAGCTCTTCGGTTTCGCTATCCACATTGGCGGTGGCCTCGTCGAGAATCAGAACGGAATCGCGGTCCTGAGCCATGACGCGCGCCAGGGCCAGCAGTTGCTTTTGACCCGCCGAAAGGCCTCCCCCCCGCTCGTTCAAAATCGTGTCATAGCCCTGCGGCAGCTTTTTGATGAAATGATCAGCGTTCACATACCGCGCTGACTGTTCGATTTTCTCGCGCGAAATTGCCGGGTCCAGCAGGCTGATGTTGTCGGCCACCGACACCGAAAACAGGAAGGGCTCCTGCACCACCACGCCCATATGGCGTCGCAGATCGTGGAGGGCGAGATGCCGCACATCGATATCATCCACGCGAATCTGCCCGGATTGAATATCATAAAAACGCAGCAGCAGATTGATGATGGTGGTTTTTCCGGACCCGGTCGCTCCGACAATCGCCACGGTTTCACCGGGGTCAATCTGGAACGAGACATCTTGTAAGACCCAGTTTTCGCCGGTGTAGGCAAAGGTGACATGATCAAATGCAATTTTACCGGCACAGGTGGTGCGGATCACCGGAGTTTCCGGATCACAGACCTGCGCCTGCTGATCCTGCAGCTCAAAAATTCGCTCACAGGCCGCCAAGGCCTGTTGCAGCATGCCGGCGCGATTCGAAAGGCCATCCAGAGGACGGAAGAAATCGCGCACATACATCAAGAAGGCTACCAGCACCCCCAGCGAGACCGCTCCCCACCCGGACATGATGCACCAGCCGCCCACCCCCAGCACAAGAATGATCGAAACGGCCTGGGTCAATTCGAGCACCGGGAAGTAGACACTAAACCAGCGAACTTCATAGAAACAGGCATCGCGCATGATCCGGTTCAACTTCGCAAAGCGCTGACGGGCCGAATCTTCGCGGTTGAAGAGTTGAATGGTGGCCATTCCCGTGATGGCTTCCTGTGCGTTGGTATTCAGGGCGGACTGCGCGCGTCGAATCTCCCGGTTGGCCGCCCGCACCCGCTTGTTAGAAATGATGAAGGCCAGCACCATGAAGGGCAGGATTATGAGCAGCGCCAACGATAGAATCGGGCTGATATAGATCATGAAGCCAAAGACCCCGATGATTTGGAATACATCGGCCACGGCCCCCACGATGCCATCCGAAACGAAGCGCTGTACGGTGTCCACATCGGAGGTCACGCGTGTGATCAGTCGTCCAACCGGTGTCGTATCGAAATACTGCCGGTGCATACCCAGCACTTTGTCAAAGACATCGCGGCGGATCGCCCGCACAATCTGCTGCCCCATGCGGACCGTTAGCAAACTCTGAGCGTAACGCAGCAGCGCACTAAGTACGCTGATAGCAAAAAACAGAATCGCGGTCTGCATCAGCCCGTTCATCCGCGCATCCAGCGACAGCGTGCTGGCTGCGATCCAGCGGTCGATGGCATTGCGAATCAGTACCGGGGGATAATTCATCGCCAAGCTGGTCAGGATGGTTAGCACCAGAATTACGCCCAGGACGAGCCGGTGCGGGCGCGTGTACACCAGCAGGCGACGCAGCAAACGCAACGATTCAGCCGATCCAACACCATCCTGCGGCGGCATCATGACAACTCCCCCTCCATCGCCGCCAACTGTTGCATCTCATGCAACCGACGGTAATATCCGGGCTGCTGGACTAGCTCACTATGAGTACCGCGCTGGGTGATCCGCCCTTCTTCCAACACGATGATCTGATCCATCTCGACCAGCGTGCTCACCCGATGACTCACCAACAGGGTCGTACGTGCAGCAAAAACAGGCTGCAATTTTCGCAGAATTGCTGCTTCTGTTTCCGTGTCCACCGAGGCCAGAACATCATCCAGAATCAAAATTGCCGGCTCGCGTGAAATGGCCCGGCTGATCGAGGTGCGCTGGCGCTGCCCGCCGGAGAGCGATACCCCGCGCTCACCGATGAGCGTGTCATACTGATCGGGAAATTGCTCCACATCCGCATGCAAATGAGCGATGTCGGCCACGGACAGGATTGACTCTGGCGTCAGGGCACGGGCACCAAACGCAATGTTATTTGCCAACGTATCGGAGAACAATGTGGGTTCCTGTTCGGCCATTCCGATCTGACGCCGCAAGGCCGCCAGCGGCAGACTGCGAACATCCTGCCCGCCAATAGTTACCGCACCCGTCGTCACGTCCCACAGGCGGGGCAACAGAGACACCAGCACCGTTTTGCCACTGCCGGTAGGCCCGGTAATCCCGATCCGAGATCCGGCAGGGATGGTCAGACAGATATCCTCCAGCAGCGTGGCATCTCCCGCCTTTAGTCCGGCATGATCGAATACAATCGCCCCACCAATGGGGACCGATGCCACCTGCTCCTCCGGGGGATCCGCAATAGCGGGTTCGTAGTCTAGCACCTCGCGAATCCGACTCCAACTGGCCCAAGACCGCTGCATGAGACTCAGCATCCACCCTAGCGACAGCAGCGGCCATTGCATATACAACAGATATTGGTTGAACTGAACCAGTTCGCCCAGAGTCAAACGCCCCTGAATCACCAGCCGCCCCCCCAGCATCAGCAGCAGCACCGAACTGACTGCGAACCAAACAGCCGCCAGAGGGCGCACCCCTTCCTGTACGGTGGCCATCCGTAGGTTGACGCCCATCAATGCCTTATTTTGCTGCTGAAATAGCTCCTGCCAGCGCGGCTCCACCGCAAATGATTTCACCGTCTGAATCCCGCTGAAGGTCTCCTGGTTGAAACTCGCCATCTCTGAAAGTTGTCCCTGCACCGCCAGATGCCCCTGTTTGATTCGGCGTGCAAACCAGGTGAAGCTGACCGTCATCAGCGGCACCAGCACCAGCATACCCACCGCCAGAGGAACGCATATTTGAAACATAACCCCAAAGGTGAGGAGCAATACGAACACCATGCGGGAGTTCTGCATCAAGCTCTGCCCAATCCCCATCCCTAGCGACTGGACATCCGATGATAGACGGTTCATCAGATCGCCCGTGTGCTGGGTCCGATAGTACCCCCGATCCAGATGCGTCAAGTGGTCGAACAGGTGCCCGCGAATGGTCGTCTCAATCGCGTGGCCCACGCGGAGCGGCAACTGCCGCATCCAATAGGATAACAGGACGGCCACAGCCGCCGCACCGGCATACAGCAGCAGCCACAGCAGCAATGCTCGGCGCTCCAGATCGCCCGAGGTCAGCCCGTCAATCACCACCCGTGGAATAAAAGGGATGGCGACGTTAAATACCACCGTGAAAAACGATATCGCCATGCCCCACAAAATGTCACGGCGATGCGGCACCAGATAGCGGCGGAGGAGTCTCGAATGGGCTTGGGGCTTGGTCATGCAGGCTATAATCGTGCTACCGGTCGGCGGCTGTTGCCCAGCGCCGGTTCGGTAAACAAGGCCTAATAGATTAACCTACACCTAAAATATTTTCCACCCTTAGAACAACCAGCTCGTTTTGCCCCGTCGGTGAAGCATGTTTCCCCATTCACAGCTCTACATCATATAGACATATGTACATATCTCTATTTCACTTTGGCGCCATGCCACGCTTGCACGCCTGCCCCTCGCAGCCTATTCTCTCCTTCATGCACACCA
>JAVEUJ010000086.1:0-10519 GCA_034005635.1 Kiritimatiellia bacterium | reverse complement strand
GGTTAGAAAAACCAAATCAAAAGGTACTCTTCTCTTTCCCGTAAAAAACTCGATCATGCCAAAGTGCGGCTGGACCGTGTCCACCCGGCCACCATGGCGAATGCCATAATTCAAATAATATTATCAAAGAGATCAGATCGATTTAGACGAAAGGAATTAGAAAGCGAAGTGGGTGAGCAGCAAAGGAAAGGCTGTAGAACATGAATAAGCTGACTAAGAACAAGCCAGATGACTTGAAGGTGTTTATCTCTTCGCGTGATTCAACATGTGATGAGTGCAAAGAAGAACTCGGACGTTACGCTTGGATCATGCTTCACGGCGACAAAGGCGCACTGTGCCTATCGTGCGCAGACCTTGATCATCTTGTTTTTCTACCCTCCGGGGATGCCGCATTAACCCGGAGCTCCAAGAAGCACTCTGGACTTTCGGCAGTTGTGCTGAAATGGAGCCGAGCTCGCAAGCACTACGAGCGCCAGGGTCTTCTGGTTGAGAGCGAAGCTGTGGAAAAGGCGGAGACGGAATGTGAAGCCACTGCCCACCAGCGCGAAATTCGGCGTGCGCGGGCCATGCTGCGTCGCGCGGAACTCGATCACGACTACGTCCATCAATTTGCTGAGCGAGTGCGAGAGATGTATCCCCAGTGTCCAGATGGTCGCGAGCAAGTTATTGCGGAACATGCGTGCAGAAAATACAGCGGCCGGGTGGGGCGAAGCGCGGAGGCAAAGGATTTTGCCGAAGAAGCAGTCCGGCTGGCTGTCAAGGCACACATTCGTCACACAGAGACCAACTACGACGAACTCCTCAGCACCGGAATGGATCGCGCAGAAGCACGGGTGCGTGTCAGGCCGGATGTCTCTAAGATCGCTAGCAACTGGCAGTCAACCAAATGAAGACGAGCGATCCACACCTCAAGATTGTAGTAAGTTTGTTATCCAGTTTGAAAAAGGCTTACACCTAGCTCTCACCGTTGCAGCCCTTCGGCATGGCGAAAACTTAAATTCTCTCTGTGTGAATGTTCTGCGTGGGAAGAGGGTCCATTATCGGAAAAGCAAAGGGACGGAACAAAGCCCTAAAAGGCCCCCCCCGTCATGGTGAGCGTAGCCGAACCAGCTCAGAGATCCCGCGACAGGCTCCATGCCATGGAAAACTCGGCTCTCGTAGCGTGGACCTCCCGGTCCGCGCCTCTTCCAGTTCTGTTGTGCGGCTTCTTCTGCTTGGCGCGGACCAGAGGTCCACGCTACGGGGAGCCCCTTCCCCCATCCGTGAAATCAGTGGTGGTCTTACCCCTCTGTGCCCCTCGGTGGCCCTCTGTGGTTAAACCGATTTTCTTCCTGCTTTCCTGATTTTCTTGTTTTCCTGCTAAATTCCCCCTCCGCTCCCGGACCTCCTTCGCACCTTCGCGTCTTGGCGTGAGACCGGCTGATTAATCTGTTTATGAGTTCTTGAGTTCAGATTCATTTTCGGCTCCCCCCCCCTATATTCATATTTACATTTTCTGCCCCAGCGTCTATTGAAGAGGCAACGGACACACGACATGAATACCGTATCCAACATGGCCCCCGGTTGGTTCCCGCGCACGGCGGGAATGGAACGACAAATTCGCCCCATCCCCTGCGGGGTCTGCGAAGCCCCATCCCCACCCCCCGTCCCCTTCACCGAGCGTCATCTCCAATGCGTATGGGCCGATAACCGCCTGCGCCCTGAACACCTCAGCACCATGACCGGAGAACTCGTTCAGGTGGAGCATCCCGGCGAGTGGAATACCGGACCGGGTCCCGATTTTTTGAATGCCGCCCTGCGCGTCGGACCCGAACTGCGCCGCATCACCGGCGATGTCGAAATCCATATTCGCCCCGCCGACTGGCAACGTCATCGGCACGCTGCTGACCCGCGCTATCGCCACGTTTGCGCACACGTCGCATTCTATCCCGGCACCCTCCCCGCTACCGAATTACCCCCGGGAACTCTGCAAATCTCTCTACGGCCCGCCCTCGATGCCACTCTGGATTTCTCGTTCGATAATATTGATTTGCTGGCCTATCCCGTGGCAGCCCGGGCCACTCCGCCCCCTTGCCGCCAAGCCATGTTGCAACTGACGCCAAGCCAGCGAAGGACCGCCTTAGATACTGCCGGTGAACTGCGTCTGCGCCGCCGCGCCGAACTGCTCCTTGCCGCCATGCTGGATCGCGGCCCAGCCCAAATCATCTATGAAGAAGTCATGGCCGCCCTCGGCTACCGCCCCAACAAAGCCCCTTTCCGCCGTTTGGCCCGGCTGCTGCCTCTGGATCGGCTACGTGAGAAATCGGCTGGGGATCCCGTGCGCGCCTATGCGCTGTTGATGGGAGTAGCCTCCCTGCTCCCGGATCCCACTACCACCCCGCGCTCCTGGGATACCGCCACTAAAACCTTTATCCGCCACTGTTGGGATGCCTGGTGGCCGCAGGCCGATGGCTTCCTAACGCAACGCATTCCCCGCGCTGACTGGTCCATGGCCGCCATCCGACCGGCCAACCGTCCCGAACGACGGCTGATGGCTGCCGCCCTGCTCTTTGCGCCCGCCACCGGTCTGCCCGAAAGAATGGCCGGGATTGCCAAGCACCCGCAGGGTATTCCGGTGGACAAGTTGCTCGCGCTCATCGACGTGGCCGATGCCCCCTATTGGTCGAAGCGCCTGTCATTCTCCGGTCCTCCCAGAGAATCCCCGGTGGCGCTGGTCGGCACTTCCCGGGCACGAGCCATTCTGATAAACCTTCTCCTACCGGCTTTCGCCGCCATGGGTGCGCCCGCCGAAGCCTGGCAGTCCATCCTCGACCACTTGCCCGCCGAGGAATCCAATGAACTCATCCAGCAAACTGCCCTGCGCCTCTTCGGACCCGACCACACCCCCCGCCTCTATTCGTCCGGCCTGCGCCGCCAGGGGCTGATCCACATCCACCACGAGTATTGCCTCGGCGATCGCTCCCTCTGTGCCACCTGCCCCTATCCAGCCGTATTGGAATCTATGGCGTAATGAGCCGCCAGGAGCAGCAGGAGCAGGCTGGCGGATGGTCCAACTAATCTCTAACTGCAGCCAACGCCGAATGGTATAATGCGCTCATGAACAATAATCCCCCTGTGCGCATTTATTGCCATCACTTCGCTTTTCCATCAACCGCAGAAGATGAAAACCGCCACGTCAACAACATCGAGTACGTGCGCATGTTGCAGGAATCGGCCATCGCCCACACTCGTCAGAACGGATGGGCGCCCGAAGACCTGCGCCAACAAGGCTGGACCTGGGTCGTGCGCTCGCACTTCATCGAATACCTCCGACCATGCCAGGTCGGCGAAGCCATCGCGCTCTACACCTGGGTTGCGGACTTCAGTAAAATCCGCTCACTTCGTAAATATCGTTTCATCCGCGATGCCGACGGCATCCTCCTCGCCAAGGCACAAACCGACTGGGTTTTCCTCAATTTTCACACCGGCCGCCCCTTGGCCATTCCACCCGACATCCGCGCCGCCTATGCCATCGTCCCCGACAGCGAAGCCGAGGCCGCCTCGACTCACGTGTAGACCTGAGCCCCTCCCCCCAGCTCTACCAGTATAGTTATTGCAATGTCTATAGTATAAATATTACAATGTTTAGAGTATAGATGTTGCAATACATATAGTTCACTTATTATAATAATTGGTTTAGATTATTCTGTAGCCGTTCTTGAAAGACAACACCGTCCAGCTCGGCAAGGATGCCTCCCCTGCCAAAAGCTGGAATCGCACGTCCCTGGTAGGGCGAACCCTCTCCGGCTTGTCCGCCCGTGGCGGGCTTGTCCGCCCGTGGCGGAGTGAGCCGCGACTGTTTAAAGTCAAGAAATGGCATTATACCATCTCACAAATGTTCTAAGCGAAGCACACCAGCCGCACCCCAGATTGCACGACTACCTCGGCTGACATACCACCCCGCCAGCCGGTGGCGATCATATTTCGATCATCAGCCACGACGGTCGCCGTTTCAACTTTTCAGGCCTGGTCTTGTTCGCGAATTTCCACGCGGCGGATTTTACCGCTGATGGTTTTGGGCAGTTCCGGCACGAATTCAATAACTCGCGGATACTTATAGGGGGCCGTGACCCGCTTCACATGCGCTTGCAGTTCGTGGGCCAACTCCGTCGATGCCACGTAGCCTTTCGACACCACAATCGTCGCCTTGACCAATTGCCCACGCTCGGGATCAGGGACACCGGTTACCGCGCATTCCATCACGGCCGGGTGTTCCATCAGCGCGCTTTCAACCTCGAAGGGACCAATGCGATAGCCGCTGCTCTTGATCAGATCGTCGTCGCGCCCCACATACCAGAAATATCCGTCTTCATCCTGCCAAGCCACGTCGCCGGTATGATACACACCTCCGCGCAGACTGTGGGCCGTCAAATCCGAATCGTGATGATAGCCCATGAACATCCCTAGCGCATGAACCCGCTCCGCAGGGATTACCATTTCCCCCTGTTCGCCCGGATCGCATCGGGTGCCGTCCGGCCGGGCTAGGTACAAGCCGTACAGCGGCGATGGACGCCCCATGGAACCAGGTTTGGGTTTCATGCCGGTGAAATTGCCTGCCCCGATCGTCATTTCGGTCTGCCCGTATGCCTCCATCAAGCTCAGCCCCGTGGCCTTCTTAAACTGCTCATAGACCTCTGGATTAAGCGGTTCTCCGGCCACCACGGCATAAGCCAGTTGTGAAAAATCATGCCGCGACAGATCCTCCTTTATCAGGAACCGATAAACTGTCGGCGGCGCACAAAACGTCGTGACCCCGTAACGAGCGCAAACCTCGAGTGTCCGCATGGGCGAAAACTTATCATAGTCGTGCACGAATACGGCACTGCCGGACAGCCACTGCCCGTACAATTTACCCCAAGCCGACTTAGCCCAGCCCGTGTCGGCCACTGTGTAGTGCAGCCCCCCATCGCTGACATTTTGCCAATATTTCGCCGTCACAATGTGCGCCAGCGGATAGGTATAATTGTGCGCCACCATTTTGGGTTGGCCGGTCGTGCCCGATGAAAAATAGACCAGCATCAGATCACGATTTTGTGTGGCGGCCTCGCCCTCAGGCCGAATCCAGCGGCCCTCGACAGTTGCCATCTCCGCGGTTAAATCGTACCAACCTGCCTTCGTCCCGCATAAGCGCATTTTAAGGAGCTGGCCACCCGGAGCAGCGTGTTCAGCGCCCTCGATGGCCTCCTCCAATGCGGCATCCGGCACTGCCACCACCATTCGGACCTGGGCCTGATCAAAGCGATAGGCCAAGTCATGTGCCGTCAGCATGTGCGTGGCCGGTACCCCCACCGCCCCCAGCTTGTGGAGCCCCAGCAGGCACGCCCAAAATTCATAGCGACACCTCAGGATTAGCATCACCGCATCGCCCTTGCGCACGCCCAAGCGCTGGAACACCTGAGCCGCGCAGTCGCTGGCGTCCTTCAGCTCGGCGAAAGTGCCCACCCGTTCGTCACCGTTGTCGTTACACCAGACAATCGCCCGCCGCGTGGGCTCCTTCTCGGCATAGGCATCCACCACATCGTAGGCAAAATTGAAATTGGGCGGCACCCGGATGGCCAGATGCTCGCAAAAATCTTCGTAGGACGAAAATTCTGTTTGAGGTAGAAATTGGTTCAACATCGACATGGCGTCTACTCCTGACTCAGATAATCATCGCCAAGAAGCGCGCCGGACGGCCATCAAGCGCTTCCATGGAGTGGTCGTGACTGGAATCGAAGTAGACGCAATCGCCCACATCCAAGATTAGCTCATTGCCGTGAATTCGAACTCGCATGCGGCCCTCGAGCAGGTAATTGAATTCCTGTCCGGGATGGGAATTCGCGTGGGGGCCGGACTCCCCTGCGTCCGCCGGGACCGTAACTTCGAAGACATTCACTTTGCGCCCCGAGAAATTGGCCGCGAGATTGCGATACTGGTAGTCCTTGCGACGCTCCACCTTCACCCCGCCGCCCTGACGCGTCACACTGAAAATTTTCATGCGCGGTTCTTCGCCGGTCAAGAGTTCCGTCAAGTCAGCGTTGAGCAAACGCGCCGCATCGTTCAGCGCACTCGCTGGAATATCGGCGTTGCCAGCTTCAAAGCGTTGGTACTCCCCCAGCGCCACCCCCAGCGCGTCCGCCAGCTCCTGCTGAGATTTACCTTCTATATTGCGCAGCTCCTTCAGCCGCGCCGCGATGTCTTTGCGTTGTTCCGTCATGGTCTGGTCCTTCCCTTCCACGGGGGGATACTATGCTCTCTCCAGTCCTTCTCCTCCAGCACGAAATGCCCCGCTGTCCCGGGCAGCGGGGGTGTTGGTTGTTGGTCGTTGGTCGATCGATCCAAATCCGGAGCCATCTGTGGGCCGGCTGCTCTAATTGTTCGGCTGTTTGTCTGTTCCCTTTCTTTGTGCTCTGTTTCCCGGCTGCCCACTTGGAAATTGAATAGTGGATATTGAGTCCCCTCATCCTCCCTTTGCTCCTAAACGTCTTGGCGTGAGACTGTCCGATCCGTCGGATCCGTCAGATCGGTCGGATCGGTCCCCGCTCCCCTTGCGTCCTTTGCGTCCTTTGCGTTAATCACTCTTCACTTTTCCCGGAACTATTGACTTCCCTCGGGGGGGCAGGACAGCCTAGTGTAGATAAGAGGAGAGATTTCACCATGGCCAGTACCTTCGGAACCTTGTTTCGCGTCACATCCTTTGGCGAATCCCACGGACGCGCCATTGGCTGCGTGGTCGATGGCTGCCCCGCGCGCATTCCGCTTGCGGAAGGCGATATTCAGCCGCAGCTCGACCGGCGCCGCCCCGGCGCCACCGCCCTCAACACCCCCCGCAAAGAAACCGATACGGTCACCATTCTCTCCGGCGTCGAACGCGGCCTGACCCTCGGCACCCCGATCGGACTGAGCATCCCTAATGCCGACACCCGCCCCGGCGACTACGCCGAGATGGAAACCGTGCCGCGCCCGTCCCATGCTGATTTCACCTACGCCGAGAAATACGGCCTGCGCGCCCGCTCCGGCGGCGGACGCGCCTCTGCCCGCGAGACCGCCGCGCGCGTCGCCGCCGGCGCCGTGGCCGAAAAAATGCTCGCCGCCTTCCACCCCGTCGAAATTATTGCCTGGGTCGAAGCTGTGGGCGAGATCACGCCCCCCCGCCCCGACCTGACCACCCTCTCCCGCGCCCAGGTAGACTCCACCCTGGTCCGCTGCCCCGATCCCGCCACAGCCGCGCGCATGATCCAGGCAATCGAAACCGCACGGGACGCCGGCGATTCCTTGGGCGGCGTAGTCGCCTGCGTTTGCCGCGGCGTCCCCACCGGCTGGGGTGAACCCGTCTTCGACAAGTTAACCGCCCGCCTTGCTCAAGCCATGCTATCCATCCCCGCCACTCGCGGATTCGAAATTGGCGAAGGCTTTGGTGCCACCCTCATGAAAGGCTCCGAACACAACGATCCGTTCCATGCCCATCCCGACGGCGGTATCCGCCCCGCCACCAACCACGGGGGCGGTATTCAGGGCGGAATTTCCAACGGTGAACCTATTTTCTTCCGCGTGGCCTTCAAGCCAGTCTCAACCATCTCCCTGCCCCAGCCCACCGTGGCCTTCGACGGCACCCCGGTCGTCTTCGAAGCCAAGGGCCGTCACGATCCGTGCGTCCTGCCCCGCGCCGTCCCCATCGTCGAAGCCATGGCCGCCTTGGTGTTGGCCGATGCCTTTTTGCTGCAACAAACTCAGCGCATCCCGCGCCCCCAAAGCGAGACCTGATATGAAACGTACTCTGCCGTCCCTGTTGTTACTCCTGGCGCTACCGGCTCTGGCCGCCAATCCGCGGTCGATCGCCTTGACCATTCAAGATTCCGGGCGGGCACAGATTGCTGAAACGCACGACCTCCCCCCACCTGCGGCAGATGGCCTCTTGCGAGTCGGCCCCGTGCCTGAAACCATCCTTTCGGCATCAGTGAATGCCACCCCCCTGAGTCGCGACGAAACGCTCGATATTCTATCCCAACGATTTTCCTACGATCTGCGCGACAACGAGTCGCTATTCCTTGCTTTTTTCGACAAAGCCATCACGGCCCGACGGGGAGTCGAAACTCTATCCGGGCGCCTCGCGGCGCTGCCTGATTTCTCCTCGGCGGCCCCCTCGTTGCTGTTGGCAACGGAAGGCCAGCCCGTGTGCGTCATCCCAGACATTAGCCGCTTGGATTCCATTGAGTTCCCCAGCAAGGGGCTGCTCTCCCGCTCACCGACTCTCCTATGGCAGACTGCCGCCGGTCAGCCCCCGCCGGTCGCCGTCCAGATTGATTACGCCGCGGACGGCTTCGCCTGGCTGGCCGCCCACGAAGCCATCCTCACCGCCAACAAACGGGCCATGTCCCTCTCCACTCGTGTCTGCATCTCTAATGCCACGATCCGCGAGTTTGCCCATGCCCGCATCCGCCTTGCCCTATCCGATAAGGGCCGCTTTGCCCCGCTGGTGCCGGCCGCCGACGATCCACGTATCGAGCGCCCCACCGTGCTGCGCCCAGCGGCCGATGGCAAGAGCTGGGTGCCCGAACGCGCCGCCGCCGCCAGTGCCACGGTCGCCACCTACGATCTCCTCCACCCACTCACCCTTCCGGCGCGCGGAGCCATCCGGGCCAGCCTCGCCTTCGCCGACTCCATTCCTGTCGAAACCCGCCACATCTACGACGGCGTCCGCTTTGACCGCTATCAGCGTAATCGTCGCACCGATGCCAACCTCGGTTCCGAATTTTCCCCTGCGGTGGAGACACGCCTTGTCTTCCGCAACACCACCGGCGCCCTGCTGCCCCCGGGCGAACTGCGGCTGCTGCGAGGCACCGCCGACCGTCCGCTGGAATGGATTGGCTCCGATTGGCTGCAACCGCTCGCCCCCGGCGAGGAAGCCACCCTGAACCTCGGCCCCGCGGCCGGTATCATGGGACGCCGCCTGCGGACCGCCTTCGCTGACACCACTCCGTTCAAAGCCTCCGAAGAATCATTTGAAATCACCCTTGACAATCAAACCACCGATGACCAGACCATCACTGTGATTGAACACCTCTATCGCGGCGACAACCACGAGATCATCGCCGCCAGTGCCGACCACACACCCGGCGCCGACCCCCACTCCATCCAGTTCGTTGTCCCAGTCAAGGCCAACTCCCGCAAAATGTTTACCTACACGGTACGGTACACATGGTAGCTCCCGCCTCGCCCGTCGACCACACCCCTCGTCCGCCGCCGCGCATTCTGATCTGCGGTGTCAATTGGCTTGGCGACGCCATCCTGTCCATGCCCGCCATCCAAGCCTACCGCTGGGAAAATCCCGATGCCGAGCTGACCCTGCTGGTTCGCCCTGCCCTGGCCGCCCTCTGGGCCCTGCACCCCGCCCCTACTCGCGTGCTGACCCTGCCCCGCTCCGCGGCCGGCCTCAAGCCCCTGACACAGACCTTGCGCGAACTCAACATTGAGACGGCCTATGTCCTGCCCCATTCCTTTCGCTCGGCCCTGCCGCCGTGGTTCGCTCGCATCCCCGACCGGATTGGGCTCCCCGGTCATTTTCCCCGCGATTGGATGCTCACGGAGGTCCGCCGCCACACCCCCGCCCCCGGCCGCATCCATCAAGTCTTTGAATACCTGGACCTCTTTTTCCCGGGCGCAAATCGTCGCACCTTCGTGCCCCCCAGCCTCGCCGTTTCCCCGCCTGTGCTGGAGCGCCTGCACGAAAAACTCGCTGATTTGCCCCGGCCGTGGATCTCACTGATCCCCGGAGCCGCACGCGGCCCCTCCAAGCAGTGGCCCACCGAACACTATGCCCTCGCCGCCGCCAAACTCATGGCTGAAACCGGCGGTTCCATCATCACCCTAGGCACCGCCGCCGAAGAAGCCGTTTGCCAGCAGGTCGCCGCTGCTGCCGCTCCCAACGGCATGAATCTGGCCGGCCAGACCACGCTCGAAGAACTGGCCGGTGTACTGGCGCTCTCCGCCGGCGTCCTCTGCAACGATAGCGGGGGCATGCATCTCGCCGCCGCCCTCGGCACCCCCCTCGTCGCCCTCTTCGGCATCACCGATCCCGGACGAACGGGCCCGCTCGGACGCACCCTGCGCATCCTGCAACGCTCTGATCTCCGATCCCGCGATGTCCCCCGCCATTCTGCCAAGGCCGAAAAAGCCCTGCGCGCCATCGCCCCCGACGATGCCGTCCAGGCCCTCCTCCCCCTCCTCCACACCACTTGACCCCGCCCGTCAGGCGGGATTGTTCGTCGTTGGTTGATGGTTGTTGGTCAATCTCGAGCAATACGAAAATCACCGCCGCCACAACGTTTTCCACGCTATGGAAGATTATTTGGCGAATCTTCCACGCTATGGAAGATTTCTTTCCACACTGTGGAAAACGAGGCTCTCGTAGCGTGGACCTCCCGGTCCGCGCATCTTCCAGTTCTGTTGCACGGCTTCTTCTGCTCGGCGCACCCAGCGGGCACACCTACAGGAAAGCCGT
>JAVEUJ010000085.1:0-10616 GCA_034005635.1 Kiritimatiellia bacterium | reverse complement strand
GGGGAAGGTGGGGGGAGCCAGGAATAAATCTGAACTCAAGAACTCATGAACAGATTAACCAGCCGGTCTCACGCCAAGACGCGAAGGCGCAAAGGGGCAGGGAGCGGAGGGAAAATTTAGCAGGAAAACAGGAAACAGCAGGAAAGCCGGAAGAAAGCCGGTTTAACCACAGAGGGCCACCGAGGGGCACAGAGGGGGAGAGGAAAAGAGGGAGAGGAGAGGGAGACAATATTCAATATTCAAGGGCCTAGTGTAGGTGCGCCCGCTGGGCGCGCCAAATTGGGGCGGGGTGAACGGCCGTGTTGTTATCGTCAGAGCCAGCGACGTACATGGGAGTGGTAGCGGCGGTAGGTATCTCCAAATTTCATAGCCAGCTTTTTTTCTTCTGCACGGATAAAGAGGCGGTCGAAGACCACGCCAAGGATGGGAAGCGCAAGCCACGGTGTCGCGGTTCCCAGCAGACAAGCCACGCCGGAAAATATCAGCAGAATTCCGGCATACATTGGGTTGCGCGAAAAACGGAAGGGCCCGTTTGTGACTAACAAGCGGGGGGGGCCAAAGGGTTCTGGGGTCGTTCGGTAATGCCGGAACAACCAAAGGGCATGCAAGCTGATGGCTGCCCCGAAAAGGAGTGGAATACTTCCCAGAAGGTTCCACGGAACAGGAATAATTTGCTTGATTGGAACCCACCTGTGGACCGCCAGCATGGCCGCGAACGTAATGACTGCAAAGACGGGGGGCTTCAATTTCTTCATGGGGTTATGGATCCCTGATCTCGCCTGCTGCGGGCGCGACGTCTGCTTCAGGCGGATAGGTGATCTGGGTTCCTTGGACGTGGGCAAAAGGCGTGAGTTTGTGGACTTGGCGGCGAGTAGCGCTCAGGATGTCCGCGGCGAGTATTCCGCGCACTAGCAAGGCGTCCGCGATGAGCGACCGATGGCAGCGCCAGGGGACCGCCTCAGCGCACATCAGGGCGATCCGGTCGTGGCGCGCCAGGCGAATCACTTCGTCCAAGGCTTGGGCAAACTCAGGCGTTTGCATGTAATCGGCATAGCCTCGAAACGAGGCATTCCGCCAGCCCTGATTGGGCGAATCGCGTTGGGTATGGCGTAATCCCCCGAGTCCCGCCAGGTGGACATAGCTGACTCTGGCCTGCTCCAACGCAAGGGGCAGCGTATCCTTGTTGAATTGGGGATTGTGGCGGGACTTCGGAATAGTGCGCACATCCACGACCCGCGTTATGCCGTGGGCCTGGAGCAGATGGATAAATTCTGCCAGCGGGCGAGTCGAATGCCCGATAGTAAAAATCCCCGCCGCAGATCCCGGGCGCTGGTGGCCGACGGGATGGGGCGGGGAAGTGCCGGTTTCTTTTTGTCCGACAGGATCAGGTAATTTTTTCGAAATCACTTTTGGGCACGCCACATTCTGGGCAGACCCAATCGTCGGGTAAATCGTCGAATGACGTGCCGGGCGGTTGGCCATTTTCCGGATCTCCTATGGCGGGGTCATAAATGTATCCACAAACGGTGCAGAGGTACTTGTCCATTTCGGTCCTTTCGGTTTTCTTTACATGTGGGGCTTTTGCAAAACTGTCGTTTTGCGGGAATTCAGCATTTAGAATTTAGCATCTAAAATATGCGCATCAACTTCAATAGAAATGTGAAGTGATTCTTTATTCTGGCTCCTGAATTCTGGCTTTATCTGCGAAACCGTATGCGGCTAATCAACTCTCCCGGATGGTTTGGTCATGAATCCCTGCGGGTTCATCAATAGTTTGACGTATTGAGCCCGGGTATAGACCCAGGGGTCGCGGTTGTTGCGGTGGCTGAGTTTTCCGCGGAACGCGGGCAGCGAGTCGTAGCCGTGAGCCGCCATCCATTCCGTGAGCTGTTGGAGCAGCACCTGAATATGAGACAAGCCGTGGCGCAGCAGGGAGCTGACCGTTTGGACCGTTGTGGACCCCGCCAGAATCATCCGGACGATATCGGATCCGGTAAAAATACCGGTGCTGGAGCAGATATCGGCCTGGATGGCCCCGGCCAGCAGCCCCGCGTAGCGCAAGGGCAGCCGATGGTCGGCCTCGTGACTAAGATTGAACGCCAGGGTGCTGTGTTCTTGATGGACATCAATTTCAGGATCAAACAGCCGATTAAACAAGACAAAGGCGGATGCTCCGGCCTCGTCCATGCGCTGCACAACATTCAGTGGATTGGTGTAGAAATAGCTTAGTTTCACGCTCAGCGGAATGGTGACGGCTTGCGTTAGAGCGTGGATCAACTCGATTTGTTCGCGCTCGACGGCCTCTGCCGGTTGCTCCCCTGCGTGGGGCGACGCAAATAGGTTGCATTCCAGCCCATCCACGCCGGTGTCTTCCAGACGTTTGGCATAGTCCAGCCACGTGGCCTTATTGACGGCATTCAAGCTGGCAATCACGGGAATACGGACGGCTTCTTTGGCTTTTTTGACCCAGAAGAGATGTTCTTTGGGACCGCCGTGTTGGATTTGGGGAACGACCGTGATCATTTCGGCAGAGCGGGCTTCCTCACGGTGTAGCGTCTCGTCGAACTCGAAGCGTTCGAGTTGGATTTGCTCTTCGAACAGCGAGGGGGTGACGATGGCCCCGGCCCCCATGGCCTCGATTTGCTGGATGCTCTCCACATTGGCGGTCAGGGGCGATGCTCCGACCACGAGTGGATTCCGCAACGGGATGCCCATATAGGTGGTGCTTAAATCAGTCATGACACTTCCTTTCTATTGGCAGCGGGGGGAGGAAGGCTGTTTATGGCAGCTCCTCATTGCCCGGATTGGGATATCTTCGCCAGGTAGGTTCGTTTGAGTTTGGAAAATTTAAGAAAATGGCCACGTTCTTCGGCGATGATGGCGTCGATTTGGTGCGTGTGGCTGGTGGGCACCAACTCTTTGACTTGGGTATAATAGATGATGGAGTCCAGCTCACGCTGGATGCCAAAATCCAGCGCAGTCACGGGATCAGGCGCGGCGGGTAATTCGTCGGCTTGGTTTTCTGCAAACAAGACGTTGGCCGTGTAATAGGAGATCATATAGCCCACATATTCATCGAGATCAGCGCGGACCACCTGTGAGTCATCCATTCCCGCGAGCATTCGGCTGAATATGGCGGCATGGCGCGGTTCTTCATCAGCCAGCAGCAGGAACAAGTCGCGCACGGCCGGTTCTGGCGTACGTTGGGCAATCTGCCGATAAAAGGCCTCGCCCGCCAACTCATTTTTAACGGCGATTCGCAATACGTCGGCCGCAGTAAAGATAGGGGGGCGCATAGCAATTCTCCGGTGTTTAGTCCGTGATGGTAATCGCCGTTACCGGACAGGCATCGGCTGCTTCTTGGCAGGTCGCGGCAGCTTCTGGCGGGACCTCCGGTACAAACACGACGGCTTTGTCGCCTTCCATCCTGAAAACTTCGGGACAAATTTGAGCGCACAGGGCGCAGCCGATGCAGGTATCTTGATCGACGGTTGCTTTCATAGCTCCTTTATTCCTCCTGGGTATGTTGGTGGCGTTTACAACACGGACCCCGCATTTGTCCTGCGTGGTTGCCTTCAACAGCATTCTGGCGGGCATGCAAGGTTTGGGTTTTCATGTCAGGGTTTCGGAGGACTTACCGCCGGGGCTTTTGGTGCGGGCGCCGAGCCCATCACCTCGGTATGGATCCGGGCGGGATTGCCCCCCAGCGAGCGGATGATGTCTAGCGTCATGTTGTGCATCTCCGGCGGACCACAGAGAAAGACTTCGGCATTGGCCACGTCGGCATATTTCGCAAGCGTGGCAGCATCCAGCAGTCCTGAGCGGCACGTTTCGGTGCGGCTGGACGTACAGGTTGTCACGGCATCGTCGTCCTTCCACAAGACGTGGACTATGTGGAGGTTGAGCTTCTCCGCAATAGCCCGCAACTCCGCCTGATGAATGATGTCGTCGGCGGTATTGTTGGCCCAGATCAGGACGATATGGCTAGCAGACCCGACCCGCACCAAGCGGCGCAAGACGCTTAAAAACGGCGTGATGCCAATTCCGCCGGCAATAAACGTGAGCCGGGGCTGTTGCTCCACATTTTTGCAGAACGATCCATACGGTCCGCGCACGCGAACTTCCGTTCCGGCTGCCACGTACTGCAGAGTCGACGTGAATGACCCAACGGCTTTGACCGTAATCCGCAGTTCGCCCTCCTCCGGCGCACTGGAGATCGTAAAGGTGTACTCTGACGACCAGATTTCTCCTTGCCGGAGACTGAAGCGGACGAATTGCCCCGGCGTCCATGTGGAAAACGGCGAATCGCCGATCGTCAGGGTGACAATTCGAGGATTCTCATTAACCGCTTTCGTAATGGTCGCCATGGGGACACCTGTTGAGGCCCGCCGTTTAGAGCCCGGCGTGCTTCTCCTTGATTTGGTCGGCCAGTGCGTCCAGGGCAGCGAAATCGTCTGCGCGCGGAATGCCCTTGCACATGACTGTGCCGAGGATTTCCACCTTAAGATTAGGGATCGCTCCAGCGATTTGTTCGACAGCCTTGGTGGCCCAGCCGTATGAGCCGATGACAGCGGCATATTTCACTTTGGGGCGCAGGGCGTTGGCCAGATGGGCGGCATATACGACCGCCGGGTGCGGGCCGACCTGCACGGTGGGGGTCCCGACCACGATCGTGGCGGCATCCACCAGCGCCATAGCCAACTTGCCAATGTCGGTGACGGTCAGATCGAAGAGGTGCACTTTGACACCGCGCTCGGCCAGCGCGCCGACCAAGTGGTCGACCATCCGCTGGGTGCTGCCGTGCATGGAAATATAGGGCAGCACGACTTCGTTTTTGAGCTTATCGGAAACCCAGTCGCGGTAGGCATCGAGGATGAACGCCGGATCGCCGTACATCGGCCCGTGGCTAGGGGCGATGATCTGGATGTCGCGCGTTTCGAGTTTGGCAATGTTCGAGCGGATCATCGTCTTAAACGGCATCATGATTTCCGCGTAATAGCGCTTGGCGGCTTCATAGACCGTGGGCGGATCCGTCACATAGAGATCCGTGGTTGCCAAATGCGAACCAAAGAAGTCGCAGGAAAACAGGATGCGGTCTTCTTTAAGATACGTGCACATAGTTTCCGGCCAATGGACCCAGGGGGTAAAGATAAATTCCAACGTTTTGCCGCCCAGATCGAGGGTTTCCCCATCCTGAACGGTGATAAAGCAATCCTCAGGCAGGTCGAGGTGGTCGATCAACAGGTCTTTGGCCTTGGCGTTGGTGACCACCTTGGCGGCGGGATACTTGGCCAACACCTGCGGCAAGCAGCCGGAATGGTCCTGCTCGGCGTGCTGCGTGACGATGTAATCAATCGCGTCAACCGCTTCGAGCTGGTCTTTGAGAATGTCCCACTGCTCGGGATCCACGGTGTCCACCAGCGCCACTTTATCGGTACCGCGTACGAGATACGCATTGTAGCTGGTTCCGTCTGGCAGCGGAATGAGTGAGTCAAAGAGCCGCCGATTCCAGTCCACAACACCCAGCCAACTCACGCCATCTGTGATTTTTCGCAGTTTCATTTAAAATTCTCCCTTACTGGTTCATTAGCTCATCATGTCTGTACAACACGGGGTTTACGATATCCGATGTGCACAAGAATCGCAAGTGGGAGATGTGTCGAAAAAAATGTGTGTGGCGCTGGGTCAAAATAGTTTGGTGTCGGTGTTGCGCTGAGCAATTGGCAACGACCCTCCCACCGTGTTACATTTTGCCGTTGAACAGCCAGAAAGACATGTGAGATGAAGACAATTATTATTGGTGGCGTCGCGGGCGGAGCAGGCACGGCGGCGCGGTTGCGGCGGCTGGACGAACAGGCTGAAATTGTCATGTACGAGCGCGGGCCACACATTTCCTATGCCAACTGCGGGCTGCCGTATCATTTGGGGGGTATCATTCCCGAGCGTAGTTGGCTGCTGGTGATGACCCCGGCGGATTTCCGCGGGCGGTTCAACGTCGATGTGCGCGTGAATCATGAAGTCGTGTCGATCGATCGCGCCAACAAGACGGTTATGGTCCTGAATCGGCAGGATGGCACGGAACGCACCGACCGCTACGACAAACTGGTCATTGCGACTGGCTCGTCACCCATGAAGCTGGACCTACCGGGGCTGGACCTGCCGGAGGTGCTGCCGTTGTGGACGCTGCAAGACATGGACCGTATTGCCCGGAAGCTGGATGCCGGGGCCAAGAGCGTGATCGTGGTGGGCGGCGGGTTCGTAGGAATGGAATTGGCGGAGAGCCTGCGGCATCGCGGGCTCGGCGTAACCCTGCTGGAAATGGGTCACCAATTGCTCCCGACGATGGACAAAGAAATGAGCTCGCTGCTGGCCGAGGAATTGCGGCTGGCGGGCATCGTGGTGGAACTGGGTACGACGGTGTCGGCATTTGCGCCCGCGGAAGACCATCCGGTGCGGGCCACGGCCAAGGATGGCCGTTCCTGGACTGCAGACCTGGTTGTGATGTGCGTGGGGGTGATGCCTAATTCTGGGCTGGCCCAGGCGGCAGGACTCGAGACGGGGCCCAAAGGACACATTATAACCAATGCGCAAATGTGCACCGCCGATCCGGATATCTATGCGCTGGGCGACGTGGTGGCGGTGGTGGATCCGGTGTTTGGCGGGCGCACGGCTGTCCCGCTGGCCGGGCCGGCCAATCGGCAGGGGCGCATCGTGGCCGACAACCTCATGGGGCGTGAGCGCACCTATGACGGGACGTTCGGCGCTTCGGTCGTGAAGGTGGGCCGCTTGACGGCTGCCAGTTGCGGGCATACTGAAGCGCGGCTCTTGGAGTTGGGGAAACCCTACCGCAAGGTCTACCTGCATCCCGGATCCCATGCCGGGTATTATCCAGGCGCGCGTGAGTTGCACATCAAGTTGTTGTATGGCGACGACGGCAAAATCTATGGCGGACAGGTGATCGGTGCCGAGGGGGCGGACAAGCGCGCCGACGTGTTGGCTACCGCCATGCGCGCCGGGCTGGATGTGCGCCAGCTCGCTGAACTAGAGCTGTGCTATGCCCCCCCGTTCAGCTCGGCCAAGGACCCCATCAGCGTGGCGGGCATGATCGCCACGAATGTACTGGATGGGGTGAGCCGCGTGGTTCAGGCCGACGACCTGCCCGCCGGCGCGCTGTTCCTGGATGTGCGCGAACCTGCTGAAGCCGATCTGGGCATTCTACCGGGGGCGATTAATATTCCCCTGCACCAGGTGCGTGCCCGCGCTTTTGAATTACCCAAGGATCAGTTGATCGTGATCTATTGCCATCAGGGTTTGCGTGGCTATGTGGCCGAACGAATTCTGCGGCAATTGGGATATGACGTGGTCAACCTGACCGGCGGCTATCAAACCTGGAAGCAGTTCCAACCCGAGCGCTGGATGCCCAGCGACGATGAAATTGCCGTATCCCTCACCGGCAGCCAAGGGGGGCCGCGCCTGGATTCCGACGAGGGCGAGCCGTCGCTCGTAGTGGATGTACGCGGATTGCAGTGTCCCGGGCCGGTGGTCCGGATCAAAAAGGAAATCGATGCACTGGCGGCGGGGGCGATGATCAAGGTGGTGGCAGCGCCGGGCTTTACCCCGGACTTAACGAACTGGGCCAAGAGCTGCGGTCACAAAGTCACCCGGTTGGTACAGAAGGACGATCGTCTGGAAGCCGTCTTGCGCAAGGGTACCGCTGTGGTCCCGGGTGCGACGACCGGCGCGGCGACCGCCGGTGCGCTGGTGCTATTCAGTAACGATCTCGACAAGGCTCTAGCTGCCCTGATCATCGCCACGGGCATGGCGGCGGCAGGAATGCAGGTGAGCATTTTCTTTACCTTCTGGGGCCTTAGCGTGCTGCGCAAACATCCGGGGCCGCAGGTCAAGAAGAGTCTGCTCAACGCGATGTTTGGGTTCATGCTGCCCAAGGGGGCGCAGAAGCTGGCGCTCTCCAAGATGCACATGGCGGGCTTGGGTACTGCGATGATGAAGCAGGTCATGGCGAGCCAAAACGTGACCTCGCTGCCGGATATGCTACAGAGCGCGCGTGCCTTGGGCGTCCAGTTTATTGCCTGCGACATGGCCATGGGCGTGATGGGCTTGAGCCGCGAGGAACTGATCGAGGTCGACGAAGTCGCCGGCGTCGCCACCTTCATCGCCCGCGCCAAGGAAAGCGGCCCGACGCTGTTTATCTAGCGGGCGTCATGGGTAGGGCAACTTGGCCCAAGTCGCCAAGAGTGGGATTGAAAAGATATTTTTTAATAGGTAGGCTCAGCAGACAGAAACCGGAGGTAAATATGAAATTTATTGGAAAATGCACGATCGGGGTATTGGTTCTGGGGTTGGCGTCGTTGGCCTTGGCTCAGGAGTCTGCCCCGGCACCTGCGTTGCAATTCGAGCCGTTGCCCTACGCGGTTGATGCGCTGGAACCCTTCATTGATGCGCAGACGCTGGAAATCCATTATGGCAAGCACCACCAAGGTTATTTCAATAACTTGGTCAAGGCCGTGGCAGGCACGGATCTCGAAGGTCAATCGCCAGAGGCCTATTTTGGGCGCATCAGTCAGGTTCCCGTGGCCGTGCTGAACAATGCTGGCGGGCATTGGAACCACACTATGTTCTGGAAGGTGATGTCGCCAGATGGCGGGGGAATCCCCGACGGAGATTTGGCGGTGGCGATTGATGCAGCCTTTGGCTCCTTTGACGCATTCAAAAATGAATTCACCCAGGCGGCGGCCACCCGTTTTGCCAGTGGCTGGGCCTGGCTGTCCGTGGCAGAAGACGGCTCGCTCTTTGTGTCGTCCACTCCCAATCAGGTCAATCCGCTGATGGATGTGGCTGATCAGCGCGGCACGCCGATCCTGACTCTGGATGTATGGGAGCACGCCTATTACCTGAAGTACCACAATCTTCGCGGCAGCTTTATCGAGGCATTTTGGAGCGTCGTGAACTGGCCCGAGGTGGCGGCGCGCTATGCGGCAGTCAAACAGTAGCAACCGGCAGCGAACATAGCCTAGAGGGACGGTGCCAGCACCGTCCTTTTTTTCGAAGGACGTCAGGGCCGCGGGGGGAAGTCGAGATAGAGGACGTCGGGGGTGTGACGCCAGCCGCGGACGGGTTGCAGGTTGGCAAAGACGCGCAGGCAAAAAGTGCGGATGGCGGGGGCATCGAGGGGGGCGTAGCGAGAGCGGGAGAGGGCCTTCTTGCGGCGGCGGGGGGTGGGGGCGAACCCAACGGCATAGAGACCACGTAGGCCAAGGAGGCCGGCGCCGGAGGTGTCGTCCCACGCGGGCGCAAGCTGTTCCAATAGTGCGCGCAGGCCGGGGAGCAGGGTGATCTCCAGCCAGCCGGCTTGTTCCTGGTGGATGCGACGGAAGTCGAGGGTCCACAGAATTTTTCCTTCGGCAGTCAGGGTGCGCGCGGGCCGCACGAGGCGGGAGGCGAAGAGCTGCCACACGAGCAGCGGGACCGGCCCGGGCCAGATGTCTGGATCGAAGACCGGGAGCGGTTCCTGACCGGGCAGATGTTCCTCTACCCAGCGCGCAGCGGCCTCGTCCTGATGCAGGGTGCGTAGAGCGCGGTAGATCATCAGGTGGAGGTAGTCATCGGGAAGGGGGGGGGCGAGATGCTGGTCGGCGAGATAGACGGTGACGGCGGCCGACACGGCTTCGGCGGCGGCGGGGTCGAGCGGGGATGTTTTTTCCGTGGCGTGCAGGAGGTCTTCAAGGTGCTCGCGCAGGATGGCGCGGTCCGTGTCGCTGGTGGGGATGGGGAGCATGGGGATTAAGAATTAAGTATGAAGGATTAAAAATGAAGAATGGGGGGGGCGGGCGGGAGTTTTCCACGGTGTGGAAGATCCCGCAGGCGCGAGACCACAGTGTGGAAAAATAGGGCGGATTCTTCCACGGTATGGAAAAGTTTTGGGCCAATCTTCCACGCTATGGAAAATAGTTTTCCACAGTGTGGAAAACAGCGGTGGGTCAACAGGCTGCGGCGGACCGCGGGAGGGGGGGGGCGTCATTGGCGGCCGATGAGGTTCTCAATCTCGGAGAGAAATTGCGAGGCGTTGCGAAAGCGGCGGTAGACCGAGGCAAAGCGTAGGAAGGCGACTTCATCGAGCTTTTCAAGCTTGTCGAGAACCTTGCGGCCGATGACCGTCGAGGGCACTTCGCGATCATATTCGGTGTCCAATTCGTGGACAATTTCATCTACAAGCTGGTCGAGCTGGGGATCGGAAATAGGGCGCTTGACCGCCGCTAGGGCGACTGCATTGCGGAGCTTGGCGCGGTCGAAGTCTTCGTGGCGGCCATCGCGCTTCAGGACGCCAAGGCTGGATTTGACGACTTCTTCATAGGTGCTGAAGCGGTGGCCGCAGTGGGTGCATACCCGGCGGCGGCGGATGACCGTTTCGTTGCGAATGGTGCGCGAATCCACAACTTTGTCGTCAGAATGGGCACACTTGGGACAACGCATGAAACCTAGTCTGAGCGGGGGGGGTGGGGGTTGTCAAGCGCAGAGGCAGCCGCCGATATTTGCAGGGTGCAGGACAGTAAAGTTACAACAGGGTATGGGTCAGGCGGCCTTCTGCTGCTTCCAAT
>JAVEUJ010000084.1:0-10633 GCA_034005635.1 Kiritimatiellia bacterium | reverse complement strand
ATACCGAGGCCGAACCCGAACGGCTGGCCGGCCAAAGCGAGTATGCCAGCCGTCCCGCAGCGGCACGCTCCGCCTCGATGAGCGGCTATGGCGGTGAATTCGGCACGGGCGACGCCCAGGAAGGTTTTGCCAACGTGGACTTCCTGCAACAGCCCGCGGTGACGCTATGGAACCAAACGCCCGACCAGGATGGCGTGGTGCGCATCCCGCGCGCGGAACTGAAGGGAAACCCGAATGTGCGCATCCTGGCAACGGACCCAGTGTCCTCGGTGCTGCGTTGTGTGGCGCTGGACGACACGCCCGTGGCGACTCGCGAACTGCGCCAGGTGGCTGGCCTCGACCCAGCCAAGCCCTATGCCGAGCAAAAACTGGTCTCCCCCCTCCCCGCTGGGGACACATTGACCATCGGCGACGCCACAACCGCCCGCTTCGAAACCTGCGACTCGGTGGCCAAAGCCTATCGCCTGCTCGCCATGCTCGGCGGCAACCCGACTTTCGAGGAATTCTCGTTCATCGCGACTTGGCCGACGCTCGACGACAAGGAACAGTGGCGGCTCTATTCGAAGTACGCCTGCCACGAACTGAATTTCTTCCTGCATGAAAAAGATCCAAAGTTCTTCCGCGAAGTCATCTCCCCGTACTTGAAAAACAAGAAGGACAAGACCTTCATGGACCGCTGGCTGCTGGAGGAGGACCTCGCGGACTTCCTCGAGCCGTGGCGCTTCGAGCGGCTGAACGCCGTCGAACGCATTCTGCTCGGGCGGCGGATCCAGAAGCAAAATGCCTCCCTCGTTCGCGACGCCCGCGAACGCGCCGACCTGATCCCACCCAACATCGAGGACTTCAACCGCCGCTTCGATACCGCGCTCCAGGCCAGCGGCCTCGACATGGGCGGCGGAATGAAGGACGCCATCGAAGGGCTGAGGAAGAGCGAGGATCGGAAGCGCAGCGAAAGCATGGAGGATATGTCCGGCATGATGGTGATGAATGGCGCCATCATGGAATTTGCCGCAGCGCCCTCGATGGTGCCTCCCGACGACGATGTGACAATCGCCTCCGATGCCCTCTCCCCCATCATCATGAGGAACCTTGCTCCGGGAGCGATGGCGAGCAGGTCAGCCTCTCGCCGGGTCGCCGACGCCCCCCCCGATATTGCCCCCGAAGAATTAGATGAGCTGTTGGAAGACGTGGCCTTCCACAGTGAATACTACGCCGACGAAAAGCCGGGGCGGCAGGCGGCGACCCGGCGCTTCTTCCAGAAGCTGGACCAGACCAAGGAGTGGGCGGAAAATAACTACTACCATCTGCCGATCGAGCAACAGACGGCAGACCTCGTTCCCGCTAGCGCCTTCTGGGCCGACTACGCGGAGCACGATGGCAAGGCACCGTTCCTTTCGCCGCATTTCCAGGAGGCGACGTGCAGCTTTACGGAGATGATGCTGGCGTTGGCAGTGATGGACCTGCCGTTCGAGGCCGCTGAACACAAGGAGGCCCTCGCCAACCTGAGTTATGCACTGACCGCGAGCTCGCCGCTGGTGATGTTCCACCGCGAAATCCTCACGGCCGAGCGGTCCGAGGAGCCGGGCACGGTGCTCGTGGCCCAACACTTCTTCCGCGCCGACGACCGCTTCCGCTACGAGAACAACGAACGCTACGACCAGTATGTGGACGGGGAATTCCTGCCGCACGTGGTCTATGGCGCGCAGGTGGTGCTGACCAATCCCAAAGGCAACCGCCAGAAGCTGCAAGTCCTGCTGCAAATCCCAATGGGCGCCATTCCCGTAAACAACGGCTTCTATACGCGTGGGGTGCACGTCGCCCTTGAGCCCCACGCAACCCAGACCATCGAGTACTTCTTCTACTTCCCGACCACGGGCACGTTCCCGCACTACCCCGTCACCCTGGCGCAGAACGATCTGGTGGTGGGCGGCGCCGAGCCGTTCGTCTTCCAGGTCGTGAAGCAGTTGAGCAACGTCGACAAGACCAGTTGGGCCTGGATTTCTCAGAACGGCTCCCCAGAAGACGTGATCGCCTTCCTGAAGCAGGCCAACGTGCTGCGGCTGGATCTGGACGAGATCGCCTGGCGGATGAAAGACAAGGCGTTTTTTAAGCAGGTCACAGATTTGCTGGAGGCGCGGCACGTCTATCAGGACACGCTGTGGTCCTATGGCCTGCTGCATAACGATCCGGATACGCTGGGCACCTGGCTGGAACACTCGCCTTTCGCGGACCGCTGCGGGTTGCATCTCGTCTCGCCCCTGCTCGTGATCGACCCGGTCGCACGGCTGGACTACCAGCACCTCGAGTACGCACCGCTGGTCAATCCCCGCGCCCATCCGGTCGGGGCCAAGCGCAAGATCCTTAATGAGAGCTTCCGCGCCCAGTATCAGCAACTGATGACCGTGCTGAGCTACAAGGCAACCCTGACCGACGTCGATGAGCTGGCGGTAGCCTATTATTTGACGCTGCAGGACCGCGTGGCCGAGGCGCTGGACTGGGTCGACCGGGTCGATCGCCAGGCCGTCCCCGAGCAACTCCAATGCGACTATCTCGACGTGTATCTGGCATTCTATCGCGGCGATGTCGCAACCGCGCGCCGGATCGCAAAACTGCACGCAGAGGATCCGGTGGATCGCTGGCGCAGTAAATTCGAATTGGCGCTCGCCCAACTGGACGAACTGGAGAGCGGCATTGCGGCGGCGGCAGCAGATCCGGAAAATCGCGACCAGACGCAAAGCGCACTGGCGGCCACGGAACCGACCCTAGACCTGCAGGTCGAAGCGGGCCAGATCCGCCTCGATACCCGCCATCTCAAAACCTGCACGCTCAACTTCTACCCGATGGATATCGAGCTGCTCTTCTCCCGCAATCCCTTCCTGCAGGATGGCACGGCGCAGTTCTCCTTCATCCAGCCAGTGCTGAGTCGCACCGTCGACATCCCCGCCGGGAAGGATCTGCTCACAATCGACCTGCCGACGGAGTTCAAGACCCGTAACGTGATGGTCGAGGCACTGGGCGCGGGCCTGCGCAAAACACAGGGCTATTACGCCAACACGCTGAAGGTGCAGGTGGTCGAGGCCTACGGACAACTGATCGTCACCCATGCAGAAACGCAGAAGCCCGTGCCCGGAACCTATGTGAAGGTCTACGCGAAGATGAAGGATGGACAGGTCCAGTTCCTGAAGGACGGCTATACCGACCTGCGCGGACGCTTCGACTACGCCTCGCTCAACACCAACGAAGTCGACGGAGCCTCACGCCTCGCGCTGCTGGTGCTCAGCGATGAGTTTGGCGCCGTCGTCCGCGAAGCCAATCCGCCCAAACGCTGACCCGAAAACCCAGTCCCGCGGCGAGTTTTCCACACTGTGGAAAGAAATCTTCCATAGCGTGGAAGATTCCCGAAAAAATCTTCCATACCGTGGAAGATTCAGCCCTTTTCTTCCACAGTGTGGAAACAATTCTTCCACACTGTGGAAAACTTTGGGCCGGTCGTTGCCGAAATCATACCCTCTCACTAAGCTCGGGCTGTTAGGGTAGGGCGAATCCTCCGGATGAGCCGGGATCAAAAATCCGTCTCTCGCCACGCCGGTCAAAAAATCAGGGACGCCGCGCCATCGGCGTCCGGGCGGTTCAAACTCCTATTTCCTTTTGACAGGATAAACAGGATTGTCAGGATTTATGGACCATAATTCCGATCCCCTATTCTGTTCATCCCGTCTAAAATTCCAACCTCCCACAACTCGCCCCGGGTCAGAGAACGGTTGAAAAATTAAATCATAGGTTGACCCTTTCCGCGACTGCGACCGGGCTGTTTCAAAAACGACAGTTCCGTTGTCCTGCAGTCCACGAACAGGGATCGAGCAAGCTCGACCCCTACATTTCAAATCCGCATCCTTCTTTGATTTTATCGTGCGCCCAGTATGAAAAGGCTCTTAACAACCCGCTTGCCAAACCGGCCGAAACGCTGGAAACTATCCAGCAATGGATTTGGCAACCCATCGTCCAAGAAAATCGCCCCTCAAATGGTGTAACAGAAGGCCGGTCCAATTCGCGTGCCGGTCATGAGCAAGGAGCATCGGCTATGAAATTATGGCATATTTTCGGAATCATCGCCCTACTCGCCGTGGGCGCGTCCGCCCAGGAAATCGGCTACATCGAGGAGTTCGCCCTGGCAACCAACCGGACGGAGGCGCTCCGGGAACTGGTGCCAGGCACGGACGACTATTTCTACTATCACGCCCTGCATGCGCAAAACGAAGGGCGGCGTGCAGATTTTCAAGGGTGGCTCGACCGTTGGAATCTCGAGCGGCAGGGAAGACCCTCGGACCGGGCACGCGAGTTGCTGAACCGTCAGGCTCTCTTGGACTACACTAGTGATTCCGCCAAGACCCTCGCCTACCTACGCGACCAGCTCAATCCATATTTCGGCCACGCGCGCAAAACAGGTGAACGCCGCAGTGATGCACCGACGAAACTCGATCCGGCCCTGATCGCCTTCGACACCCTGCTCCAGCGGGCACTCACGATTAATCGCAGGGACAGCCTCAGACGCATCGAGGACGGGGGGCTGGAGCTGGTCACCGGCAAGGATATTTCCGACGAACAGCGCCGCAATCTGCTTGGCCGCCTCCGGCGGCCGGACTTTCCGGGACTCGTCGATTTGATCATTGCCGATCTGGACTACCGCGAAAGCCGCGGATTCGGTTCCATCATGATTCACGGCCAATTGACCCTTGCCCAGATGGACGAGTTGTTACAGAAGAAGCCGGACCTGCGCAACCACGTGACTTTCGTCAACGCCTACCTCGCCAAACTCGCACCGGCGGACGAAATCGATTTGGAGACGGACCTCACCGCGCGCCAGGCGTATTTCGAACGGGTCTGGGAGTTTGTGAAAACTCTCGACCCGGTCCACAACTCCCTCAAGGCCAACGTGCTCTACGGCCGCCTGCTTCTCGATCAGAAACAAGGCCTATACGACGAAGCGCGTTTCATGGAATACGTGAAGCTCCCACGAGATGTTTACTACGTGACCGATGAGGTGCTCCGAGCCCTGCCGCGTGGCGATCACCTGGCGCGGCTGGGCCAAAAGTTCGGCCTGCTACAGCTCCCGGCCGTGGCTAACGAGGAGCCTCTCGTGCGCGACTATTTACTTCACTTCTTCATCGAGGCGGACAGTTTCAAGGCGTACAAGCCCTGGATCCGCGACGACTTTCTTCAGCGCCTCTTCGCCGAGGCCAAGATCACGGCCGGCGTCGGAGATCCCCAGCAATGGTCCAGCCTGATTGCGCCGGACGAGTACCGCCGGCTGAAGGAACGGGTGGACATCGATTTCGCGCCCGACAATCCCGAGGTGCTCGGTGCCAGCGACGCGGTGAAGTTGACCGCCTTCGTCAAGAACGTGCCGGCGTTGATCGTGAAGGTTTACGAAATCAACACGCTGAACTACTACCGTGAAACCGGCCGGCCGCTAGATCTCGCAATCGACCTCGATGGCTTAGTCGCGACCTCGGAGCGCCGCGTGACCTTCTCGGATCCGCCCGAGCAACGCACCGCCCGCACGTTCGACTTTCCCGAATTGAAAACGCGCGGTGCCTATGTGATCGAGCTGATCGGCAATGGCAAGAGCAGCCGCGCGCTGGTGCAGAAGGGCAGGTTGGGCGTGTTACAGGAAGTGACCGCCGCCGGCCATGCTTTTACTGTGCTCGACGAGGGCAACCACCGGCTGCCAAATGCCCGCGCCTGGCTGGGTGGGCGGGAATTTGCACCGGACGCCAAGGGCCGCTTGCTCATTCCTTTCAGCACCGACCCGCGCAGCGACGCGCTGGTGGTATATCAAGATGGTTTCGCCTCGCTCGTGCGCTTCCAACACCTCGCCGAGACCTACGACCTGCAGGCGGGCTTCTATGTGGACCGCGAGGCGTTGATCCGCCGCGAGAAGGCCCAACTCGCCCTGCGACCTGTCCTGCGCGTGAATGGACGACCCACCAGCCTCAAGTTGCTCGAGGAACCGCGCCTCGTGATCCGTGCGCAAGACCTCCAAGGCATCGTGACCGAAAAAGAAATCCCCGGCCTCGCGCTGCGCGATAACGCCGAGACGGTCCAGGAGTTCACCGTGCCCGATAACGCCGTTTCGCTGACGGTGACGCTCAAAGGCAAGATCCAAAACATCAGCCGCAATCGGAAGGATGATCTGACCAGCAGCGCCACCTTCACCCTCAATGATATCGACCGCGGAACCGCGGTGCAAGATCTGCACATCAGTCGCACGGCCGCGGGCTACATCGTGGAGTTGCGCGGCAAAAACGGCGAGCCCCGGCCAGGCGAACCTCTGTCTTGCTGGTTTAAACACCGTTGGTTTACCGACGAGGTGCACGTCGAACTAAAAACAGACGATCAGGGCCGAGCCGAACTCGGCCAGTTGACGGATATTTCGCGTTTCCGCGTACAAGAGCCCTTCGGCGCGGAGCACACGTGGACACCTGCGGCAGACAATTACACGTTCCCAGCCGAATTGCACGGGCGCGTGGGCGAGGTGCTGCGCATCCCAACGACATTCGCTTCCACCGGCCCGTTCTCGGCCATCTCTCTGCTGGAACAGCGCCAGGGCCAGTTCGTCAAGGACTGGCACAGTGCCGTCGCCGTCACCGACGCTTTCATCGAGCTGAAGGGGCTGCCCGCTGGTGACTTTTCACTGTTTCTAAAACCGCTGGGGCGCGAGATCTTTGTGCGCGTGACGGCAGGCGAGGACCGCGACGGCTTCGTCCTCTCCTCGCGCCGCGCCCTTGAGCGCCCTCGCCTGGCTCCGTTGCAAATCTCGGCCGTCACGATCGGAAAAGAGACGGTCGATATCCGCCTGGCCAACGCCACCCCCTTCACCCGTGTCCACCTGCTAGCGACCCGCTACCTGCCGGCCTACGACATCTTTGCCCGGCTCGGTTCCACGGGCACGCCCGGACTCCTGCAGCAGCCGTGGCTTCCCTCGCGCACGTTTTACGAATCTGGCCGCGATATCGGCGACGAATATCGCTACATCCTCGACCGCCAGGCGGCGACAAAGTTCCCCGGTAACATGCTCGACCGCCCCGGCCTGCTGCTCAATCCCTGGGCGCTGCACGATACCGAGGCCGAACCCGAACGGCTGGCCGGCCAAAGCGAGTATGCCAGCCGTCCCGCAGCGGCACGCTCCGCCTCGATGAGCGGCTATGGCGGTGAATTCGGCACGGGCGACGCCCAGGAAGGTTTTGCCAACGTGGACTTCCTGCAACAGCCCGCGGTGACGCTATGGAACCAAACGCCCGACCAGGATGGCGTGGTGCGCATCCCGCGCGCGGAACTGAAGGGAAACCCGAATGTGCGCATCCTGGCAACGGACCCAGTGTCCTCGGTGCTGCGTTGTGTGGCGCTGGACGACACGCCCGTGGCGACTCGCGAACTGCGCCAGGTGGCTGGCCTCGACCCAGCCAAGCCCTATGCCGAGCAAAAACTGGTCTCCCCCCTCCCCGCTGGGGACACATTGACCATCGGCGACGCCACAACCGCCCGCTTCGAAACCTGCGACTCGGTGGCCAAAGCCTATCGCCTGCTCGCCATGCTCGGCGGCAACCCGACTTTCGAGGAATTCTCGTTCATCGCGACTTGGCCGACGCTCGACGACAAGGAACAGTGGCGGCTCTATTCGAAGTACGCCTGCCACGAACTGAATTTCTTCCTGCATGAAAAAGATCCAAAGTTCTTCCGCGAAGTCATCTCCCCGTACTTGAAAAACAAGAAGGACAAGACCTTCATGGACCGCTGGCTGCTGGAGGAGGACCTCGCGGACTTCCTCGAGCCGTGGCGCTTCGAGCGGCTGAACGCCGTCGAACGCATTCTGCTCGGGCGGCGGATCCAGAAGCAAAATGCCTCCCTCGTTCGCGACGCCCGCGAACGCGCCGACCTGATCCCACCCAACATCGAGGACTTCAACCGCCGCTTCGATACCGCGCTCCAGGCCAGCGGCCTCGACATGGGCGGCGGAATGAAGGACGCCATCGAAGGGCTGAGGAAGAGCGAGGATCGGAAGCGCAGCGAAAGCATGGAGGATATGTCCGGCATGATGGTGATGAATGGCGCCATCATGGAATTTGCCGCAGCGCCCTCGATGGTGCCTCCCGACGACGATGTGACAATCGCCTCCGATGCCCTCTCCCCCATCATCATGAGGAACCTTGCTCCGGGAGCGATGGCGAGCAGGTCAGCCTCTCGCCGGGTCGCCGACGCCCCCCCCGATATTGCCCCCGAAGAATTAGATGAGCTGTTGGAAGACGTGGCCTTCCACAGTGAATACTACGCCGACGAAAAGCCGGGGCGGCAGGCGGCGACCCGGCGCTTCTTCCAGAAGCTGGACCAGACCAAGGAGTGGGCGGAAAATAACTACTACCATCTGCCGATCGAGCAACAGACGGCAGACCTCGTTCCCGCTAGCGCCTTCTGGGCCGACTACGCGGAGCACGATGGCAAGGCACCGTTCCTTTCGCCGCATTTCCAGGAGGCGACGTGCAGCTTTACGGAGATGATGCTGGCGTTGGCAGTGATGGACCTGCCGTTCGAGGCCGCTGAACACAAGGAGGCCCTCGCCAACCTGAGTTATGCACTGACCGCGAGCTCGCCGCTGGTGATGTTCCACCGCGAAATCCTCACGGCCGAGCGGTCCGAGGAGCCGGGCACGGTGCTCGTGGCCCAACACTTCTTCCGCGCCGACGACCGCTTCCGCTACGAGAACAACGAACGCTACGACCAGTATGTGGACGGGGAATTCCTGCCGCACGTGGTCTATGGCGCGCAGGTGGTGCTGACCAATCCCAAAGGCAACCGCCAGAAGCTGCAAGTCCTGCTGCAAATCCCAATGGGCGCCATTCCCGTAAACAACGGCTTCTATACGCGTGGGGTGCACGTCGCCCTTGAGCCCCACGCAACCCAGACCATCGAGTACTTCTTCTACTTCCCGACCACGGGCACGTTCCCGCACTACCCCGTCACCCTGGCGCAGAACGATCTGGTGGTGGGCGGCGCCGAGCCGTTCGTCTTCCAGGTCGTGAAGCAGTTGAGCAACGTCGACAAGACCAGTTGGGCCTGGATTTCTCAGAACGGCTCCCCAGAAGACGTGATCGCCTTCCTGAAGCAGGCCAACGTGCTGCGGCTGGATCTGGACGAGATCGCCTGGCGGATGAAAGACAAGGCGTTTTTTAAGCAGGTCACAGATTTGCTGGAGGCGCGGCACGTCTATCAGGACACGCTGTGGTCCTATGGCCTGCTGCATAACGATCCGGATACGCTGGGCACCTGGCTGGAACACTCGCCTTTCGCGGACCGCTGCGGGTTGCATCTCGTCTCGCCCCTGCTCGTGATCGACCCGGTCGCACGGCTGGACTACCAGCACCTCGAGTACGCACCGCTGGTCAATCCCCGCGCCCATCCGGTCGGGGCCAAGCGCAAGATCCTTAATGAGAGCTTCCGCGCCCAGTATCAGCAACTGATGACCGTGCTGAGCTACAAGGCAACCCTGACCGACGTCGATGAGCTGGCGGTAGCCTATTATTTGACGCTGCAGGACCGCGTGGCCGAGGCGCTGGACTGGGTCGACCGGGTCGATCGCCAGGCCGTCCCCGAGCAACTCCAATGCGACTATCTCGACGTGTATCTGGCATTCTATCGCGGCGATGTCGCAACCGCGCGCCGGATCGCAAAACTGCACGCAGAGGATCCGGTGGATCGCTGGCGCAGTAAATTCGAATTGGCGCTCGCCCAACTGGACGAACTGGAGAGCGGCATTGCGGCGGCGGCAGCAGATCCGGAAAATCGCGACCAGACGCAAAGCGCACTGGCGGCCACGGAACCGACCCTAGACCTGCAGGTCGAAGCGGGCCAGATCCGCCTCGATACCCGCCATCTCAAAACCTGCACGCTCAACTTCTACCCGATGGATATCGAGCTGCTCTTCTCCCGCAATCCCTTCCTGCAGGATGGCACGGCGCAGTTCTCCTTCATCCAGCCAGTGCTGAGTCGCACCGTCGACATCCCCGCCGGGAAGGATCTGCTCACAATCGACCTGCCGACGGAGTTCAAGACCCGTAACGTGATGGTCGAGGCACTGGGCGCGGGCCTGCGCAAAACACAGGGCTATTACGCCAACACGCTGAAGGTGCAGGTGGTCGAGGCCTACGGACAACTGATCGTCACCCATGCAGAAACGCAGAAGCCCGTGCCCGGAACCTATGTGAAGGTCTACGCGAAGATGAAGGATGGACAGGTCCAGTTCCTGAAGGACGGCTATACCGACCTGCGCGGACGCTTCGACTACGCCTCGCTCAACACCAACGAAGTCGACGGAGCCTCACGCCTCGCGCTGCTGGTGCTCAGCGATGAGTTTGGCGCCGTCGTCCGCGAAGCCAATCCGCCCAAACGCTGACCCGAAAACCCAGTCCCGCGGCGAGTTTTCCACACTGTGGAAAGAAATCTTCCATAGCGTGGAAGATTCCCGAAAAAATCTTCCATACCGTGGAAGATTCAGCCCTTTTCTTCCACAGTGTGGAAACAATTCTTCCACACTGTGGAAAACTTTGGGCCGGTCGTTGCCGAAATCATACCCTCTCAC
>JAVEUJ010000215.1:0-2642 GCA_034005635.1 Kiritimatiellia bacterium | reverse complement strand
TGGTGGGTATGCCGATCTCTGCAAAAAATTGGCGCAGGGCTTCGGGCGGTAGCGAACGAAAGGCGGGGAGGGTGAAGCGTCCGTGTTTACCAAAGGAGGCAGCAAATTCTTCTTCGGAGGCAGCATGGCTGAGATTGCCGCGCCCTCCGCCCGTGGCCGCCAACTTTGCGCCGGGGCCGGGCAGGCGGTCCAGCACTACCACGAGGTGGGATGGGCGGGCCCGAGTAGCGGTAAGGGCGGCCAGAAGTCCGGCAGGACCGGCGCCGATGATAAGAAGGGAAGTGTCCACTGTGGCGGTCCGGGGGTCAGGGCGAGATGGGCATCCATTGCCGCAGGATGCGTTCGAGGGTGCCATCCTGCTGCCAATCGGCAAGGGCATGGTTGGCGGATTCGCGCAGGCCGACGCTGCCGCGTCGGAATCCCCAGGCGATTTCCTCGCGCGCGAAGAGGGGCGGAGCCAGAGCGAGGTCGGCGGGCTTTTGGCCAGCTTTCCACCAGAGGGTGGGCGCGTCGCTCACGACCATGTCCACGCGCCCTTGCAGCAGGGCGTCCACGGCGGCATCAGGGTTGGGGAAGGGATAGCGGCTGGCGCGGGGAAAGTAACGCGTGATCAGGTGATCACCAGCGCTATCCTCTACCACAGCGGCGCGGGCGGGCGAGGAACGAATTTTGATGTCGGTATGGACTCGCGGCAAGTCGGCGCGGCGGACGAGCACGGCTTGGCCAACGACTAGATAGGGCGCCGCGAAATCGATCTGCACGCGGCGTTCTTCGGTCACGGCCAAGCCGGCCATGAGCAGATCAACGCGGCCATCCAGCAACGCGGGGAGCAGGTCAGCAGACGGCAGGGCAACGAAGACCGGACGCACACCAAGGCGGTCGGCAAAGGCGCGAGCGAGTTCGATTTCCACGCCTTTCCAGCGCCGTCCATCGCGGAAGGCAAGCGGTGGCGAATCGTTGACGGTGCCGATGTACAGTGGAGCCGGGCCATGATTGAGGGAGAAGCAGCCAGCTCCCAGCGCCAGCAAACCCGCCAGTCCCACAGCGCGTGCCACCTGCCTGGCGCGCGGTCGCATCGGTTCTATGCCTTCTGCGCCGGGGTCAGGTATTGCGCTTCCAGCGCGTCATAGCGCTGGCTAATCTGTCGGACCAGCGCACGCTTCTCGTTGTACGGACCGGGGAAGAACGATCCCTTGAAGCCAGCGAGGATGATATTACGCAACTTTTCAGGCGTGACTGGCAGGCTATTGCACACCAGTTCCAGTTCACGCGTGACACTGGTGCGGGAGACCAGACGGTTGTCGGTACAGATGGACACGGAGAGGTTCGCCTCGAGCATCCGTTTGAGGGGGTGGTCGGCCATCGTCTCAATGCTCGGAATGGTCTGGAGATTACTGGTGGGGCAGACCTCCAAAGCGATGCGGCGCGAGGCGATGTAATCCACGAGACATTTGACATAGTAGGCCGGATCCTTGATCGCGGGATCCGTGACCCTATCGGCAGCAAACAGGAATGTGCCATGGCCGATACGGTCGGCATGGCATTCGGTAATGGCCTGGAAGATGGATTCAGGGCCGTAGGCTTCGCCGGCATGGACCGTCTTCTTGATGAAGTGGACGTGGGCGTACTGGTAGGCGTCGCGGTGGTCGATCGCCGGGAAGCCGGCTTCGGCGCCGGCAATATCAAACCCGACGACCGGGATGCCCTTTTCGTGAGCGAGGGAGGCCGCAGCCCGGGCCATTTCGAGGGAAGCGACTGCCATGAGCTCCTTGGAGGGGGTATACGGCATTACATCAAAGAGTTGGGCGTAGTAGGCCGACATGTGGCGGTTAAAGAAGCGCATAGCGCAGGTAATGATCCCGTAATGGAAGGGGATGTCGCCCTTCTGCAGAACGGCCGGCGAGCGGTTATGTTCCTTCTGTGCGCGCGCTAAACCGCGGTTCACCGATTCGACCACCGCATCCATGGGCAGGCCGGGGTGGACATGCAACTGGGGAGCGTAGCGGACTTCGATATAGCGCACGTTTTCAGCGATGTTGTCTTGGGCCAGTTCATAGGCGACGCGTTCGAGATTCTCGGCCGTCTGCAGCACGGCGCACGTCAGGCCAAAGCCACGGAGGTAATCGGGGAGGTCTTTGTATTTCTCCTTGAAAACCAATTCGTTCAAGCCGTCCTCGGTTTCAGAGGGCAGGGGGACTTTGGCGGCCTTGGCCAGTTCGATCAGGGTTGACGGTCGCAGGGAACCGTCCAAATGCAGGTGCAGATCGGTCTTAGGAATCTGTTCAAGGAATTCACGAGTGATGACTGAAGACATGGAAGGGCCTCCTGAATAATGTTAATTGAATTACCTAAAACTTTAACGTATTTCGTGCCGGGCGGCAATGGGAATTGAAAGGGATTCACAATCCAAAATTCATGTATTCTCACCACGGAGGGCCACGGCGTGGCATAGCCGCAACCAAAGGGATTAAAGCCACCACGGATTACACCGACTTCACAGATTGGGAAAAGGAGGACAAAGAGGAAAATGAATTTGAACTCAAGAACTCATGAACAGATAAATCAGTCGGATTTACACAAGACGCCAGTGAAACCAATCTTAAAATGTTTGAATAGTGAACAGTATCCCCTCCTTGGCATCT
>JAVEUJ010000214.1:0-2679 GCA_034005635.1 Kiritimatiellia bacterium | reverse complement strand
CCCAAAAAAAAAACCCCCCCCCCCCCGCCCCTGAACTGGCCCACAGTCCGCGACTATAGTTATTGCAATACATATAGTATAAATGTTGCAATATGTATCCTATATGTATTGCAACATCTATAGTGTCCGTGTTAGGCTCCGCTTGTCTCACGTTGACGATGGCCAGCGGTTCAACTTATGCGACCTCGGGCAGGATGTTGTCATCCGGCTGGATGACTATTCTTGGCTAGCTGGTGATCCAGCCGGATGCCCGGCGGGCTAATGCCGGGCCGATACCAGCCGCCTCCAAGCTGCGAATGCGTCCACCTTTTTTTCGCATCGCCAAAAGGCGCCGCACCGCCACCGGGCCCAGGCCCGGAACTCGCAGCAATTCGGCGCGGTCCGCACGATTCAGGTCCACGGGAAAGCGCTCTGGATGACGCCGGGCCCACTGTTCCTTAGGATCCACATCCAGAGACAAATTGCCAGCCTCATCAAACCCAATTTCGTCCGCGCCAAAACCATATTTTCGCAGCAAGTAATCCGTCTGATACAACCGATGCTCCCGATTCAGTAAATCCGCATTGCTGACCGAGCTCTTTTCTCCCGGCAGGTCTGAATCTCCCAATCCGCGCTGGTAGGCGCTGAAGTAGATTCCATGCAACCCCATTCGTTCGTAAAGTGCCCCCATATAGCGCACCACTTCGCGGTCAGTTTCGTCCGACGCTCCCACAATGAACTGGGTGCTGGTCTTCACTCGCGCATAGCGGGCGCCCTTGGCGGTCAAGCGAGCCATCTGCTTAAGCGGGGCAATCACAGATTTCAAGTAGTCTTTGCTCGTGGTTAGCTTGGCAAAGTGCGCTGCTCCGGGCGTCTCAATGTTCAGGGACACGCCTGAGGCCAATTGCAGTGCGCGTTCAATTGCCGCATCCGACGCCCCGGGGATCAGCTTGATATGCAGCACGCCGCGGAAATGTTCCCGCCGCCGCAGCAGTTCGGCGGTCGCCAGCATTCGCTCCATCGTTCGATCAGGACTTCCCGCCACCCCACTGGTCAAGAAAATCCCCATGGCCTGCCCTGATTGCCAATAGGGCAGGAATGCCCGCACAATGTCCTCCGGCGTCAACGAGCAACGTGTCGTCGAATCGTGCCCGACCCGCAGTGGACAGTACTTGCAGTCATTCGCGCACACGTTCGATACCAGAGTTTTGAACATGAGCCCCCGCCCCCCATTTTGGAGGGTGACCGGATACAGCCAGCGGTCGTTCAACCCGCGCTTGCGCGAATCGCCCGTGGCGCATGAACAGGCGCACGATAAATCGTATTGGGCATCGGCCGCTAGTATCCGCAGCTTCTCGTGCACATCGGGGGCGGTTCGGATCGTGACCATCTATATAGCTTAGGTGAACTTTCGTTCCGCTTCAAGCACCGAACACCCGCAACTCTGTCATTGACAATTTTAGACATGCCGTCCACATTTTTCCTCACAGTTCACCTCATTCCCGCGAAAGGATTCAGCCATGCAACTGACAGTGAAAGATGCAGCAACGGCCTTGAAAGTGACAGAAAAGACGGTCTACCGCTGGATCCAGTCTGCGGGGTTACCGGCCTACCGTGTGGCGGGGAGTTACCGCATTAACCGCGCCATGCTGTTCGAGTGGGCCACCTCCAAGCGCATCAACTTTCCGACCACGGAGCCCGTGGAGGACGTGGAGCTACTCCCCATGCCCGGGTTGGCTGAGGCGCTAGAGGCCGGCGGCATCCATTACCGCGTAGGCGGGGCCAGCAAAGAGGAAATTCTCCAAGCCTTGGTCGACCTGCTGAAGGTGCCAGATGCCGTGGACCGCCCGGCCCTGCTGCAAGCCTTTCTCGCCCGTGAACAACTCCAGTCCACCGGGGTGGGCGATGGTATCGCCATTCCTCATGTGCGTAATCCGGCCATACTGGATGTCGCTACCGCTTCGGTCTGCCTCTGCTTCCTCGAAACGCCGGTGGCGTTTGGCGCGCTCGATGGCAAAAAAGTCCACATCCTTTTCACCCCGCTCTCGCCTGATGTTCGCCATCATCTGCATTTGCTTTCGCGCATCTCTTTTGCGCTGCGCAATCCGCGCTTCAAGCGGCTCTTGGATGGCGAAGCCCGCCGCGACGAAATCATCGCCGCGGCCCGCGCCCTCGAATCAGAAACGGCCTAACCGTGTGAGCCCCGCCCCACCGGGCGGACAGTTGCAAGTTGCGCGCGAAACCAGCCCGGCTCACGCCAAGACGACAAGGCGCAAAGGGGATATCCGAGGTCGGTGGTCAGAGGTCAGTGGTCCGGTAAAGCAGAGTTTCCACGCTATGGAAAACTTTTTTGTAATTTTTCCACGCTATGGAAGATTTCTTTCCACACTGTGGAAAACTATGCCTTTGTAGCTACCAGACCCTTTCTAAACCAGACCGGGACGAGGTCCCTCCACGGGCGGGCAAGCTGTCCTGGCTCCATTGCACTCATTTTTGGAGCCCCTGACGACCGCGTCGGGGATGATCCCGGACGACACGGAGGTCGTCCCTCCAGAAAACCTATTCGTACTACAATCCTTCAAAACCGTGTATTAAAAACACGTTTCTCATTCTGCCATTGCCATAAGCCATTTTCGCCAACACCTTGAACATTGAAGATTCCTTGTTGATATTGAATATTGCCTCCCTCCCCCCCCCTCT
>JAVEUJ010000083.1:3114-10848 GCA_034005635.1 Kiritimatiellia bacterium | reverse complement strand
CAAAGGCCAATTCACCCGCTTTATGGACACCGATGGGCGTAACATGCAGTTCCTCTTGGATCTCTCGGATGGCGCCCTGCTCCGGTGTTTCGCCGGGATCCACTCGCCCGCCCGGGGCATTAATCAATCCCGCGCCCATTCCCATGAGCTTGCGGATTAGCAGCACCATTCCATCCATACGCACAAACATCAGGGTCGCCGTTTCACGCGGCACCCACGTTGTCCAGTCTATTTCCGTAAACTTCACGCTATTGCTCATATTCGGGGCGCAGCCTACCACGGGGGGCAGACTGCGGAAAGGAAAAGCGCCCCTCGGGGGAAGAGGCAGGGAAATTCCACAACAAGCTGCCCCCCCCCCCGCGGACATAGGTAAAGGTCGCCCGGCCAAGCCCAAGCCAAAGGCCTGATCGCCTCCATACCCAATAACCACCTATTATAATAAGCGGTTATTCCGGATGAGAACTTATGTCAGTTGCGCGGTGGATATCATCGCTCAGCATACCTCATTTGTCCTCTATCGCGGGGGCGCTTGCCACTATCTCTCTCCCACAGAATGACTATAATCTAACTTTTCTAACCTGAACCGAAGGCGTGACTACTCTCATGTCCAACATCCGCTTATTATAATAAGTGGTTATTCTGATAAAAAAACACATGCTTAAGGCGCAACGGTCATCATTGCTCGTTATGTCCTCCCTTACCCGCGCTAGCCGGGACTCCCAACGCCTATGCCCCCCTCCCCCTTGCCGGAAAGAGGCCCAGCCTATTGCACACGATGAATGAAATCACCGGTACGGGTATCCACGCGAACGCGTTCGCCCGGTTCCATATATTCGGGCACTTGGATCACCAGACCGGTCTCCAGAGTGGCCGCCTTGGTTCGCGCCGTCACACTGGCGCCGCGCATCGACGGTGCACATTCTGCGATATTCAACTCCACCGCATCCGGCATCTGGATGCACAACACCTGTCCATCCTGCAACAGCGCCTTGATCCCCTCCATACCATCTACCAGATAAGAAACCGCATCTTCAATTTCGTCTTCCATCAGCTCATACGACACATAATTTTCCAAATCCATGAAGGTGAACCGATCGCCCTCGCGGTAGCTGTAGGAGACCATTCGCATTTCGAAATCAGATTCCTTCAGCGGATCATCGCCCTTGAGAGTCTGGTCCAGTTTGGTACGGGTGCGCACATTGCGAAACCGCACCTTGTACAGCGTGGAAGCCCCACGGGCCGAAGGTGATTGGGTCCGCAACTGCACAACCACATGCGGATCCCCATTGATTTCCACCACGCTATTTTTCGTTAAATCACACGCTTTGATCATCGCTGGCCTTTCATTTCATAAAAAACCCGCATGGGGCTTTCTTTTTTGTATTGTCCATTGTAAACTTTCCACTAATATACAGTCAATCGGCGCATACAGAGGTATTCCCATGGAACATGTACTCGAAAAATCCTGGCAAATTCCCAACCAGTTGCCAGCCATGAGCGCGGCGGCCAAAGAGGTGTTTAGCTGGCTGGCCAATCAACCCCTCCCGTCCCGCGCCAAGTACTCCGTGGGCTTGGCGGTGGAGGAACTGATTACCAACATGATCCGCTACGGCTATGACGACGACCGGGAACATATCATCCGCTTCAGCATTACCATCCATCCAGACTACCTTAAAATTGTATTTGAAGACGATGGCCATCCCTTTGATCCCACCAGCTACCCGCCCCCCGATCTCGAACGCATTGTGACCTCCTCGCGTGCGGGCGGCCTTGGCATCCAACTGGTCCGGAAGATTACCTCCAGCATGACCTACGAGCGCGACGGCCACATCAATCGCAACACCTTGAAAATTCGCCGTGTGGAACCCGGTGACACCCAGGTCATTCGCCTTAATCTTTAACCCCCAGGTCCTCTGCATGCCCCAGCTGTATGGAGAGCATAGCTGGCAGATTCCCAATCAAATGGGACCGGCCACGGCCATGACCCGCGACGCGCTGAAGTGGGCCAACGCCTTCCCCATCTCCGACCAAGCCAAATATTCGCTACGCCTGGCGCTCGAAGAAATGCTCTCCAACACCGTCAAATATGGTTATGCCGACCAAGCGATTCACCCCATTTCGATTTCCATTACCGTCGATAGCGAGTTGATTCGAATCGAACTCATCGACGATGCCCGCCCCTTCAATCCCACGCTCCAGCCCAAACCCGACATTGCCCATAACGTGGCAGTAGGCATCGCCGGCGGTTTTGGCATTGAACTCGTCCGCCGTATTTGTCGCCACATGGGCTATCGCCGCGAACAGAATCGCAACCATGTCACACTGCACATCGAATCCGCCGACCTCGATTCTGAGGTCGACTCGGAACTGGCCGCCTCCAAGGAAATGTCACCATGACCCACGCCCTCCGTCTATCGTCTGTCGCGCTGTTCCTCCTGTTCCTGGCCGGTTGTGCCAGCACCCCCGCCCAACGCATCAAGAAGAACCAAGATCTCTTCGACTCCCTGCCCGTGGCAGAACAAGCCCGTATTCGCGGCGGGCAGATCAATCTTGGTTTTACAGCCGACATGGTTCGCATTGCCTTGGGCGACCCCCAACGGCAACTGGCCCGCCGCACGCTCGACGGCGAGAGCACCATCTGGCTCTACCTCGACACCCTGCGCCGCTATGAGCGTCAACGCGCGGATATCGACGGCCTACTGGTCTCGGGCCCCGGCGGCATGCGCTCCATCGGTGGCAGTGCCTGGGTCAATGTGCTGCAGGAACGTGAGGTTTTCCGCATCCGCGTCGAATTCCAACAGGGTCTCGTCACCGCCATCGAAGAACCCACCACCGACACCCCCCGGCCATGAATATCGTCTGCGCCGACAGTGTCCTGCACGGCCTGGATGCCTTTTCTGCGCTGGGTCAGGTGGTCCGAATCCCAGACCGCGATATCTGCCGCGATCACCTGACTAATGCACAAGTGCTCATTGTCCGGTCCAAGACCCATGTCAACTGCGATTTGCTCGAGGGCACTCCCGTGGAATTCGTGGCTACGGCGACAGCGGGCGCCGACCACTTTGATATCCCCTGGCTCAACGAGGCGGGCATTGCCTGGACTGCCTCGCCGGGGTGTAATGCCAACGCCGTGGCCGAATATACCCTCACAGCCATGGCCCTACTGGCTCGTAAGCAGGCCGCCCCCCTGCCCGGCAAAACCCTCGGCATCATCGGCGTAGGACAGGTCGGTTCCCGTGTAGCCCAAAAAGCCCCTCTCCTGGGGCTGAAGCCCCTCCGCAATGACCCGCCCCTGGCCCTGAAAACCAGTTCTCCGGAATTTCTGCCCCTCAAGGCCGTCCTGAATCAAACTGACATCCTGACGCTGCATACACCCCTGACCATCGGCGGCCCCTTCCCCACCCGCCATCTGGCCGACTGCCGTCTCTTTGAGCAGCTCCGCCCCGGCACGTGGCTCGTCAACACCTCCCGCGGCGGAGTCGTCGATCCCGACGCCCTTCACTACGTCCTCGATCACCATCGAATTGCCGCCTGCGCCTTGGATGTCTGGGAAAACGAACCCGTGCTTCCCCCGGCCCTCTTCGACGCCGTGGATTTTCTCACACCCCACATCGCCGGTTACACCCTCGAAGGCCTCCTCAACGGCACACTGAACTGCCACCGCGAATTGTGCCACTATCTCGAAGTGGAACCCACCTGGACCCCCGATCCCCGCCAACTCCCCCCCGCCCCCTTTCTACATCTCGATGCGGCTCACCGCACCGACGAAGAAGCGCTGACCGACCTGCTCACCGCCGCCTGCCCCATTCCTGAGGACGACCGCGCCTGGCGCTCGCAGATGACGACACCGGATCCCACCGAACTCCGGCGCCGCTTCGATCACTTCCGCAAAACCTATACCGGCCGCCGTGAATTTGCTGCCATTCGGGTCCATTTTGCCCATGCCTCCTCCGCCCTCCTCGACGCGGCCGCAGCCCTTGGCTTCCAAGTCTGTACCCACCAGGCATGACCCCGGACACTCTCGCCTTCACCCTCGACCACCGTGCACCGCGACTCGACGCCTGGCTGGCCGCCGCGCACCCCGCCATCTCCCGCTCGCGCTGGAAGCAACTGATTGAGGGGGGCCATATCGCTCTCAATGGCACCCCCATCCTCAAGCCCAATACCGCCCTTTCCCCTGGCGACACCCTCCGCTGCACCTTGCCCGCACCTGAGCCAATTGGCCTCGTCCCCACCGACATCCCCCTCGATATTCTCCACGAGGATGCCGACATCATCGTACTCAACAAGCCCCCCGGACTGGTCGTCCACCCCGCCCCCGGCCATGCCACCGATACGCTCGTCAACGCCCTCCTCTACCATTGCACCGACTTGCGCGGCATCGGCGGCGAGCTGCGCCCCGGCATTGTCCACCGCCTCGACAAGGACACCTCCGGGGTCCTCATTGTCGCCAAGAACGAGCAGGCCGTCGCCCATCTGGTTGCCCAGTTTTCGGCACACACCGTCCATAAAGATTATCTCGCCCTGGTCTGGGGCACCCCCGCCAAAGCCGCCGGCACCGTAGAGCTGCCTATCGGACGCCATCCCATCCACCGTCAAAAAATGGCCGTCACCGAAAAGGGACGCGCCGCCCGCACCCGCTACGAAGTTTTGGCCACTGGCCCGTTGGCCGCTTTGTTGAGCGTGGATATTGAAACCGGCCGTACCCACCAAATTCGGGTCCACTTGGCCCGCCTCGGCCACCCGGTCGTAGGCGACATGACGTATGGCCGTGCCCGCCAAGGCCTGCCCGCCGACCTGGTCATCCCCCGCCAGATGCTGCATGCCCACCGCCTGCAAGTGCTCCACCCCGCCGATGGCCGCCCCCTCACCTTCACCGCCCCGCCCCCTCCCGATTTTCTAGCCGTTCGTGACCGCCTGATCGACTCGCCAGCCTCGTCTGCATCAACAGCCAAGACGTGCTGATTTCAGACCACGGAGTTAATTAACTCCGTGGATGTAAATCACAGTTTTATTACTTTATTTGCGCACCTTTTAGAAATTTTATCACTTAGGCATTGTTAATAGTCAGCCTGTTCATAGGCTGGAAATGGCGCGCTCGCCCCCCCTCTCGCCCCACCATGGTTTTCCACGGTGTGGAAAACTTTTTTCCATAGTGTGGAAAAAATGCGACACTTTCTTCCATGCCGTGGAAAAGTCATCCCCCATTTTTCCATAGCGTGGAAAACTTTCTTCCACGCTGTGGAAGATTTAGTGAACTCCCATGAATCGCGACTGCCCTATCTGCCAAGTTCCGCTGCTACTGGAAACCTATGAAGGTTTCGGCGTTCTGCGCTGTCCCGAATGTCAGGGGCATCTGGTGGAACTGGCCCGCTACGAAACGATCCGACGCCTCCCCCGCACCCCCCTCGCCGAACTGGAAGCCGAGGCTCGCGACGATTTTCACGGCGACTATCCCGACCTCATCCGTTGTCCGCGCTGCCACGCCGTCATGACCAAGCAGCCACTACAGATTCCCGGCTTCGATCTAAACTTAGATTTGTGCCGGGGCTGCACTCTGGCCTGGTTTGATGGCGGTGAACTCGCCCTGGCCCAGTTGGGCTATCAGGCCACCCCCGGCCATCGTGACCGCGAAGAACTACGTCGCCGCGCCGTCGCCCTCCAGGCGGACCCCGAACGCCAGGCCGCATTCGAAAAGGCGATCGCCCAAATGCCCCTTGAGCATGATACGCTCTCTCAAGCGCTGAAGGAATCCGTCCTCAACGCCGTTAGCCAAATTCTCTTCCGTGTTACCCTGAGATGGCCCTTATGATAACTACACAAGATTCTCAATCCCCCGCCCCCGCCGACGATGCGGTCCGCCTGCAGAAATTCCTTGCCGCCGCCGGCGTCGGCTCGCGCCGATACTGCGAGGAATTGATCACAGCCGGGCGCGTACAGATTGACGGTGTCACGGTGACAAAACTGGGCACCCGCGTTAATCCGACCCAGCAGCGTGTGGCCCTGGATGGCCGTCGCGTACAAGCCGAACCGCACCGCACCTATCTCGCCGACAAACCCTGCCGCATCCTGTGCACCTCCCACGATCCCGAAGGCCGCCCCACGATCATTGAATGGGCCAAACGGATGGGGGTGGACCGGCGCCTGCGACTCTATACCATCGGCCGCCTCGACTATGACAGTGAAGGACTCATCCTCCTGACTAACGACGGCGAACTTGCCCACGCCTTTGCCCATCCCCGCCATCTCGTGGAAAAAGAATACCGCGCCTGGATCGACCGCTTTGCCACCCGCGAGCAGATCGCCGCCATGCTCGAGGGCGTGCAGGACGATGGCGAATGGCTGCGCGCGCTGGCGGTGGTGCCCGAGGCCAGCCGCCCCGGACGCCCCCCCTCCCTGCGCATCGTCTTGGGTGAAGGCCGCAACCGCCACATCCGACGCATGCTTGAAGCCATCGGCCTGCAGGTCAAACGCCTGCGTCGCATTCGCATTGGTTCACTCACCGAATCCGACCTGCGCGGCCAACCCCTGCGCGAACTCTCGCGCATCGAGCTCGACGCTCTCGCCCCCCGCAACTAGTGCGGTTTATCTCGCGTGCCGAGTTGGGGTCAGCCCTTGAATCTTGAATCTCGCCCATTCCTTATATTTTAAGGGCTGACCCCGACTTAGGGTCAGCCCTTAAAATATAAGGAATGAAATACCGCCCCGCGTTTAGAACGCGTAACGGATGGCGAGTTGCACGCGGTCGTTGCGCGCATCGTCACCATCCAGATAATCCGTGGTCATGTTGGCGTATTCGGCCATGACAGTCACGGCTGGCGTGAGCTTATAGAAGCCGTTCACGAAGACCTGTTGATTCTTGGCGCGCATGCCCGGGCTGAGATCGTCGTCGTCTGGATCATCCATGGAATAGCCTAGGCCGAAGCAGAGCTTGTCGGTCGGGTCATAGAGCACTTGGGCCCAGCCCCCCTTGGAGGCTATGGCCTCACCCAGCGCCATATTCACGCCCTGGCCAATACCACCGTAGTAGGTATCGAGATTCTCGCCGACCCACAGGTTGCCCTGCACCGCCAAGTATGAGGTCAGGGGCAAGTAGATCGATCCCTGAGCCGACCACGTGTCATAGTCTTCCGCATCGATCCCCACCACAACGTTGCTGACGGTGGCATCCATCGTTTCGCGGCCGTAGTGGCCCGAAAATGCGCAGCGCGCCATCTTCTCCGTCCACAGCTTTTGGTGCAGCGCGACATTGAATTGGAAGGTGGGCCAGTCGGCATCTGCGCCATCGTCAAAACCGCCGCCATCCAAATCCTCGCCCACGGTCTGCGCCACGGCGGCCTTGGCCACCAACTTGGTCGTGTCGCTGATGGCCAGCACCTGGGTCACACGCGCCTGAGGCCGACGCAGGCCCAGCGCCCCGATATCCGCCAGATAGGCGAAATTCACGATCCGGGGAATCACCTCGACAAAGGTTTCCCAATCCTGACCGGCGCGAATGGACAAACCCGACGAATGGGCCAGGTCTAGATAGGCCAGCCGGATGCGCGGGCTATAGGAGTTTGGATTGCCGCTGCCATAGAAATCCATCTCGATCTTGCCGGTCGTCTTCCAGTTGCCGGCATCGGGGCCGAACAGGTTCAGGCCAATGCGGGTTTCACGAGCCCCCAGATGCGTTTGGGCATCTTTCTGGCCATCCAATTCGGGCAACACCCAAAAAGCGAAGTCGGCTTTGGG
>JAVEUJ010000083.1:0-3014 GCA_034005635.1 Kiritimatiellia bacterium | reverse complement strand
TGCCTCGACATTGCCCCCTGCCATCCCCATGAAGAAACGCAACATGATGTCCGCCCTCCACTCGCGCTCAGGAATTCGCCACACCATGATTCTCGCCGCTATCGCCACCGTTGCTGCTACCACCCACTCCACGCCGGCCCAACCAGTCCACGCCCCGCTCTACTGGAGCGTCTACGAAAACCAGTTTCTGAAAGAACAAGCCGGTCAGGATGACATACATATTTCCGAGACGGAATGGCTGGCCAACATCAACTGGGTGGACACGCAACTCAAGGCTTCCGGCTATACAATGATCTGCATCGACGGCTGGGGAGATGTCTCGCAGCTCAATGAAAACGGCTATCGCCTGTCGCACTCGCGCCACTGGCAACACGACTACGCCTGGTGGTCGCGTCACCTCCAAGATCGCGGCCTGACCCTGGGCATGTACGGCAATCCCCTGTGGATTCATGTGGCCGACGACGACCGCCAGCGCCTGATCGTGGGTACGGATATCCCGGTGGCCTCGCTCAAAAATCACGCCGAGGACGCCCGCTTCCAATGGGTCCAGGTCGACCGCCCCGGTGCCGAAGCTTACGTCAAGGGCTGGATTCACTTCTATGCCGACATGGGCGTGAAATTCTATCGCATCGATTTTCTGTCCTGGTTCGAAGATGGCCACGACCGCTGGCTGGGGCGCGTCGGTCCCGAGCGGCCGCGCGAGCACTATGTGACCGCCCTGCGCTGGATGCGCGAAGCCGCCGATGAACGCGGTATGTTCCTCAGCCTCGTCATGCCCCACCTGAATGACAATGCCACCGCTGAACGGCAGTACGGCCACATGATCCGTATCAACGAAGACACTGCTGCGGGCGGCTGGAGCAAATGGAGCGAGTGGTTCCGCGGACAGCAGCGCACCGGCTGGTCCGTCTACGGTAACGCGGTCGACGGACTGACCTACTGGTCGCGCATTGCCGGACGCGGCCGCGTTATTCTCGATCCCGACTTTATCCGCCTGAATACCTTTGCCAGTGATGACGAAAAACGTAGCGTGATTTCACTGTGCCTGCTGGCGGGCGCCCCCATTGCCGTTGCTGACCAGCACGACACCATCGGCGATAATCTGCGCTTCTATACCAATCCCGAACTGCTCGCGCTCAACCGGGACGGATTCGTCGGTCAGCCCCTGTCTTGGGACCCCACCCAGGAGGACAGCCAGATTTGGTTTGGCCAACTCTCCGGCGGCGACTGGATCGTTGGCCTGTTCAATCGCGAGTCCGACCCCCGCCTCCGGCGCGTCAACTTCGCCATCCTCGGGTTAGTCGGCCCCGCCCAGGTCCGTGACCTGTGGGCCCATGAAAATCTTGGCGCCATGGACTCCTTCCAAGCCGATATCCCCCCCCGCGGTTGCCGCATCCTCCGCATCAGCGCCCCGCCCGCAGACGCCCCCCTTCCATAAACAGGACACTTCCCGACGGCCGCAATTTTTGCTACCCCTAGCATCATGAGCAATCCGCCTATCCGCATTTTCGACGCCGACTTTCTCGACCGCCTCTCCGCCGAGGCCGCGGTCACTACCCGCCGCCGCAAAAACTTTAACCTGCACAGCGCCAGCGACTATCCCTGCCAACGCTTTTTCAATGCCCTCTGTGCCGACACCTATGTCCAGCCCCACCGCCATACGGATTCCGCCAAGGATGAATCGCTTGTTCTGCTGCGGGGCACACTCGGTGCCATCATCTTCGACGAATTTGGGCAGGTCACTGCCGCGCGAACCCTCCGACCCGGCATGATCGCGGACGTGCCCCACACCACCTTCCACACCTGGGTTGCTTTGGAGGACAATACGATCTTTTTTGAAACCAAAGCCGGTCCCTATGTCCCGCTGGCCCCGGAGGAACGGGCCGCTTTCGCCCCGCCCGAGGGCGACCCGCACGCCCCACAATATCTCGCCTGGCTCAAAACGCTTTGCCCCCCAACCTAATTACCTCCACCCCCACCCCCTGCCATCGACCATGATTCCAGAAAATCCATCTGCCACTCCCGATTGGGCCAAAGACGCCATTTGGTACCAGGTCTTTCCCGAACGTTTCCGCAACGGCGCACCCCAGTCTAATCCGCGCCCCGAAGATATCGGCACCGACCACATCCCGAATTGGCAGGTCTCGCCCTGGGGCATGGAGTGGTATGACCGCCAAGCGTGGGAGCAGCCCCACGGCACCTCGTTTGCCGCCTCCGTCTTTCACCGGCGCTATGGCGGGGATCTCGTCGGTCTGCGCGACCAGTTGCCGTACTTGCAGCGCCTCGGCATCAACGCCATCTACCTCAATCCTATATTCATGGCACCATCCCTGCATAAATACGACGCCACCTGCTACCACCACATCGATCCCACTCTCGGCCCCGACCGCGATGGCGACCTCGCCGCCTTGGCCGCTGTCAACGAAACCGAAAACCCCGCCACTTGGATTTGGACTGCCGCCGACCGCTGTTTTCTCGACCTGGTCGCCGACGTCCATGCGCGCGGCATGCGTATCATCATCGATGGCGTCCTCAACCATTCCGGCACACGCTGCTTTGCCTTCCGCGATCTGCAGAAAAACGGCCGCGCCTCGCGCTATGCCGACTGGTACCGCATCGAGAAGTGGCACCCCGACGGCACCTTCGACTATGTTGGCTGGGCCGGGCATGCCGGCCTACCCGAATTCGGCCGCAGCACCGACACCCTCAACCCCGGCATTAAGCAGTATCTCTTCGACATTACCCGCCGCTGGATGGATCCTTCCGGGCAAGGCCGCCCCGGCGACGGCATTGACGGCTGGCGACTCGATGTCGCCTTCTGTGTTCCCCACGGCTTTTGGCGGGAATGGCATGCTCTTGTCCGTGCCATCAACCCCGAGGCCTATACCACCGCTGAAATCGTCGGACCCGCCCAGGACTGGATTCAGCCTGATGAATTTTCCGCGGTGATGAACTACGAATGGCTGTTCCCAACCCTCTCCTTCTTCACCCCGAATGTCACCGCGCACGGCGCT
>JAVEUJ010000082.1:0-10867 GCA_034005635.1 Kiritimatiellia bacterium | reverse complement strand
CAGGACCAAGGGCAACCCCCCGGTATGGTCATAATGGCCATGGCTGAGCACAATAGTATCAATGGCTCCTAGATCGATTGCCAGCGTTCGAGCGTTATCAGCTAGCACCAGTCCTTGGCCAGTGTCGAATAGCAGGCGATGTTCGCCCATAGCGATATGCAAGCAGAGTCCATGCTCGGCGCGGGTTGTGCGCGTGGCAACACAGTTGTCGGCCAAAATCGTAATGCGCAGGGGGGTCATGGCGCAGTATGGGGTGCGGGGGTGTCAAGGGCGGCCATCCACGTGGTCCACACAGCGCGGATATCGTCGGCCAGGGGACCGGGGCCTGCTTCCACCACCGCCAGTCCCTCCCGCTGGGCGGCCGTGGCAGCCTTGTCATAGCGTACCCGGCCAACGGGGATCGCGCCGGCGGCGCGGGCATCCGCCTCGATGCGTTCGGTCAGCTCCGGATGCAAGTCCCATTTGTTGATGCACACCGCCGCCGGAAGGCGGAAGTGCTGGGCCAGTTTCAAAACGCGCTCTAAATCATGGGCCCCCGACACCGTTGGTTCCGTTACCACCAGCAGGCTGGATGCCCCTGTGACGGCGGCAATGACCGGACACCCCGTACCCGGCGGGCCATCCACGAGCACCAGATCGCGCTTTTCCTGCTTGGCTACCTTACGAGCCTGCTCGCGTACCAAGGCTACCAGCAAACCGGAATTCTCTGCTCCGGGGGTCAGGCGCGCATGAACCATTGTGCCGTGGCGAGTGGTGGAAATGAACCATTCTCCGCACACCTGTTCCGGGAAATCGATGGCGGCGGCTGGACAGTTCCATACGCACACCCCGCATCCTTCGCAGGCGGTGGCATCGACTTCGAATATCGGTGCACCATCGGCAGAACGGACGGCGGGAAAAATGGAATCGAAGCGGCAGAGGTCAATGCAGCGGCCACACCCCACACAGTCGGCGGCGCGGATGGTGGCGGCGCGGCCACTATGAAACAGCTCGCGATGGCGATACTCCGGCGCGAGAATCAGATGCAGGTCGGCCGCGTCCACGTCGCAGTCGGCCAGGACGGCGCCAGTGGCCAGCGCAGCAAACGACGCCGTCAGACTGGTTTTTCCCGTACCGCCTTTTCCGCTAATAACGACTAGCTCTTTCATCGGTGTTCTCCAATGCGAGCCCATAGATTTTTAAAATGTTCTCGCCATTCCGGCAGATGGTTAAAGACTAGTTCGCCGCGGGCATAGATTTCGGCCACGCGCCGGTCATCGGGCAGTTCGGCCAAGATGGGGATGTGCTGCTCGGCGCAGAAAGTCTGTACGCGTTGGTCTGCGTCGTCGGCGCGATTGATCACCACGCCTATTTTTAGATTCATAGGCCGGAAGGTTTCAACCGCCAGGGCCAAGTCGTGCAGACCAAATGGGGTTGGTTCAGTGACGAGCATCACGAAGTCGGCTCCGCGCACCGTGGTAATGACGGGGCAAGAGTTGCCCGCTGGTGCATCCAGCAAGGCGATGGCAGCAGGAGCCCGCTGGCCTTTGACCGTCCGAATCAGCGGTGGCGACATGGGCTCGCCCACATATAATCGGCCGTGGGCAAAGAGGATGTCACCCGCGGATCCGGTTTCAACAGTCCCGATCGAGCGCGGTTCTTCATGGATGGCGTTGACGGGACAGACCAGGGTGCAGGCTCCGCAGCCATGGCACAGCTCTGAAAACAGCATGGGCTTCTTGAGCATAGCAATGGCTTTGAACTTGCATGCCTCTGCACACTTACCGCAGGAGGTGCAGAGCTCCATGTCAATGACTGGGACAGGGATGGTCGCGGAGGTCGATGACTGAATATCCGGCTTCAGGAAAAGGTGGCCATTAGGCTCCTCTACATCGCAATCGATATACTGCACCCGCTGGCCCTGTTGAGCCAGCCAGACAGCCAAATGGATGGCCACAGTGGTTTTGCCTGTGCCGCCTTTCCCGCTGGCAATGGCGATGACTGGAGGTGCTGCGATCATCGGGTGGGGATGGGTAAGTGGCTAAATGGCATATAATTATATGATTTATTCATTTATAAAAGTGTAGGTCATTAATTATAATTAATGGAGTTCATTAGTTATAATTAATGGATAGGGTGGGATTTTATTGAGGAGGTAAAAGTCACACGGGAACTGGATGAGGTCAAACCCAGTGTCCCTCGGAGTTGGGTGTATCGAGAACAGGCAGTTCGCCGTCCTTGAAACGCTGCAGGGCTTCCGTGCCGGGGCAGGCGGTTTCCACTAGAGCAATTTTAATGCCGGCTCCCTGTAAAGCGCGGAAGGCCTTGGGGCCCACGCTGCCGGTAACGACGGCTTCAGCACCGAGTCGGGCGACGGTTTCGGCGGATTGGATGCCGGCACCTTGGGCGGCGTTAAGATTCTGCACGTTGTCATGGGCGGTGGCCTCGCCGGTTTCGGTGTCGGCCAAGATGAAGAACTTGGCTCGGCCAAAGTGCATATCGATGGGGTCGGCCAAGTCGGAAGAACTGGAGGTAATGACTATTTTCATAAGGGATGTCCTTTGTGGGAGTTAATGAATGATTCAGCGTTGACCACCGCGACCGCCGCCACGTCCGCTGCCGCGTCCGCCACCGGCCCCGGGGCCACGACCTTGACCGCGTCCGCGAGCAGATGTTGACGGCGGAGTGGTGTTTGGGGCAGGGGTCTTTTGGAGGTCAGAGGGACATGAGCCTTGTTCGCGGCCGGTGCGGGAGCCTTGTCCTTGGGGTCCGGTTCCATCTTGTCTGGGCATGAGGTTCTCCTGTGTCTGGCTAGTCTCGGGTACCGAGGTGAGCTGGATATGAGCATATGCCCACAACGGGAGGAGGGCAATTCTTTTTTTTGTATTTTCGAATTGAATGTAAAAGCCTGCCTGAAGGGACGCAGTGGGGCGGGACAAGCCTGCCGGGGCCTGGGGGGCAGAGGGCTATGGAATAGGGGGTGTTGCCAACCTTAAACACCCCGGGGCGAGCCCGGGGGATAATGAAGGACGGGAGGCGCGGGATGACGGCGGAGGCGAGATATAGTATCTTGCCCGGATGACTGGAGAGCGAATGGATTGGATCATACGGGGTGGAATGGTGGCGGATGGCCTCGGCGGGGCCCCCGTGCCAATGGATGTCGGCGTAACGAATGACCGGATCGTGGCCACGGGAGACTTATCAGGGGCGTCGGCGACGAATGAGTTCGTGGCCACGGGGCGGTTGGTGTGTCCGGGGTTCATTGATGTCCATACGCACTCGGATGCCTATTTGCTGATTGAGCCGGGGGCGCCGTCGAAGATTCGCCAAGGGGTGACAACAGAGATTACGGGCAACTGCGGGGCCAGTGCTGCGCCGCGCTGGCCGGGCTATACGATGCCATCAGATTGGTTAGAGCAGACGTATCCGGCCGAGTGGCAGTCGGTGGCGGAATATCGCGAGTTGCTGCGGGCTCAGAAACCAGCGGTAAATTCAGCAATGCTGATTGGGCACCGGGCGATTCGTGCGGCGGTGATGGGACTTGATGCGCGGGCGGCGACGGCGGACGAGATTGCGCGGATGGCGTCCCTGCTGGAGGCGGCGCTGGAAGAAGGCGGCGCCGGGTTGAGCACCGGGCTGGTCTATGCGCCGGCGATGTTTGCGCAAGCCGAGGAAATTCAGGCATTGGCCACGGTCGTGGCGCGGCATGGCGGAATCTATGCCACGCACATGCGTAGCGAAGGCGGACAGTTGCTGGAAGCCATCGACGAGGCTTTGGCGGTGGCGCGGGCGACAGGGGTGCGCTTGCAGATTTCACACTTGAAGACCGCAGGGCGGGCCAACTGGCATAAGCTGGATGCCGCGCTGACAAAGATTCGTGTGGCACGCGACGAGGGTTTGGAGGTGGCCTCGGACCGCTATCCCTATACGGCCTCTTGTACCGACTTGGACGTGATATTGCCGACGTGGGCTTCGCAGGGTGGGCGGGTGGCGATCTTGGCCCGTTTGCGCGATCCGGAAATGCGGGAAAAAATCCGCACAGAGCTGGCGGCGGAGCGGGATGAAAGCTACTGGGAGTCAGTATGGATCGGGAGCACGCGGCATCCGGACAACGCACCGTTTGCGGGCCAGCCCATTCGAGTTGCGGCCGAGGCCTGGAAGCAGCATCCGCTCGACGCGGCGCTGCGATTCATGGAGACGGATGAGCTGTTCACCGGCGGTATTTTCTTCGGCATGAGCGAAGAGAACCTGTGGCGCATCTTGGCGGAGCCGTGGGTGATGATCGGCTCGGACGCTTCGATCCGAGCACCGACCGGGCCACTGAGCCACGACCATCCGCATCCGCGCGCCTACGGAACGTTCTCGCGTTTCCTGCGGGCGGCGTTGGACGGGAAGACGGTGCCGGTCGGCGAAGCGGTACGCAAAATGACGAGCCTGCCGGCTGAACACTTCCGGTTGAGCGACCGGGGGGTGATCCGCCCTGGCGCATTCGCAGACCTGACGGTGATTGATCCAGACAACGTCCGTGATGTAGCGACCTATGCGAAACCGCATCAGTTTGGTGAGGGGGTGTCGGCGGTCTGGGTAAACGGGGTTTTGACCCTCCGGGACGGGCAGGAGACGGGGGCTCGCGGCGGGCGAGTGCTGTAGGGGGATGAATCAGCATGGCCGATATTATCCATGAACGACCTCGACCGCCACCGCCACCATCGGCGGCGGATCGCGCATTTTTAAAAAATGCCTTGGCGCCGGGGGGGCGGGGGAGTGTAGGCGCGGTGGAGGATGCGGCGCGGGCGTGGCTGGCGCTGGCGGCGTCGCGGGCGGCTACGGGGCCGCTGGTGGTGGTGGTCGAAAGTTCGCTGGCCCTGGATGTATTGTCACAGGATCTGGCGACGCTGGGCGCAGGCGATTCCGTCGCGCGTTTGCCAGCCTTGAATGTAGAAAGCTCACGGACCGTGGCAGGACAGCCCTCGCCGGATGTGAGTGGCGAACGCTTGCGTACGCTGCAGCGATGCCTGGGGTGGAAGGGACGCGGGATCATTGCCACCTGTATTCAGGCGTTGCTGGAGAGCGTGCCATCGCCGGAGCGGATGCTGCGACTGGGCGAGCGTGTGGTTCAGGGGCAGGAGTACGATCTGGACGCCTTGTGTGAGCAGCTGGTGGTTGCGGGGTACGGGTTCGAGGCCGAGGTGCTGGCGAAGGGGCAGGCCTCGCGCCGGGGGGGGCTACTGGATGTGTGGCCGTTGACAGAAGAATGGCCGGTGCGGCTGGAGTTTTTTGGCGATACGCTCGAAAGTCTTCGTCGCTTTGATCCCGCGGAACAACGGTCACGGGAAAGTGTGACGGCCTTGGTGATTCCGCCGGCCAGCGAGGACGTGGCGGACGAAGACCGAGCGGACCCGACAGAATATTTTCCTGACAAGACGTCGTTCCTCTGGATCGAGCCGGAGGCACTGCTGCACCACTACGCAATGAGTATTGAATTGGCGGGGCGCGCAGGACCGGATGTCGTGATGGAACGCGAGTTTGCCAACTGGCGCTTGGACGTGGCCCGGCTGTTTGCCGGAGGGGGGCAATTGGATGCAGGCGGGCGTGACGGGGTGCGCGATCTAGGGGTCAAACCCTGTGAAGGACTGGCTGCTTTGTCGGCTCGCGCCGTCCCGATGGACGTGATCGAGGGTGAGCGCGAGAAATGGCTGGGCGAGCTGCGGGCGCGGGGCGCAAACGGCTGGCAGATCGAGATGGTGTTTGCCACCGAGGCGGGAGCGCGGCGTTTCGAAGAGGTCCAGGGCCGACCGGCGGGGATGACGATTCGCCTGGGCGCATTGAGCGGCGGGTTTGAGCTGCCCGGCGCCAAGTGGATGATTATCGCTGAAGCCGATTTTTATGGCACGCGCAAGGCGCTGCCTACGCGTCGAAAGGCCGCTGCTAGCGGTCCCCGCGACGTGACCGGCGAACGTCTGACGGACTGGACCGATTTGCGCCCAGGCGAGCTAGTGGTTCATGTGGATCACGGTATCGGAAAATACTTGGGGCTGTATGAAATCGTGGTGGATCGACAGTTGCAGGAAGTATTGGCCGTTGAATATGCCGATAGCGCGCGCCTCTATGTCCCGACTAGTCAGACGCATCTGCTCAGCCGCTATATCGGAGTGGGCCGTACCAAGCCGGTTCTGCATGCCCTGGGCGGTCGGCGCTGGATGAAGGAAAAGGTGGCCGCCGAACGCGCGGCTGGCGATTTGGCGGCGCAAATGCTCGAAACCCAGGCGCGGCGCGCAGCGCTGGATGGCCATGCCTTTGCGGCGGATACGCCCTGGCAGCATGATTTCGAGCAGTCGTTCCCCTATGTGGAGACCGACGACCAGTTTCAGGCGATTCGCGATGTGAAGCGCGACATGGAATCGTCGCGCCCCATGGACCGTTTGATTTGTGGCGACGTGGGCTATGGCAAAACCGAGGTGGCGATGCGCGCCGCATTCAAAGCGGTGATGGGCGGCAAACAGGTGGCTATCTTGGTGCCGACCACGGTGTTGGCTCAACAGCACTACGAGACATTTCTCGACCGGATGGGGCGCTTCCCGGTGGTGGTGGAAATGGTGAGTCGGTTCCGCTCAAAGGCCGAACAGACAGCGGTGCTCGCCGCGGCGGCTCGCCAGAAAGTCGATGTGCTGATTGGCACGCACCGCTTGCTGCAGGCGGACGTGAAATTTGCGGATTTGGGGCTGGTGATTATTGATGAAGAACAGCGCTTTGGAGTGGCCGCCAAAGAACACCTCAAACGGATGCGCGAGCTGGTGGATGTGCTGACGCTGTCGGCGACGCCCATTCCGCGGACGCTCTATCTGAGTCTGACTGGCGCGCGCGATATGAGCGTGATCCAGACGCCCCCGCGGGACCGGCTGGCTATCGAGACCTATGTGGCCCAGGACTCCGATGAGCTGGTACGCGAGGCGGTGCTGCGGGAAGTGAACCGCGGCGGGCAGGTTTTCGTGCTGCACAACCGGGTGCAAACCATTGAGGGGATGCGCGCACGGCTCGAGCGGCTGCTGCCGGGCATCCGGGTGGGCGTGGGGCACGGGCAGATGGGCGAACGGGCACTGGCGGGGGTGATGCGCCGGTTTGTGCGCGGCGAGTATGATGTGCTGTTGTGTACGACCATCATCGAGAGCGGCATGGACATCCCCAACGTCAACACCATCCTGATCGACCGCGCGGATCGCTTCGGGATGGCCGACCTCTATCAGCTCCGCGGGCGGGTGGGGCGCAGCAAGAACCAGGCCTATGCCTATCTGCTGCTGCCGCGCCACGGCCACCTCTTCTCGACTGCGCGCCAGCGGATTCACGCCATCAAACGCCATACCAGCTTGGGCGCGGGGTTCAAACTCGCTTTGCGCGATTTGGAAATACGCGGGGCCGGCAATGTGCTCGGTGCGGCCCAGAGCGGGCATATCGCCGCCGTGGGCTTTGACCTCTACTGCCAGCTTTTGAATCGGACCATCGCAAGTCTGAAAGGCGAAGCCCAGCGGCCAATCATCGAAGTGGCGGTTCATTTTGATTTTCTGAATTTGACCCCGGATCCACAACACGAGGAACGCGCAGCGGTAATCCCGCGCGGGTATGTGGAGGACGAAAGCCAGCGGATCGGGTTGTATCGCAAGGTGGCGGGAATCTCGTTTGAGCACGAAGTGGATGCCCTTGCAGCGGAGTTTCGCGATCGCTTCGGGCCGTTGCCCGCTGCCGTGCAGCGGTTGTTGACGATTGCGCGCCTGCGCATCCTGGCTGCCGGATTGAGGCTCACGAGCGTCGCCACCGATGGCGATCGGCTACAGCTTGGCAAAGGGCGCGACGAATTTCTCATGGTCAAGGGTCGGCATATTCGCTTGCATCAGCATGGCGCAGATGAGCGGCTGGCAGAAATCGAAAAGCGGCTGCGGCAGTTGGCCGGGCCCCACGATCACAAGGAGCAGCAAGATGGTTAGTCCATGGTTGACGGGTGCGCTGGGATGGGCCTTTTTTGGGCCGATCGGCGCGTTGCTGGGGTACGCGGCCGGATCGCTATACAACGCGGCGCAGCGCGGTAATATAGCGCCCGGTCCCCCCAACCCGGAGACCGCCCGCAACAGTTTCCTGGCCAGTCTGCTGGTGCTGACCGCGGCCATGATGAAGGCCGACGGGCGCGCGACCCAAAGCGAACTCAACGTGGTCAAACAATTCTTCCGCCAGCAGTTTGGCGCGGCAGGCGGGCAGCAGGCGCTGCAGATGCTGCGCGAGTTGCTGCGCAAGGACATTCCTATCGGTCCGGTCTGCGATCAGATTCGCGTCCACATGAACTATTCGCAGCGCCTGACACTGCTGCATTTTCTCTATAGCATTGCCCATGCCGACGGCCAGTTGCATCCAGCGGAGGACCGGCTGCTGCAGCAATTCGCAGCCGAATTCGGCATCCGTGCTCCTGATATCCGGTCTATTGCGGCGATGTTCGCGCCGAAGGCCGATCCCCATGCGGACTATCGCGTGTTGGAAATTACTCCCCGCGCGACGGATGATGAGCTGCGCCAGGCCTACCGGCGGATGTCGATGAAACACCACCCCGACAAGGTAGCGCATCTCGGGCCAGAATTTCAGAAGAGTGCCACTGAGAAATTCCAGCGGGTCAATGCTGCGTACGCGCGCATCAAAAAGACCCGCGGTCTGCCGTAGGGGCTTTCGGGGCCGCAGGGAGATGGTTAAGGAGACGAGTTAATCTGAACTCAAGAACTCATAAGAAGCCGGAAAAGTCAGGCTCACGCCAAGACGCTAAGGCGCAAAGAGGGAGAGGGGGGGAGACAATATTCAATATTCAACAAGGAATCTTCAATATTCAAGGGGAAACGCCGAAAAGTTGGCGCTGCATTTCTTGTTGTATTATCCGCTGACACAACATGACTTATAGCAATGGCATAATGAGAAACGTGTTTTAAAAATACGGTTTTGAAGGATTGTAGTACAGAGGAATGGAGACACAGGGGGGACGGTCGATAATCAATGATAGTCCACAACCACTAACCATCCACCCTGAGCCAACAACCCCGCCCGGGGCGGCGGGCGGCGACCATCACCCCTTGACGATGGGGGCGTCTTTCCAGAGCTGTTCGAGGGCGTAGTAGGAGCGCATGACGGGGGTGAACAAGTGGACGACAAAATCAACATAGTCGAGGACGAGCCACTCGCTCTGTGCGGAACCGGCGCGGCGGTGGCAGGCCACCGGCGGGTCTTCGAGGTGGAGTTGCTTGGCCACGTCGTCGGCCAGCGCGCGCAGGTGAGGCATATTGAGGCCGCTGCACAGGATCATGTAATCCGTGACACTGGAGACTTCGGCGACGTGCAGAATCACGATGTTCTCGCCCTTTTTAGCGTCGAGCATGCCCCGGACTTTTTCAATCAGGATGCGTTGGGGATCGCTGGGTTTCTTTACCCGCGCCGGTTTGGGCGTAGCTGCTTTTTTGGGCGCAGCAACCTTTTTGGGGGCAGCGACTTTCTTGGGGGCGGCGGGGTGGGTCTTTTTCTTGACCGCAGTCTTTTTGGTGGTGGATGGCGCTGTTTTCATCGGTATAGGTTGTGCTCCTGAATATAGCGGATAACGGAATCGGGGACAAGCGAAACGGGTTGGCCGGCGGCCAGTTGGGCCCGGATGTCGCGAGAAGCGACATCGTGGAGTTGGCCGGTGCGTACATCGGCCAGAAGGGTTTCGGGCCAGGGGGGCGGCAAATGAAGTGTGGCGGGATCGGGGGTGAAGCCGGGGCGGGCGAGGGTGACGATTCGCACCGTAGCGAGCAATTCCAGTGGCTGGTGCCAAGTATGCAGCTCGTGCAGGGTGTCGGCGCCGATAATAAAAACAAATTCGGTTTGTGGATGACGCGCTTGCAGGGCGCGCAGGGTGTCCAGTGTGTACGAGGTGCCTGGCCGTTCGAACTCGATCGGGAGAACCGCAAAGCGGGGCTCGTCCTGGATCGCGAGTTTGAGCATGGCGAGGCGGTCGGCGTTGGCGGCGAGGCCATCCGCGGATTTGTGGGGAGGGATGGCACAGGGGATAAACCACACGGCGGCCAGATCGAACAAGCGCAGGGCGTCGCGCGCAATGCCCAGGTGGCCATTGTGAACGGGGTTGAAGGTGCCGCCCAGGATCCCGATGGGGCGGGAAGGCGGGGGGGCGGGAGCGTCGCTGGACCGCATTAGAACAGAACCGGCTCGTGGACGGGATTGGGGGTGAGTGGCACGATCTGGCCGACCACCACGACGGGCATGTCGCTCTTTTCTACCCAGTATTCACGACCGCGGATCGAAATATTTTTTCCAATATAGCGGCGGAGTTCGACGGAGTTGCCATGCACATGACACACCATTTCCAGAATATCGCCGTCGTAGGCCAACAATCGGTAGCGGGACGGCGAAGCGGCAAGGAAGGGGGCTGCGCGCAGCTCGCCTTCCACTTGGACAGGTTTGCCTTGCTGGGGGGCCTCTATCAGCTCCAGATCTTCCACGAGATTAGGGTCTACCGCGACCTCGATGTCGGCCGAGCGCTGGGCGGTGACCGTGGTGGCCGGAGCGGGAACCGTGGTTGGTGTGCGATGAACTGGTCGCCGGGGTGACAGTGTAGAGGGTGGGGTGCCAGCACGGGGCGGTGGGGCGATAACCCGCGGAGGCGTGGACGGTTGGGGCACAGAATGGGGTGGCGGGGCGATGGCTGGCGGAGATGTCGGGGAGGGGGCAGGCAGGGCGGTCGCCGGGCGCAGCACGGGCCGAGGAGCCACGGGAGCGGGAGGGGGGGAGGAATGGCGCGGCGGCTTGATTACCCCGGGTTGGGCGGTTGCGGCATACGGCGTGGAAGGGGCAATACGGGCGGTGGGCC
>JAVEUJ010000213.1:0-2714 GCA_034005635.1 Kiritimatiellia bacterium | reverse complement strand
CTCTCGTAGCGTGGACCTCCCGGTCCGCGCATCTTCCAGTTCTGTTGCACGGCTTCTTCTGCTCGGCGCACCCAGCGGGCACACCTACAGGAAAGCCGTCTCCTTTTCGTAGTTTATCTTCACCGTTATTCTTTCATGAGTTCTTGAGTTCAAATTCATTTTCCTCTTTCTCCGCCTTCCTTATCCGTGCCGTCCCCACCACGGCGGGCAAGCGTGTCATCCGTGGTGGACTTAATCCCTTTGGTTGCGGCTATGCCGCGCTGTGTTCATCAGTGTTCATTCGTGGTTGGCTGTTAGTTATTGTTCGATCCCGGACGGCACGGAGGCCGTCCCTCCAGAACCCCTCTTCGTGCCTTTGCGTCTTGGCGTGAAAAAAGAATTGAATATTGAATATTTAATCCCTCCTCCCCGTCTCCTGTCTCTTCTTTTCGCCCCTTTCGCGAATTTCGTAGTTTGACTGTTTTGGCTGCCCCGCCTGTCTCGCCCCGCGCCCGAGTCATTTTTCCGCTTTTGTCCTCCTTGTTCCTCGTGTAGACTGGGGGTAGATAAAGTCTGGAGGCAGTCATGAACAAGACATTAGTTTTCTATGGGTGTGTTTTATTGGCGGCCTTGGCATGGGCCACTCCCCCCAACGTCCCCGTCCTCGATGGCCAGCCGCTCGAATACGATGCCACCGATCTGCGCGGTTCATTTGTCGGCCCCTCCACCTGGGGTGCCAACGGCACCCTCTCGAACCTCTATGTCACTTGGGATGCCACCTATCTGTATGTCGCCCTCCAGGCCTGGCAGGCCGACAATAATAAGCTGGTGGTGTTGATCGACGTCGATCCCGGTGCCGGCACCGGCGCCACCACCACCACCAACTGGACCAGCGTCGAGCCCAGCTACATCCAATACAATGATTATGGCTGGACCGATGGCAGCGGCACCTTCGGCCTCGACTACATGCTCGCCAGCGAGGGCTTCTATAACAATGCCATCCGAATTTCCTACGACGGCGTTGCGGTGCCCTCCACCAACAATACCGATTCGCTTTTTGATGCCGGCAACGGCTCCACCCCCGCTGGTACCCCCGTGGACATGGCCAGCGTCAACAACACCACCGCCTGCCCCCACAAGGGCTTTGAAGCCCGCATTCCCTGGGCTGTTCTATATCATACCAACCGCTTCGGCACCGTCGAACCCGGCGAAACCGTCCCGCGCGGTGCCGCCCTGCGCCTCTTGGCCGGCATCCATAACAACGATCCCGCCAAAGCCTGGAGTTCTCCCGACACCATCCCCAACCAGGCTGGCGGAGACTACACCAACGGCATCCTCACAGCCGCCACCTATCTCGACGTAATCATCGACATCGACACTGATGGCATCCCCGACATGCTCAGTGGCGATGTCAATGCCCCCTGGATCCGCGCCGCTGCCGGTGCCGTTGGTGGCTCGTCCATCTATGTTGCCTTCAGCGAACCCGTGACCGCCGGCACCGTCCAGAATACCGCCAACTGGACCATCGGCGGCGCAACACCCGTCAGCGCCGTGGCCCAGGGCAATTACGGCGTCCTGCTCGGTCTGGCCACCCCCATCGCGTCCACCGACCTCCTGCCGATCATCGCCACTGGTGTCGAGGATGCTACGCCAAACTCACGCACCACTGAATTTTGCCTCTTCCCGGCTGAATCCGGCATCTCCCAATCCGTCGCTGTCACGTTTGCGGTGAATACCAATTCCGGCATGGGCATCAGCGCCTCGCACAGCAAGCCCACCGGCTTTTTTGTCAACGGCGGCGCCCTGCCCCTCGAGTGGGGCTACCCGCCCCTCGAAACCACCCCCCTCGCTCCCATCCCCGGCTCCAACGGCTGGGCCTCTGCCACCGTCACCTTCCCGCCCGGCACCCCCGCCAACCTCTTCTACAAGTACAGCGCCCGTATTGCCGGCACCAACACCTACGAAGCCATTCGCCTGACGGAGTTCGCCGATGCCGCCCGCCCCCTCGCACTCTCCACCAATGGTACCCCCATGACGGTCACGGACTACCTCGGCGCCGCCGCCGCCCCCCTGCGTAACCCCGGCGACACCAATTTGCCCTCCGCTCATAACCGCCTCTATCAGGATGTTCGCCGCGGCGATGCCGGGGTCCGTGTCCGCCGCGAAATCCTTTTCCAGCTCGACCTCTCCATGCGCAAGCGCGACAACCTCGCCCGCGTCATGGTGCTGGGCTCCGACCCCCTGCGCGGCTTTAATGATACCGGCGCAACCGGCGGCAACCCCGCCAGTGATTATCCCGATAATTCTGCTTACCTTGACTGGGATACCGCTGGAATCGACCTCGTGGACGATGGCACCCGCGGCGACGCCATCGCCGGCGACGGCATCTATTCCCGCCTCTGGGCCTTCTCCACCAATGGAATTGATGCCACCATTGAAATCAACAACCCGTATTCCCTCGTCGGCGGTCGGGCGGCAGATTGGATCAACGACATCCCCGGCACGGAACCCTACCAGGGCGAAACCTGGTGGACTGCCCGCCGCTCCCCGCGCAGTATGATCTACAAATTCTACGTCTTCACCACCGGCAACAACCACTACGAAAGCCCCTCGGCCAACATCGAGTATTATGTAACCGACCCCGCCGAAACCGCCCAGATTGTTCTGCCCCCCTGGGTGTGGGACAATGAGGCCATCCCCCCCCCCCCCCCCCCCCCCCCCCCCCCCCCCCCCCC
>JAVEUJ010000212.1:0-2750 GCA_034005635.1 Kiritimatiellia bacterium | reverse complement strand
CCTTGAAAATTGAATATTCCTTATCGAATATAGAATATTGTCTCTCTCTCCCCTCCATCTTTTCCTCTCCCCCTCTGTGCCCCTCGGTGGCCCTCTGTGGTTAAACCGGCTTTCTTCCTGCTTTCCTGCTGTTTCCTGTTTTCCTGCTAAATTCCCCCTCCGCTCCCTGCCCCTTTGCGCCTTCGCGCCGTGGCGTGAGACCGGCTGCTCTAGCTGTTCATGAGTTCTTGAGTTCAGATTCATTCCCGGCTCCCCCCACCTTCCCCATCTGTGTAATCTTGCTTGCCCGCCGTCTTGTCCGCCGTAGCTTTGGCGAAGGTGGAAGCCTTGGCGAAGGTGGGTGTAATCCGTGGTTGTCTTATCTTGTTTGGTTGCGGCTATGCCGTGCTGTGCTCTCTGTGGTTCAAGTGGCTGTTCATTTTATCTAATCCTGAAAAATCCTGTTCATCCTGTGTAAAATAGTTTCCCCCTTTCCTCCCTTTGCATCTTCGCATCTTTGCGTGAGACGACTGCTCGAATTTTTTCTGAGTTCATGAGTTCAAATCCATTACCCCGCTCTCCCGCTTTTCCTTATCTCGCGAAAATATTGATAAATACAGCTTTCGGTCTGCCTGTAACACGTTATAGTTATCCAAGTAGAGGGAGCACGCATGACAAATTTTAAATCCCGAAAAGTGGTTATCGTGGGCACGGGAGCCGTCGGTTCCGACTTTGCGTTTGCCTTGGCGCAATCGGGCCTGGCCGAAGAAATCGCACTGGTTGACGTCAATACCGACCTAGCCAAAGGTCAGGCCTTAGACTTGGCCCATGGCGCCCCGTTCTATCGCACGGTCAACATCCACGCCGACACGGCCCCCACCGCCTACCGCGACGCAGCGATCGTGGTCATCACAGCTGGCAAAGCGCAAGCAGGCCCTGGTCAGAGCCGCCTCGATCTCCTCCATATCAATGCCAGCATCATCACCAGCATTGTTACCGACATCCAAACGGTCAATCCCGATGCCATTGTTCTGATCGTCACCAACCCGGTAGATGTGCTGACTCATGTGGCCCGCCTGCGCACCAACTGGCCCCGGGGTCGCATCCTGGGCTCCGGCACCGTGTTGGATTCGGCACGCTTCCGCTGGCTCTTGGCGGAACACTGCGGCATCTCCTCCCGCAACATTCATGCCTCCATTCTCGGGGAACACGGGGATAGCGAATTTGCGGCCTGGTCGCTGGTTCATGTGGGCGGCCTGCAAATGGATGACTACTGCCGGGTCTGTGGCAAATGCGATTTCATCGAACGCCGACCGCAAATTCTCGAGCAAGTGCGCCGCTCCGCCTACCACATCATCGGCTACAAAGGCTCGACCAGCTACGGCGTGGCCATGGCCATGACCCATATCGTCCGCGCGATTTTGCGCAACGAACGCCGGATCATGACCGTCTCTGCCCCTCTCGAGGGCGAATACGGGCTCCACGACGTAACCCTCGGCATCCCCTGTGTTGTCGGGGCCAATGGCATCGAAGAAATTATCGAGGCGCGGCTCAAACCTGATGAGATGAAAGATCTCGCCCATTCCGCTCAAATTCTCAAAGAAAGCATTGCACAACTGATCTAGCTGAAAGCAGTCACCGCCCGCGATGAAAATCGCGTTATGCAAAAGGAGGCCGGATGTGGCCGGAGTTAGCCAGGCAAGCCAGGTCGCCCCATGAGGCGCACCGCCCCATGCTTATGGCTTCTGGTGCTGAGTGCACTGGCGCCTGCTCCCATGTGGGCCAGCACCACCTCCCCACCACCGGTCGAAGTCATCAGGGTTGTCGGCGACGATAATTACCCCCCCTACTTTTTTCGCGCCAACGATGGCACGTTGCGCGGTATCGTGCCGGATCAGTGGGCCTTGTGGGAAAACAAAACCGGTATTCAAGTCAATCTGGTCGCCACAAACTGGGGCGATGCCCTGCGCCTGATGCAAGACCAAGACGCCGATGTCCTCGAAGCAGCCTTCCAAACTCCCGAACGGGACCGACTCTACGATTTCACCCCCGCTTACGCACAAATCCCTGTGCCGGTATTCTCCCACCGGTCGCTGGGGGGGATTGCCGACGTATCGTCACTGCGAGGTTTCACCATCGGCGTCAAAGAGGGAGATGCCGTTATCGAGACCCTTGCCGCCCACGGCATCGACAGCATCCAGGAATATCCCAATTATGAGGCTATCGTGCAGGCGGCCAAAAATCAGGATCTGCGCGTCTTCTCGATCGATGAGCCGTCGGCAGTATATTACCTCTACAAATTTGGTATCGAAGATCAGTTCCGCAACTCCTTCGTCCTCTATACCGGCGCCCTCCACCGCGCCGTCCACAAGGGCTCCGCTGAGTTGCTGGCGCTGGTGCAGGAGGGCTTCGACCACATCTCCCCCGCTGAATATCGGGCGATCGATGAAAAATGGATGGGCACGCCCGTCGCCTGGAGAGTTGTCGTCCGGCGTTTCGCCTGGCTGCTGCTCACCGGCATCGTCGCAGTGCTGCTGCTCGGCGGAGGTAATCTCATCCTGGGACGCCAGGTCCAACGTCGCACTGCTGAACTGAACCGGCGCCTAGCCGACCTGCGCGCCTCCCAAGACGACCTGCAAAACTCCCGCCAGTATTTTGCGACCGTGTTCAACACCATCCACGACGCGCTCTTCATCCTCGATGCCCAGACCTTTGAAGTGCTCGATATCAATCAGCGCATGGTCGAGATGTTTGGTTATACCTCGCGCCAG